>DJEN01000010.1 GCA_002431345.1 Megasphaera sp. UBA5897 | reverse complement strand
ACGCCGCAAGTAGAAATCGGTGAGAATACCAAGATTACCCTGTATTCACAGACCGATTTTTATGATATACAGGCGGGCATGTATCTGGATGTAGGACGCAAAAACGGTGGCCGCAGCCACGATGATGATACGGTTCTGCGGACATTGGTCGGCAGAAAAATCGGCCCGCATCACGAAGTATACACCGGTGTAGAATGGATGCCTGGCTCCGTATCGTGGAACGTTATGCCCGGATACTTTTATCGCTTTGGCAGGGATACGCGTATCGGCCTGCACCATGAAACCAAAAATGACAGCAATCATTGGTGGATACGCCAGCCGTTTGGTGCAGACTGGCAGCTGCGTATTGACCGGGATATGACGCATCATGAAAACGAAGTGGGCCTGATGTATCGTTTTCATGATTACATTGGATTGGAATATATTATATCTGACCATGACCATTGGCTCAGGATTGTCGGATATTTGTAAAAAAGGAGTAATGCCATTATGATGTCAGAAATGGGTAAAAAAAGAAATGTCAAAATTTTCTCCGGAGTCATCGCTCTGGTATTTGTATTGAGTATTGCCGGCCTGGCTGTTATGCAGATGGGGAATCCTGTCAATGCAGCACCGTCCAGCAATATTGGCGTAGTTGATACGAGCAAATTGATTACACCGGACAATAAGGATGCGCAGGAAGCGCAAAAACAGCTGCAGCAGATTGCTGAAGACAGCCAAAAACAATTTGAAGAACAGTCTGCCAACATGACAGATGAACAAAAACAGGAATTGTATCAAAAGATGCGCGATGAAGCTTCCAAAAAACAGGAAGATATTTACAAAGGCATCAAAGACAAAGTGGATACGGCTATTTCCAATGTAGCCAATACCAAAGGTCTTGTCTTGGTAGTCGATAAACGTGCAGTTCTCTACGGCGGCACGGACATTACGGACCAGGTTGCCAAACAGCTGAGCGACGCGCAATCTAACTAAGGAACGGGTACCGTATGAAACGGATATATGCGGTCGTTCTTGGCATTATCATTGTCGTGGCAGGCATCGGACTGGCTTGGCACTGCCTGCATAAACCGGCGGCAGAAACAGAAAAGGAAGCGGCTCCGGTCTATGCGTATGCAGATGTCGAGCATATCATGATGAGCCATCCCCGCTACAGTGAATATCACCGGCTGGAACTGGAATATAATGCTATGGTAGCCCAATATCAGTTTGAACAGTGGAATTATTCCCATAAAGCGGCAGCCGAAGGAATGTCGTCAGAAAAGTTTGCGTCAGTTGATACGGCAGGCACAGAAGCACTGAACCAGGAACTGCAGGCCAAAATCGCATTGAAGGAAAACGAGCTGAATCATGCGCTGCAGCAGAAGTATGAACAGCTGCTGAAAGAAAAAAAAGAAACCAATCCTGTAGTTTCTCATGAAAATACTCTTAAAATTGTTAATTTGCAGTTGAAGCTGCAGAATTTGGCTCTTTCAGCTGACGAAAAAGCTGCAGCGACGGCAGAGCTGAAGCGTCTCATGCGGGAAGACGGCACAGCAGTGCAGGACACGAAAGCTGTGACGGCAGAAATTGATGCGGCTATGGCACCGCACCGGCAGCAGGCCAGGGAAGAACTGGAACAATATGGCAAAACCGTCAAGGCGGATTTGGAAAAGCGGCGTGCTGACAGCCATAATGCATTTCAGGTACAGCTCAAGGACCTGCAAGATCGTCCCGATCCGGCAGTATGGAACAGCCAGTGGAAAGAGAAGCTGGAAAGCAAAGAAAAAGAATTGAATACTGTCAAAGAAGAAATGATGGCAGATATCCGTAATAAAGCCAGTGAAGTGGCACAAGAACAGGGAATTGACATGATTTTCGGTGAATATGAAGCAGTCGGTACGGCTCTTGATGTCACCGATGATATTATTGCCAAACTGGCATAAGTAGGAGGCATTGCAACATGAAAAAAATATGGAAAGGGCTGGCAGCTGCTTTAATGACGGTCACATGCGCAGGCATGCTGGCTGGCTGCGGCAGCGAAGACAAAGTCGGCGTGGTGGATATGAGCCGCGTACAAAAAGAAGCGCCCCTCGTCCAGCAGTATAAAGAAAAAACAGAAGCAAAACAAAAAGAAGTCATGAAAGAACTGCAGGATGCCAAAGGCACCATGTCTGATGAAGATTTTGCTAAAAAACAACAGCAGGCTGACCAGGAACTGAATATTTTTGGTGCCAGCATGCAGCGGCAGTTTATGACGGATGTGCAAAGTAAAGCCGGAGAAATTGCCAAAGATAAGAAAATCGGCATCATTATGATGAAAGATGCAGCACCAAACGGCGGCATTGATGTTACCGATGATATTATAGCTAAATTGCAGTAAAGGGGTTGTCTACAGTGAAAAAAACAGTACAGGAATTAGCAGCATTTCTTGGCGGCACAGTAATAGGAAACGGGGATGCTGTCATTGAAGACGTCAAGGGGTTGGCAGAAGCAGGCCGGCAGGATATTACGTTTGCCGTAGATCCGTACACCGAATATTTGCCCCAGGTTCATGCCGGTGCCGTGATTGTAGAAAAAGAAGTGCCTGCCGGAGACAACACACTCATCGTTGTAGAAAACCCTCGACTGGCTTTTTCACAGCTCCTCGTGCTTTTCCATCCGCGGCAATCTGTTGCTGGCGGGATTCATCCAACAGCCATTATTGATGACAGCGCTGTGATTGGCAAAGACACGGCAGTCATGGCGTATGCCGTCATTGGCAAGAATGTAAAAATCGGTGACAATTGTACAATTTACCCGTCCGTTTTTATTGGCGACAATGTCACGATTGGCAGCGATACGACGATTTATCCCGGTGCCGTTATTCATGAAAACTGTGTACTGGGACAGCGTGATGTCATCCGCGCCCATGCCGTTATCGGCGGCGAAGGATTTGGCTTTGCGACAGAAAACGGCAAGCACACGCGGATTCCCCAAATTGGCAATGTAGAAATCGGCGATGATGTGGAAATCGGTGCCTGCACCTGTATTGACAATGCGACGCTTGGCTCTACAAAAGTAGCCAGAGGCACGAAGGTAGACAACTTGGTTCATTTGGGACATAATGTTGAAATTGGTGAAGACTGCTTTATTATTGCGCAGACCGGGATTGCCGGCAGCACCAAAGCTGGAAATCATGTTATTTTTGCCGGCCAGACCGGCTGTACCGGTCATATTACGATCGGTGATAACGCAGTGTTTGCCGGTAAAACCGGGATTACCGGCAATATCAAAGGCGGCCAGATTTATGCAGGATTCCCGGCACGTCCGCATATGGAATGGAGCCGCACACAGGTCTATTTGAAACACTTGCCGGAAATGGC
>DJEN01000043.1 GCA_002431345.1 Megasphaera sp. UBA5897 | reverse complement strand
AAATGCCGGGAGAAAAAGGACATATCTGCATTGATACACGGGATATGGAACGAGCACTGGCATATTATAAACGCCAAGGCATAGAAATTGATAAGGAACATTGCTTCTACGATGAAAAAGGCGTATTAAAAGTAGCCTTCTTAAAAGAAATAGTCGGCGGATTTTCCATTCATCTGCGTCGTAAATAAGTAAAAATAAAAAATAAGACATGGCATTTTGCTGATATACTCCCTTCTAGGCAAACAAGTGAACTCATAAAAACTTGTTTTCCTGGAAGGGAGCGTTTTTATAAGAAGACGTAAGTTTGAATCAGACGTGATACTCTTTGTTGTACGAGAATATATAGATGGGCAGGCAGCGAATTCACAATGTATTGCTGAAAATATTCTGAACAGGGAATTCACAGCTGAAGCACTGGATGAGAAGTAGCTGATTGATGTCACGGAGTTCAAATACTATATGGGCATAGGGGTTTTACAAGATATATCTAAGTGCCATCCTTGATTTATATGATCGCTGGATTGTTTTTTACACGGTCCGGGATTCGAATAACAACCGGTTAGTATTGGATACGATAGATGCTGCCATTGCGGCAAATCCGGAGACCACTCCACTCGGTTATTCTGACTGGGGATTCCAATATACGAATCGAATGTTTCATGCTAAGCTTGAAACTGCCGAAATGACGCAAAGTATGGCCAGAGTAGAAAAATGTATTGACAACGGTCCGATGGAAGGATTCTGGGGAATTCTGAAGAGAGAACGGCATTACGGAAAGCACTTTACGGATAGGAGATCTCTGGTAAAGATGATTGAAGACTATATAGAATACTATAACAACGAACGATTGCAAAAAAAAATCTACCACCAGGACAAAAAATCTGATGGCAGAAATTTTTTATTTTTTAATTGTCTGCTTGACGGGTAGCAGCCAATCCTGCTGAAGCATATATGGTCTATAATGTTGTGAATGCGGCTTCGTTTCCGTGCTTTTGGATTAAACGCATTAAATCGTCTGCCTGCATCCAGACGGTAGCTGTGTTGTCATTGGGATGAACACCAATTTTGTTTCCTGCAAACTCTAAGTCCAGATAGAAATGTACGCGATGCGCCGTATCGTTCAGAATGCCTAAGGGTGTAACCGAACTGGGCAAAAGCCCCATGATAGCCAAAAGGTCATCGGCAGAGGCAAAGGAAAGGGGGCGCAGACCATGCTGCTTCCGAAATTCTTTCAAATTCACCCGCTTGGTGCCTTTTACCGTAATCAGATAGTAGTTGCGCTTTTTGTCATCCCGAACAAACAGATTTTTTGCATTCCATTCGGGATAGGGAAGATCTACAGAATCTAGTTCTTCCATATTGAATACAGCTTTGTGTTCCGTTTTTTCGTATGAAATATTTTGTTCAGTCAGGTATTGATACGTCTCCTCTTTATTCAAGCGGCGTCCCTCCTCAGCATTTGATGTATTGAATTGAGTATATCATACTCCGCAATGAAAAGACACGCTGTTTTATATGCATCCAATTGTAACGGCAGCGGATTTTTGGCGAGGAAGGGAAAATTGTACGGATTTTGCAACAAAACCTATGGTATAATAAAGCATATTGACAACTGAGGTGAACGGTATGAGTGAATCTATATATGGAAAGTACAAACCGGCTGTGCAGGCCGTCATGGATGGTCTTGTTGCAGCGATTCAGGACTATAGCGACCGCATCAAGCAGCAGGAAGGGGAAGCGGCGTATGAGCATTTGATTTACCGCATCAAAAGTGAAGACAGCATGCTGGAAAAATGTACCCGCAAAGGACTGCCGCAGACGGCGTATTCGGCACTGCACGATATTCACGATGCGATTGGACTGCGTATTGTTTGTTGCTTTTTGGATGATATTTACCGCAATATCAAGGCGATTGCCGCGCTTCCTGGCGTGCGTATCGTCGAAGAAAAAGATTATATTCAGCATGCCAAACCTAATGGGTACCGCAGCTATCATCTGATTATTGAGGCAGAAGCTCCGTATGAAGATGTTACAGGGGCAAATCCGGGTCATTTTTTTGCTGAAATACAGCTGCGGACGATTGCCATGGATTCTTGGGCAAGCTTGGAACATCAAATGAAGTATAAGCATGATATCCATAATCCGGAAATGATTGTCCGGGAATTAAAGCGGTGTGCTGATGAATTAGCGGCGTGTGATGTGTCCATGCAGACGATTCGCAATTTGATACATGCAGATAACGGATAAAAAGGAGCAGCATATGAAATTATTATTAGCAGAAGATGAAAAGGCCATGTCTATGGCACTGGTAGCGGTGTTGGAACATTCAGGGTATGAAGTAGATGCTGTCTATGACGGCATGGCTGCTGTAGAAAAAGGCAGCAGCAATACGTATGACTGCATGATTTTTGATATTATGATGCCAAAATTGGATGGTATCGGCGCGTTGAAAAAACTGCGCAGCAGCGGCGATACGACACCGGTCATTATGCTGACGGCAAAAGCCGAAGTAGATGACCGTATTACCGGGCTGGATGCCGGTGCTGATGACTATCTGACGAAACCTTTTGCGATGGCAGAGTTGCTGGCGCGCATCCGGTCTATGACGCGGCGTTCGACGACGTTTACGCCGACCAAACTGATTGCTGGGAACGTATCGCTGGATGTGGAAGAACAGGAATTGTCTTGTCAAAATGCGATTCGTTTGGCAAATAAAGAAACGAAACTCATGAAATTTTTCATGCTCAATATGGGCAAAGCCGTATCGACAGAAACGATTTTTTCCCATGTATGGAAGGATGAAGAGGATGTGACAGAAGACATTGTCTGGATTTATGTGTCCTATTTGCGGGAAAAATTGACGGCTATTCAGGCGGACATTCAAATTATCGGCGAAAAGAATGGTACTTTTTTACTGCAGGCAAAAGAAAGGGAAGCATAGCCTATGAATATGGTCAAAAAGCTTCGCCGCAAATTTATTTTGATTGCTACAGTTGGCGTCGTCATTATTGTTGTCGGTGCATTGGGGCTGATTAATGCTATTACGTATACGCGTATGGAATCACAGGTCATGTCGGTACTGACATATATTTGCCATAATGACGGCCATTTGCCCCAAAAAGTCAATTCTTCCAACAAAAGCTGGTTTGACGAGCCGTCTTGGACAGAAGATACGCCGGAATTTTCTTATCAAGTGCGGTTTTTCAGTGTGTTAGTGGACAGCAATGGCTACGCTAAAAATATTAATATTAAAAATATTGCGTCATTTTCGGAAAATGAGGCGATTGAATATGCCCGCACGACGGTGCAGGAATCTGTTGAAGACAATACGATGCAGGGATTTTTTAAAAAAGAACGGGCTACGTATGCGTATATGATTCAGCCCCATCAGGATGGGTCCTATTTGATTGCCGTGTTGGACTGTACGCGCGATATGGCGGCAGTCAATTCGTTTTTGCGAAATTCCCTGTGGTTTGGCTTGGTTTGCATTATATTATATGTTCTTATATTGGCAGCTTTATGCAATTTGGCAATTCAACCGTTTGTACGCAATATGGAAAGCCAAAAACGATTTATTACCAACGCCGGTCATGAATTAAAGACCCCGATTGCCATTATTTCTGCCAATACAGAAGCATTGGAATTGATTAGCGGCAAAAGTGAATGGACCGAAAATATTCTAAAGCAGGTCCAGCGGCTGTCTAAGCTGATTAATGATTTGATTGTCTTGTCTAAAATGAGTGAAGGAAAACAGACAATGGTTTGGGAAGACGTGAATGTATCAGACATGGCGGACAGTATTGCTAAGTCGTTTCAGACTATGGTTGATGATCAGAAAAAACATTTAATTTGCCGCATTGAACCGCAGGTTTCTGTTCGTTCAGATGCCAAACGGCTCTATACGCTTATTAACATTTTTGTAGACAATGCAGTAAAATACTGCGATGAAGACGGTACGATCACCGTTGCCGTGACACCGGCTAAGAAACATAAGGGAGCTGTCATTGCCGTTGCCAATACGTATGTGGATGGTGCGCACATGGACTTTTCCCATTTCTTTGAACGGTTTTATCGCGGTGATGAATCGCACAACAGCCAAAAATCCGGCTATGGTATAGGCTTGTCGATGGCAGAAGAATTGGCACAGCTGTTAAAGGGAACGATTCACGTCGATTATAAAGAACATACCATTATTTTTACGATACAGATTCACTAAAAAGCAAGCGGCCTGCAGGCTGCCATATACGGAACGGAATAAGAAGTCTTTGAAAAGTCAGGACTGTGCCTGATACTTCAAAAGGCTTCTTTTTTTGAGTACATTATGATATGCATGCATTTTTAGCATAAGATAGTATGCGAATAGACAAATTGAGAATAAGATGAACGTTTTACTTGAAACTCCCTTGCACAGGACTTTGTTTTCAGTTATAATATAAATAACAAATAGTCATGGTAAGTATGAAATTTAAGTCTAGCATAAAGAAGCGGTAAGAAATAAATGCCTGTTTCTTTTATAAAAGAAAGTTTTTGAGTGGGATTCATTAGGAATGAAAAGCCCCCGATAAAAAGAGGTGCATGTACATGGGAAGGGATTGGATAGATGCAGCTCGATTGACCGTAATCGTAGGACATTTTGGCAGCGGCAAAACAGAAGTTGCTGTCAATATGGCTATAGAGCTGGGAAAACGAGGTTATGTTTTTTCTCTGGCTGATTTGGATGTCGTTGACCCATATTTTCGTTCACGAGACTGCAAACGCATATTAGAAAAAGCGGGCGGCCGGTTGATTGCCAGTTCGCAGGCACATATGGATGCCGATTTGCCGTCGATGCCTCCGGATGTACGTGTACTGTTTGATAATCCGGCCATGTATGGTGTACTGGATATTGGCGGATATCCGTCAGGCGCACGGGTTTTGGCAAGGTATCGGCAGCAGCTGCTGGATTGTAAAGCCAGAGTTTTGTGCGTGGTCAATGGCAACAGGCCGTTATCGGATACGCCGGAAAAAGCTGTATCGTACATCAAGCGCATAGAAAAAGCAGCTGGCATGCCTATTGATGGTCTAATTAATAACACACATTGTTGTCAGTTGACAGAGTTGGACGATATCCGGCAAGGCGCGGCCTTGACGGAAAAGGTATCGGTATGTACCGGAATTCCTGTTGTCTGCCATGCCGTATCAGAAAAGCTGGCAGCACAGGCTTCGGAAATTATACATCCAGTGTTTCCTATCAAATTGTATATGAAAAAGCCTTGGGAGTGAGCAATGTAGCAGAAAGGAGCGTTTGTATATGGCAATGCATTTGACCTTTAGAAAAGAACGGTGTAAAGGATGCGGCTTGTGTATCACTGTTTGTCCCAAACAGATTTTGGCGTTGGAAAAAGGAACGAATATCAAAGGGTATCGGCCAGCATCATGTACAGATGAATCGTTGTGTATTGGATGTGCAAGTTGCGCAAGAATTTGTCCGGATTCGATTATTACGATTGAAAAAGACGACTGAGAAAAGGAGTGAACTTTTCTATGAAACGAGAAATTTGGAAGGGCAGTGAAGCTATTGCTGAAGCCGCTATTCGTGCCGGCTGTCGTGGATTTTTTGGATATCCGATTACTCCGCAGAATGAAATTCCTGAATATATGTCTTTAAAAATGCCTCAGGCGGGAGGCGTGTTCGTTCAGGCTGAATCAGAAGTAGCAGCCATCAATATGGTGTATGGCGCAGCAGCTACAGGTGTACGTGCCATGACTTCCTCTTCTTCACCAGGTGTCAGCCTTAAGCAGGAAGGCATCAGCTATATGGCTGGGGCTAAATTACCGGCAGTTATCGTCAATGTCATGCGCGGCGGACCGGGCTTAGGGTCTATCCAGCCGTCTCAGGCAGATTATTTCCAAGCTACGCGCGGCGGCGGCAACGGCGATTATCGTACGCCTGTCTTGGCACCAGCTAATTTGCAGGAAGCCGTTGACCTCGTACAGGAAGCCTTCGATATTGCAGACCAGTACCGGACGCCGGTTGTCGTATTGGCAGACGGTTTGATTGGACAAATGATGGAACCTATCGTTTGGCATGATGTCAAAAAACGGCAGCTGCCGCCTAAAACATGGGCAGCCAATGGCCGCAAGGGTCGGGAACACAACAACTTTATCAATTCGCTCCTCATTGATGCCCAAGATTGTGAAAATCATAATATTGAACTTTTAAATACATATCATGAAATTGAAAAGAACGAAGTACGTTTTGAAGAAGTCATGACGGAAGATGCAGAAGTATTGATTACTGCATACGGGACACCGGCGCGTATCGCGATTACTGTTGCAGAAAACTTACGTGCCAGAGGCATCAAGGCAGGTGTATTCCGTCCCATTACATTATGGCCGTTCCCAAGCAAACGACTGCGGGAAATTGCCGAACAGGATTCGGTTAAAGTAATTTTAGATGTAGAAATGAGTACGGGCCAGATGCTGGATGATGTCAATCTGGCTGTGGCAGAAAGGAAACCGGTTCGCTTCTATGGCAGATATGGCGGTGTTATTCCTACTGTATCGGAAATCGAAGCAGCGGCAGAAAAAGCACTAGGGGAGGTAAAGTAATATGAAGACCATATATACCAAGTCAAAAGGCTTACAAGATACAGAATTACATTATTGCCCCGGATGCAGCCATGGTATCGTGCACAAACTAGTGGCAGAAACGATTGAAGAAATGGGTGCTATCGATACGACTATCGGTGTCTGCCCTGTTGGCTGTTCTGTTTTTGCCGGCAACTATTTTGCCTGCGATATGATTGAAGCTTCTCATGGCCGTGCACCGGCAGTAGCAACAGCTGTTAAACGGACCCATCCGGATGTACCTGTTTTTACCTATCAGGGCGATGGTGATTTGGCTTCCATTGGGGCAGCTGAAATTGTTCATGCAGCCATGCGCGGTGAAAAATTTACGACTATCTTTATTAACAATGCGATTTATGGGATGACAGGCGGCCAGATGGCACCGACAACGTTAATCGGCCAGACTGCGACAACGGCTCCGTTAGGCAGAACGGTACAACAGGCCGGCATGCCGATGCGCGTTGCGGAAATGCTTTCGACACTGGACGGGTTAGTATATGCAGAACGTGTTTGTGTTGTTGATATTCCCCATTTGATGAAAGCAAAGAAAGCGATTAAAAAAGCCTTTGAACGGCAAATGAAAGGCGATGGCTTTACGTTTATCGAAGTATTGTCTGCATGTCCTACGAACTGGGGCATGGATATTCATGAAGCAAACAAATGGCTGATGGACAATATGGCAGCATATTATCCTCTCGGCGTAATTAAAGATACGGAGGTGAAATAACATGAAACATGAAGTAATCCTCTCCGGTTTTGGCGGCCAGGGCGTCATGTCTATTGGTAAAAATCTAGTTGAAGCAGGTGTAGCAGAAGATTTGCAGGTTTCATGGGTTCCGTCTTATGGCCCTGAAATGCGCGGCGGCACTGCCAACTGTACGGTTATTCTTAGTGATGACCGTATTGGTTCACCTCTTGTAGAACATCCTTCAGAAATTGTAGTCATGAACCGGGCGGCACTGGCTAAATTTGGCCCCAAAGTGCAGTCTGGCGGTACTATTTTTATTAACAGCAGTATTGTGCCGGATAAAGTAGATCGGGATGACGTTTCGGTACATTATGTTCCCTGTGATGATATTGCCAGAGAATTAGGAAATCCTAAAGTTAGCAATATGGTTATGCTGGGTGCCTATGTAGGCGCGACAAACGTATTAAAAGTAGAAACAATTGAAAACATGATTCACGAAATGTTTACAGGGAAAAAAGCAAAACTTGTTCCCTTGAATATGGATGCACTTCATCGTGGTCTTGATTGTGTAAAATAAATATAGCAGTATAGGCTCCCTTTTAGTGTGGTATGAATAACAGCCAGGCCTTGATAGATCGTTTATGGTCTATCAAGGCCTGGTTGTTTTTTATAACAGGCAAAATCGTTTTTTAGGCAGCAGCTGTTTAGAATATATATAATAATATAACATTTCATATATGCATATTAAGCAATAACAAAAGAAAGAAGAAAAAACAGATGTAAAAAAACACTATATAAATATGCATGATAAAAGAAAAGATATGATACTTACTGTTGGCGTATCTGAAATAGGCACTTGAAAAAAAGGAAAGTAAAAATAAAGAGAGGGACTAATAAATGAAAAGAAAGTATTCGTTTTAGAACACGTAATGAAATTGTACGTGAAAATAAAAAATAAAATGTAAATAAATTTTTCTGAATACGTCTTTTCTGGCAAGACATATAACGGTAAAAACTAAATTGCAAGAAAATATAAACTATCTAATAAATGCGATAAAAAGCTAAGATAATGCCAAAAATGAAATTGATTAATGCGTATTTTACATTTAAAATAAGGCGTGATATACTAAATTTAAAGAATAAACGTTTTAGTAAAAGGCGATACTTACGGAACAAACTTAAAATTTTTACTTCGCTAAAAGCATAACAAATAAATACAGTAAAATGCTTGTTTTAATTTGTTTTGTAAGAAAAGACAACAAAACTAGGAATGATTGGCAGTGTATTACGTGGTTAGGAGGTCATGAATATGAGTTCATCAGCAGTACTTGCCCGTCAGGCGGGAATGACAGATGTCGAGTGGAAAGCAGCCGTACGGTTTGACAGTACGGACTGGGGCTGGATTATTATGAGTATTGGTATGGCTATCGGCGCCGGCATTGTATTCTTGCCGGTCCAGGTGGGGCTGGTTGGCTTGTGGGTATACCTGTTTTCTGCTATTATTGCCTATCCGGCAATTTATTTGCTGCAGCGGTTGTTTATTAATACACTGGCGGATTCACCGCGGTGTGAAGATTATCCAGGTGTTATCAGCGGTTATTTGGGAAAAAACTGGGGATTTCTTTTAGGCATTTTATATTTTTTAAGCATCTTGATTTGTGTATTTATGTATTCCACGGCGATTACGAATGACAGTGCTTCGTTTTTATATTCGTTTGGGGTTACAGACATGCTGCTTTCTAACAATCCTCTCTATGGATTGGCTATTATTTGTATCATGGTAGTGATTGCATCGCGGGGAGAACAGTTGCTGTTTCGGGTATCGACATTGATGGTACTGACCAAACTGCTGGTTGTCATTTGTTTGGGCGGTATTATGGTGCAGCATTGGAACTTGGCAAATATCGGAGTATTTCCGGATTTGGGATATTTAATTAAAAATACAATCGCCATGCTGCCTGTTACGCTGACGTCTATTTTATTTATTCCAAGTATCAGCCCGATGGTTATTTCGTACCGGGCACATAATCGGTCTATTCATGTGGCGAGATATAAAGCCATGCGGGCGATGAAAATAGCTTTTGGCGTATTGTTTATTACAATTTTTTCTTATGCCATGTCTTTTAATTTGGCAATGGGTCATGAACAAGCCGTTATGGCCTACACGCAGAATATTTCAGCCTTAGCCATTGTAGCTCGCGGGTTCGACGGCAGTGCAGTAAAAATATTCAGCTTGATTTTAAATATTTTTTCTGTAATGACAGCTTTTTTCAGCGTTTTCTTGGGATTCCGGGAAGCTTGTCACGGTATTGCGATGAACATTCTGCGGCGCTGTATTCCCGAAAGCCGGATTAATGAAAAAATAGTTCAAATAGGAATCTTGGTATTTGCTGTAGCCGTTTCTTGGGGGGCGATTGTTTTGAATGCTCCTGTACTCAAGCTGCTGACGTTATTGGGCCCTATTTTTGGCTTAATAGCTTGTATTATTCCGGCTTACTTGGTATATAAAGTACGGGCGCTGCATAAGTATAAAGGAATGGCTTTGGTGCTCATCGTTTTTGCAGGTATACTGCTCATTGTTTCTCCATTCTTAGCATTTTTCTAATTCCCCTTATTACATACATCTCCATATGACAGACCGCGCGAACTGTCCAGCAGTTGGCGCGGTTTGTTATATGAAAAAACGTGCCTTATATTTTTCATTTCTTATGCTAATAAAAATAATACTTTAAGAAAGAATACAAAATAATTTTATAATATATTTTACGCAGTAAAACGATTATTCTGTCAAAAGACATATATTCATTCTTGACAACACTGCCAATACAGTGTAATATACAACTCAA
>DJEN01000089.1 GCA_002431345.1 Megasphaera sp. UBA5897 | reverse complement strand
GGCACGATTATCAGTATTTCAAAAAAACAATTTACCGTGCAAACGGGCAGCGGCGCATTATGCGTCCGTGAAGTACAGCCGGAAAGCCGCAAACGCATGGCTGCCGCTCAATTTTTGCAGGGTGTGGCATGGACCGCAGGGGATATGCTGTAAGAGGTGATGCTGCCGTGAAACAAGAACTGCGGCCGACCATTCTTTTTATGATTATGAGCGGGATAGCTGCCGTACTTGTTGCAGTTGTCCTGCTTTTAAGCTGTCTTGTATTGGAGCCGGGCCTGCTGCTGTACGGCGTGCCGTATGGCAGCAGGATGCTGCATGCAGCCGTATACGGCTGGATTGGGGGAAACATCGCCATATATACAGCTACGCTGCTGTGTATCTATACATCGTGGTGTCAGCACAATATATGGCAGGTAGTCTGTCTGCGTTATATTTCATTTTTATTTTCCTTTACCCAAGGCATAGCCCGTTTTTGTGGACAAGCGCACCGGATTCGGTATGGCTATATTGTCACACGCAATGCCGTGACGCTGCGTAAAAAACAGCATTTTATGCCCAAGGATATTTTGATATTAGCACCCCATTGTCTGCAGTGGGATCAGTGCCCGCACAAAATCACGCGAACGATTGATAACTGCCGTCAGTGCGGCCATTGCCCCGTTGGCACGATTTTGGCATTGGCACAGGCGCATGGTGTTCATTTTGTCGTTGCAACGGGCGGAACGCTGGCCAGACAGCTGGTACGGCAGCATCATCCCAAGCTGGTAATTGCCATTGCCTGTGAACGGGATTTAATCAGCGGCATGCAGAATACAGCGCCTCTGCCGGTCATCGGTCTTTTAAATAAACGGCCCAACGGGCCCTGTTTGAACACGCAGGTCAACATATCCGCACTGCATACCCTTTTAGATACAATGATAGGAGAAACATCATGAACGTACGTGAAATTGCCTTCCATAGTCTGGTGACTATATGCAAGGATGAAGGATACAGCAATATTGTTGTATCACAAACCATACAAAAGCAAGGCCTGGCGGACAGAGACCGCCGTTTTTATACAGAGCTTGTCTATGGGACACTGCGCCATCTGAATTACTTGGACTGGATTATTTCCCAAATCAGCAGCCGAAAACTTGCCAAATTAGACCCTGTTTGCTTAGCAATTATTCGTCTCGGGCTGTATCAAATCTTCGGCATGACAAAAGTTCCCGAATCAGCTGCCTGCAACGAAGCTGTCAAGCTGGCTACCCGTTTTGGCAACAAAGGCATGGCAAAATTCGTCAATGCCATGCTGCGCAATAGTATTCGCCGCCGTCAGGAATTTACTATTCCTACGCTGGAAGAAAATGCGCGGCTGCATCTCACGCTGACGTATCACCAGCAGGAATGGCTCATCAATATGTGGATAAAATCTTATGGCATAGAGGATACAATTGCACTTTGCAAATATTTCGACAGTATCCCGCAATTGTGCCTGCGGACCAATACGAGCCGCATCAGCCGCGACGCACTGCTGCAACAGTTAGCCGACCAGGGCATACACGCCAGCAAATCATTGTATTCACCCGAAGGCATTTATATATCGGATATTCCCAATATCAACAGCCTGTCTGTTTTAAAAGAAGGATTGGCCATTATTCAAGATGAACCGTCTCAATTGGTTGCCCATGTCGTGGACCCGCGGCCCCATGAAGTGATTTTGGATGTCTGCGCAGCCCCCGGCGGCAAAACCACGCATTTGGCAGCCTTAGGCGGCCCTTCCTGCACGGTATACGGCGGCGATATTTATGAACATAAGCTTCGCCTTATCGAACGCAACGCACAGCAGCTGGGGTTGACGAATGTACACACGATGCTCCAAAATGCCTGCACTATCGGCAAATCGTACGCAGGAAAAGCAGACCGGGTTCTTGTTGACGCGCCTTGCTCCGGCCTGGGAGTGCTGCGGCACAAACTCGATTTGCGCTGGCGCAAGAAACCGAGCGATTTAAAATTACTGCCGGCACTGCAACGGCGCATCTTGGAAAGCGCTTCCCAATGCGTCAAGCCGGGAGGCATACTTGTTTACAGTACCTGTACCATACATGATGAAGAAAATATTCAGATTGTCCGCGAATTTTTAAAAAACCATTCCGATTTTACCTTGGAAAATGCCGTTCCCTTCTGCCACGTCAATCATGAAGGGCCTTGTGTCCAATTATTGCCGCAGCATGACAATCTTGATGGCTTTTTCATTGCCCGCATGAGAAGAGGAGCATAAGATGAACGATATTTTTAATATGACTAAAAAAGAGCTGCAAACGTTTTTGGTTAAACACGGTATGAAAAAATTTCGTGCCGATCAAATTTTTCATTATCTATACAAAGAAAATGTGTTTTCTTGGGACGATATGGTACTGCTCCCGAAAGCAGACCGGGCTTCGCTGTCAGCACTGCTGCCCATCTGTTTCCCATCGATTGTATCTCGCCTGGAAGCTCCGGACGGACAAACCGTCAAATTGCTGCTAAAGCTTCATGACGGCAATACGGTAGAAACCGTATTGATGAAACATGATTACGGCAACTCGATCTGCGTATCGTCGCAAGTAGGCTGTGCTGTCAACTGCGCTTTCTGCGCATCTGCCAAAAACGGATTTGTCCGCAATGTATCTGCCGGCGAAATGGTTGCTCAGCTCTTGGCATTTAAAAAATACGTGTCACCAGAACTGCATTCCCTAGTCCTCATGGGAACAGGAGAACCTTTGCTCAATTATGACAATGTCATCCGCTTTTTACATATGATTCACGAGAAAGATACGTTTTATTTAGGATACCGCAATATTACCTTGTCTACATCGGGCATTGTTCCCAACATGTATAAATTGGCAGACGAGGGTCTTCCGATTACGCTGGCCATTTCCCTGCATGCCCCAACGGATGGCATGCGGCGCCATATTATGCCGATTACCAACAAGTATCCTATTGCTGCGGTTATCAAAGCAGCAGACAACTATTTTGAAAAAACAGGCCGTAAAATTACATACGAATACATCCTTATTAAAAATTTGAATTGTAATATTTCCTGTGCCCGCCAGTTAGTGCAGCTTTTGGGCGGTAAAAATATCTTAATCAATGCGATTCCTATTAATGACAATTATGATGTCGGGTTATACAGGCCGTCTGCTGCTGACATGGAAAGCTTTACAGCCTATTTGCAGAAAAACGGCATTTCTGTCACGCTGCGGCGTGAAATGGGCAGCAACATTCAAGCGGCCTGCGGCCAGCTTCGCATCAAACGCGAAAAAATTTGACATGTGATGGGGAATATGATATGAATTATGTATACCCAGTAATAAAACACCGTGAGAGGACGTGAGAATTTGGGCACATACGGTGAATCAAAGATTGGTTTGGTGCGCAAAGTAAACGAAGATTCTTTCTATATCAGCCAGGAACAAAATGTCTTAGCCGTAGCAGACGGTATGGGCGGTTATGTAGGCGGAGAAATAGCCAGCCGGACGGCAGTAGAAGCGATTGCATACTATTTTAAAAATTTCACCTACGCAGCACCAGTACAATTAGAAAAGGCAATTCAATATGCCAATTCCTGTATCCTTAGCAAAACGACGATAGACCCGTCGCTGCAGGGAATGGGGACGACGATTTCTATTGTTACATTGGCCCGCCATTATGCATTTTGGGGGCACGTAGGAGACAGCCGCATTTATTTATACCGCGACGGCGAATTTAAGCAAATATCCACAGATCATACGATTGTACAGGTACTCCTGGATAAAGGAAAAATCACTGCTGATGAAGTAAAAAATCATCCGCAGCGCCATGTCCTGACACGGGCTGTCGGCGTAGATGAAAATCTGCTGGTGGACAGCGGGGCGTTTCCGGTACTGCCCCAGGATAGAATTTTGATTTGTTCTGACGGCCTGACGTCATTTATTGACACAGACGTATTAGCAGCAGCCATTGGAGACTACGGCCGCAATGAGCGTGACATCATCAATGGATTGTTTGAAACAGTGTATGAAAATGGTGCCAAAGATAATGTTACTGCCATCTTAACAACCATATAATCAAGATTACGACTATGAAAGTGGTGGAAAATCTAAAAATGATTGGTCATATCTTAGATAATAGATATAAGATATTAGAAAAAGTCGGCGTAGGCGGCATGGCTATTGTGTATAAAGCACAAGACATCCTGCTGGATCGCATTGTAGCTGTGAAAGTGCTGCACTCCAAATATGGCAACGACCATGATTTCGTTGTCCGTTTTCGCCAAGAAGCGCAGGCAGCTGCCAAATTGTCCCATCCGAATATCGTCAATATATATGACGTCGGCTACGACGAAAATGTGCACTATATCGTCATGGAATATGTGCGCGGTGAAACACTAAAAGAATATATAGAAAAACATGGACATCTTCCGATTAATACTTCTATTCAAATTACCTTTGATATCGGGGAAGCCTTAGAAAATGCGCATAAAAACGGCATTGTCCACTGCGACATCAAGCCGCATAATATATTGGTCACAGAAACAGGCCGTATTAAAGTAGCTGATTTCGGCATTGCCCGGGCTATCAATTCCAGCGTAGGCAATAAAGATGACCATGCCGTGTTGGGATCGGTTCATTATTTTTCACCGGAACAAGCCAGCGGCGGACCTGTCGATGAACGGACAGATATTTATTCACTCGGTGTCGTCATGTATGAAATGATGACCGGCGTCGTTCCTTTTGAAGGGGATACGGCAATCAGTGTCGCCCTGCAGCATGTACAGGATGATATTCCTCTGCCTACCAAATACAATCGCCGCATTCCCAGGCTGGTCGAACAGTGTATCCTCAAGGCCATGGCTAAAAATCCGGATGACCGTTTCCAGTCCATTGGCGAAATGATGTCAGAACTGCGTCTTTCCCAAGGGTTTGTCAATACCAATAAAGGTGCCATGCCGATTATTAAAAATAATTTCGCGACCCAAAAACTGCCGCCTTTAAAAATAGAAGAAGAAAAGAAAAAGAAGAACCTTTTCTCGCGGCTTATGGATTGGACCAGCAGCCATTCACAAAAAACAATTATTATCGGCATGCTGGGTATCTTTCTCGTTGCGTTTATGTGGGCCTTTTTCTCGTTTGGTAATTTTTGGAGTACAGAAAACATTACCGTCCCGGATGTAACGGGAAAACAAGTGGAAATTGCCAAAGAAATCCTGTCTAAGAAACATTTGGATGTTTCCGTCAAAGAAGTAGAAAGCTCTGAAGTACCGGTTGGTGAAGTTATTTCGCAAACGCCTTCCGGCGGAGCTGTCGTCAAAGAAAACCGAACTATTTATTTGACAGTCAGCAAGGGCAATAAAGGCTCTGAAGTACTCATACCGGATTTACGGGATTTGACCTTGGATGAAGCGAAAAAGAAATTAAAAGAAATCGGCCTGAAAATAGGCTCCGTCCATTATACAGAAAGCGATACCTATGCAGACGGGAAGATTGTCAGCCAAAATCCGTCTTCACCGCAGAAAGTAGCCAAGGGAACAGCCATAGATGTCGTAGTCTGCCGCAAGAGTGACAGCAGTAAGAATAAAAATACGGCAAAAACGGATGCCAATGTGCCTAATACCAGCGGCATGCCCTTGGACGCAGCCGTACAGGCACTGGAAAATGCCGGCTATTCCGTAGGCAATGTGGCTAATCTGGATTCGTCGAAAGACAATGGACAAGCTAAAGTTACCGGTCAAAGCGTCCGGGATGATAAAACCGTTGATTTGACGGTTGAATACCCGGCAGCAGATGCATCGGATTCATCCGGTTCCGGATCCGGCACGGCAGACAGTAACGCCAACAATCAGGAACCGGCAGGAACACCTCATTATGGAACCGTCAATATCAGTGTTCCCAGCGGGGCTTCCAGCCAGCATGTACAGATCGTCGTCAATGATGACAACGGTTCCCGTGTCGTATATGATAGAAACCAATCCGGCGGCGACAGCATTACGAAAAACGTAAGCGGTACTGGCCGGACGCGGGTTAAAGTATATATTAATAATTCCTTGGTTCAAGATCAGTACATTTAACACAATAGGAGACATATGACAATCGGTCGCGTTATAAAAAATTATAATGGATATTACTATGTAGATATAGGAGCAGATGAGCTGGTAGAATGTCGTCGGCGAGGTAAAATCAAAACCAAAATCCTCGTCGGCGATGAACTTGAAATTACCGAGCTGGGCGGATGCAAAGGCGTTGTCGAAAAGATACTGCCGCGGAAAACATACCTTCGCAGGCCAGCTATTGCAAACATTGATCAAATGTTTGTCATTATGGCAGCCCAATCACCCGATCCCAACCAATTTTTGATTGACAAGATTTTGATGACCTGTGAATACGGCGGCATCCATCCCAAACTCTGTTTCAATAAGTGTGATTTGGATGCTTCTACGGCGCAGGCATACTGCCGCTTTTATACACAGTGCGGCTATGAAGTATACCTTGTTTCAGCTAAAGAAGAAGAAGGGCTGGAACCCATCAAAGCGCTGCTGCCCCACAAAATGACAGCCTTTGCCGGTCCCTCCGGCGTCGGTAAATCCAGTCTCTTATCCAAGATTTTAAACAGGCACGATTTATCTATTGGTGCTGTGAGCGAAAAAATTAAGCGAGGGCGTCATACGACCCGCCATTCAGAAATCATGAAGCTGGAAGAAGATACGTATGTCGTCGACACGCCAGGTTTTAGTTCATTGGAATTTGAACATTTGGATGCAAAGGAGATTTTTCCATTGTTTCCTGATATGGCGCCTTACGGCGGGCATTGTCGTTTTTCTTCCTGCCTGCATCTTTCGGAACCGGATTGTCCTGTCAAAGAAGCTGTACAGGAAGGCTTGATACAAAAAGAACGGTATGAAACGTATTGTAAGATTTTAGCATCTATTACAGAAAGGAAACGATAGTTATGTCTATTATGGTCTGTCCCTCTATTTTATCTGCTGATTTTTCACGCCTTGCCGAAGAAATCCAAGATGTCGAAGCAAACGGTGCGGACTGCATACATCTTGATTTGATGGATGGGCATTTTGTCCCCAATCTTACCTTTGGGGTTCCTGTCGTAGCCGCTTTGCGCTCGTGTACACAGCTGCCTTTTGATGCGCATTTGATGGTAGAACATCCGGAAACGTATATTAACGGCTTGGCAAAAGCAGGCGTGCAGTATGTAACGGTTCACCAAGAAGCATGCATTCATTTGGACCGCGTACTGCAGCAAATCCGTGAAGCCGGCATGAAATGCGGCGTAGCCTTGAACCCGGCTACACCGGTCAGCACCGTATCGTGTGTGGCTTCTCAGCTTGATATGATTCTTATTATGAGCGTCAACCCCGGATTTGGCGGTCAAAAGTTTATTCCCTATACCTTGACAAAAATTCGCCAGGCAAATGAACTGCTGGCTGCTGCAGGCAATACGCAGGCCGTAATTGAAGTAGACGGCGGCGTAAACACACAAACAGTACAATCTGTCAAGGATGCAGGGGCTTCGTTTTTAGTTGCCGGCAGTGCCGTCTTTGGTGCTGCAGATAGAAAAGCGGCTATTGCAGCGCTGCATGCATAGTCGTTGTATACGGACAGGCTTATATACGAAATATGGCAGAAAAGGGCTTATCACATCATGATGTGACAGCCCTTTTTTCATATGATAAAACTTATTTTGCAATCTGTCTTGTCAATCTAAGTAAAGTTGCCTATAATAAGTGAGTTGGAATTATTATATATCAAATATGTAAAGGGAGATTTTTTATGAACGCATTCATTAGTCCTGACAACACGTGGCTTTTGGCCTCTATTATGCTGCTGGCAGTTTCGCTCGCCATTTATTTGGAACATACGTATATGTGGGCCTCTAAGATTTCCGGTGCTGTCATTGCTATTCTTTTAGCTGTTGTACTGGTCAACTGCCGTGTAATTCCTACGCACGCTCCGATTTTTGACGATGTCGTGTGGGGATATGCCGTTCCTATTGCGATTCCGCTGCTGCTGCTGCAGGCTAATCTGAGTAAAATCTGGCGGGAAACAGGCCGTCTCTTATTTATTTTTCTCATTGGAGCTGCCGGAACCGTAGTGGGTGCAGTAGTGGCTACTATCTTACTGCAGTCTTCTATCGAAGATTTGCCTAAAGTAGCAGCGATGATGACCGGATCGTATATCGGCGGCGGCGTGAATTTTGTCGCCTTGGCAGATGTATTCAAACCGCACAGTACTATTATTTCTTCTACTATCGTGGCAGACAATTTAAATATGGCTATTTATTTTCTCATTCTCTTAGCTATTGTAGGAAACGCATTTTTCCGCCGCCATTACCTGCATCCTCATATTCAGGACGTAGAGCAAAAAGGTGTTTCCAAAGAAGGCATTACCCAGGCAGCCGCTTATTGGAGCCGGCGCGATATTTCCTTAAAAGATATTGCTTTTAACATTACGTATGCCGTATTAGTCGTCACGGTTTCCAAAGCTATCGGTACATGGCTGGGCAGTGCGATTCCGACAGAATCCAATGTCCTGCATATGTGCAACACGTTTTTTGGCAGCCAGTATGTCTGGATTACTATTATTTCTATGGTATTTGCCACATGCTGCGAAAAACAAATTGCCTATATGAATGGGGCGCAGGAAATCGGCACCTTTTTCATTTATTTGTTTTTCTTTGCCATTGGTGTTCCGGCATCTGTCATGGAAATCATTTTAAATGCGCCGTTTCTGTTTGTATTTTGCTTGATTATTGTATTAGTCAATATGCTGTTTTGCTTTGTCGGCGGCAAGCTGTTTCATTTTAGCCTGGAAGAAATTGTCCTGGCATCCAATGCCAACATCGGCGGACCGACAACGGCAGCCGGCATGGCAATTTCGTTGGGATGGGTTCGCCTTATTGGCCCCTGCATGCTGGTAGGCACATTTGGCTATGTCATTGGTACCTATTTGGGAATCATTGTTGGCAGTGTATTAGGCGCAGGCTGATAGAAACGTCCATCCTTGGTTGCTGTTTTATTTGCCATGCGAGAAGATGCATACAGAATATGTGCTGCCGTTTCTGGCAAAGATACGAAGTGGATAGTGCGTAAAATACTATCCTGTAGTATAATAAGAATCAGATTTATTTTAGAAAGGATATTACACAGTATGCCTATAGCAGATAAAATTATTCATTATACATCAGACGAACTGATTCGCGTTTCTGTCGCTGTGACGCGCAACATAACAGAAACAGCCCGCAAACGCCATCATTTATCGCCCGTTGCCTGTGCCGCTTTGGGCAGGACGATGACCGGGGCGTTATTATTGGCCGGTGATTATAAAAATCACGAAGGGGTTTCTTTGAAATTTTCTGGAGATGGCCCTTTAGGAGCCGTTCATGCCGATGCATTTGATACGAATAAAGTACGTGGATATGTGGATAATCCCACTGTCGATTTGCCGTTAAAAGCAAATGGCAAATTGGACGTCGGTACGGCAGTGGGTCAGCACGGCCAGCTTACGGTAACGCGCTTTACACCGGAAAAGACGACCTATACAAGCCAATCTGAACTCGTATCCGGCGAAATTGCCGAAGATATTGCTTATTATCTTTTTACGTCAGAACAAATTCCGTCTACTATCAGTTTAGGCGTTCTTGTCAAGCAAGATTATACGATTGCCGCTTCAGGCGGATTTTTGGTACAAGCACTGCCGGGAGCGAAAGAAGAGGATTTGGCCAGAGTAGAAGCCAACATTACACAAATCGGCCCGATTACATCCTATTTGCGGGACCATCCTGACGGCGAAGAGCTGGTATCGGTCATTTTGAGCGGTATGCATTATAAAGAATTATTCCGTCAAAACGCATATTGGCAGTGTACCTGCTCGCGGCAGCGGATTGAACGTGTCTTATTAACGCTGCGAGATAAAGACAAAGAAGAATTGCTAAAAGATCCGCAGGTAGAAATGACGTGTCATTACTGCGGTGCCAAATATGTAATCAGTCATGATGAATTAGCTGCCTTATATGCAGCGCATACAACAAAAGGGAAGGAGTAGTGCTATGGGGTTGCTTGCTGTCATTGGCGGTACGGGTGTCTGCAATCCGGATATATTGGAAAACCGGCATGAAAGTCAGTTAGACACGTTTTATGGTACCATTCATTATACCCGCGGCACCTATAAGGGAAAAGAACTTGTGTTTTTGCCTCGTCATGGAAAAACACATTCTATTCCGCCGCATCTGATTAACTATCGCGCGAATATATTGGGACTAAAACGGCTTGGCGTTACAGCTATTTTATCTACTACAGCAGTGGGCTCACTCAATGCTGATTTTAAGCCGGGGGATTTGGTGCTGCCCGATCAATTCATCGACTTTACGAAGATGCGTCATACATCGTTTTTTGACGGCGGTGAAAACGGAGTCGTTCATGTTGATATGACAGAACCGTATTGTCCTCATCTGCGTCAGACTATATGGGATGCAGGCAAAGAATTAGGCGGGTATACGCTGCATCAGGGAGGCACGTACGTTTGTACGGAAGGCCCGCGTTTTGAAACACCGGCAGAAATAAAAATGTATGAAAAACTGGGCGGCGACTTAGTAGGCATGACCAATGTGCCGGAAGTATGCCTGGCACGTGAAGCCGAAATCTGCTATGCAACCATTTCGATGGTTACCAACTTTGCTGCCGGCATTTCACCGGAACAGCTGACACCTTCGGAAGTATTGGAATGTATGGCAGACAATGCGTCTCGTCTTCGCCAGTTAATAATGAAATGTATAGAATTGTATGCAGATACAGATTGTGACTGCCGCCACGCATTAGCAGAATACGGCGGCTTTATGGTGTAACTATGATGGAAACAATGCGCTGGCAGCATGGCCAGCTAATCCTTTTGGATCAGACAAAGCTTCCCTTGGAAGAAGCATATATTACGTGTACAACATGGCAGGATGTCTATGACGCGATTTCTATATTGGCAGTTCGCGGCGCACCGGCTATTGGTATTGCGGCAGCCTACGGCGTTGTCTTGGCAGCACAGACGATTGTCAAAACCGAACCGGCTCTTGCGACAGCATCTTTTTTACAAAAACTGGCAGACTGCTGTCAAAAATTGGATGCATCCCGGCCTACAGCTGTCAATCTCCATTGGGCTTTGGAAAAAATGCAGGCGAAGGCATTTTCTTTAGCACATCAGCCGACAGCCGATATCCTATCGGCATTAGAAACATTGGCTATACAGCTTCATCAGGAAGATATAGAAATCAATACGGCTATGTCCGTATATGGTGCCGATGAATTAGCAAAAATCGGGCATCCCTTAACGATTTTGACGCACTGCAATGCCGGTGCTTTAGCGACAGCCGGTGTAGGTACAGCTTTAGGCGTTATCCGTATGCTGCACCAGCGAGGACTCGTGAAAATGGTGTATGCTGATGAAACCCGTCCATTGCTGCAAGGAGCACGACTGACTGCGTTTGAACTCATGGCAGATCATATTCCGGTTACGTTAATTACCGACAACATGGCTGCCTGGGTAATGAAAACCAAAGGCGTTGATGCTATCGTCGTAGGTGCTGACCGCATTGCGCACAATGGGGATACGGCCAATAAAATCGGTACATACGGTGTCTCTATTTTAGCCAAAGAACATCATATTCCCTTTTATATTGCAGCTCCTATTTCAACGTTTGATATTTCACTTCCTTCGGGAGCGGAAATTCCCATTGAAGAACGAAGCCATGATGAAGTCCGCCAGTTTCACGGTGCGGCAACGGCTTTGCCGGATACACCAGTTTATAATCCGGCATTTGACGTAACGCCTCATGAAAATATTCAAGGTATTTTTACAGAAAAAGGAACTATCCTTCATCCTGATGATGAAAAGGTTCAAACATTTTTTTCAAATTTATAGAAAAGAGGTCATTATCACATGGAATCAATTATTCGCGATATTACATTAGCCAAAAGTGGTCATGAAAAAATCAGCTGGGTCGATCATTACATGCCGACCTTAAATGCAATTGGTGATAAATTAAAAGAAGCCCAAACTTTTAAAGGAAAAACCGTCTGCGTCAGTGTCCATTTGGAAGCTAAAACGGCCTATTTAGCAGAAGTCATTCATCGTGCCGGCGCCAATGTCATCGTAACGGGCAGCAATCCGTTGTCTACGCAAGATGATGTTGCTGCCGCATTGGTAGAAGACGGCTTAACCGTATATGCTTGGTACGGCGCAACAGACGAAGAATATTTTAATTTCCTCAATAAATCCTTGGACCATAAACCGGATATCATTATTGATGATGGTGGCGACCAAGTACATCTCCTGCATACAACGCGCCAGGATGCTATGGAAAACTTGCTGGGCGGCACGGAAGAAACGACAACCGGCGTCAATCGGCTTCATGGTTTAGACAAAGCCGGTACATTGAAATTCCCGATGATTGCAGCCAATGATTCCTACTGCAAGTACCTCTTTGATAACCGCTATGGCACAGGTCAGTCTACATGGGACGGCATTATGCGTACAACAAACCTTACAGTTGTCGGCAAAAAAGTTGTCGTTGCAGGCTATGGCTGGTGCGGTAAAGGCTGCGCTATGCGTGCCAAGGGCTTAGGTGCTCATGTCATCGTTACGGAAGTAGACCCGATTAAGGCAATTGAAGCTGTATTCGATGGATTTGAAGTCATGCCCATGGCAGAAGCTGCCAAAGTCGGAGATATCTTCGTTACCTTGACAGGGGATAAAGATGTCATTCGCGGCGAACACATGAAAAATATGAAAGATGGCGCTGTTATGGCCAATGCCGGTCATTTTGACGTTGAAATCAACAAAAAAGAATTGGAAGCCTTAGCCGTTCGCCATTTTGAAGCCCGTCATAATATTGAAGGGTATGAACTTCCCAACGGCCATATCATTAACTTACTGGCAGAAGGCCGCTTGGTAAACTTAGCAGCAGGCGACGGCCATCCGGCAGAAATTATGGATCTTTCCTTTGCCGTACAGGCATTAGCCGCCAAATATATTCTCGAACATCATGCAGAACTCGAAAATCATGTCTATGTACTGCCGCATGACATCGATAATGAAATCGCTAAAATCAAATTGGCTTCGATGGGATATGCCATTGATTCTCTTTCTGAAGAACAACGTAAATACTTGAACTTGGACTAATAAGGAGCACAAGCGCAATGAAAAAACTCATTCAACATGTTGCCCTGTACCAGGACCATCGTATCAAAGAAAACCAAAACATTGCCATTGACGGCGACAAAATTATCAGCTTTCCGGAAGCACCTATCCAGGAACTCTATGATGAAGTCATTGACGGCAAAAATATGTTGGCACTGCCCGGGTTTGTCAATACACACAACCATATTGCCATGACGGTCTTTCGCAGTTATGCTGATGATATGCAGCTCATGGACTGGCTGGAAAAGAAAATTTGGCCGGCCGAAGACAAACTGGACAGCGACGTCGTATATGCACAAACGATGCTCGGCATTGCGGAAATGATTCGCTGCGGTACGACCAGCTTTGCAGATATGTATTTCTTCATGGATGATGTTGCCAAAGCAGTACAAGAATCTGGCATCCGTGCCTGCTTATGCCGCGGCATGACAGGTATTACGCCAAATGCCCAACAGGCTCTCCAAGAAAGCAAAGAATTTTATCAGACATGGAACAACCAGGCAAATGGCCGTATTACGGTTATGCTTGGGCCACACGCTCCGTATACATGCCCGCCGAATTATTTGCGCCAAGTTGTCGACCTTGCCCATGAATTGGGAGCAGAAATCCATATCCATTTAAGTGAAACCAAAGGGGAAGTAGAAAACATTCAAAAACAATACGGCAAATCACCGATTGCCCTGATGGATGAATTGGGTGTTCTGGACTGCGGCTGCTTAGCAGCACACTGCGTTTGGGTTGATGATGCAGACATGGATATGATGGCGAAAAAACATGTCCGTGTTGCCCATAATGCCGGCAGTAATTTAAAACTGGCCAGCGGCATTGCCCCGATTCCTAAAATGTTGGAAAAAGGCATTGTTGTCGGTCTCGGCACAGACGGAGCATCCAGCAATAACAATCTGGACATTATGGAAGAAATGCATTTGGCTGCCTTGATTCACAAAGCCAATACGTTAGATCCTATCGTCATTCCAGCAGAAACAGCCGTCAATATGCTGACAGAAGGCGGCGCAAAATGCCTCAACTATCAAAATATCGGCAAGTTGGAAGCAGGATACAAAGCAGATATTACGTTAATAGACAGGGAAGGCCTGCATTGGTATCCTAAAAACGATACGATGTCCTTATTGGCATATTCTGCCAACAGCTTTGATGTAGATACTGTTTTAGTAGATGGCAAGGTACTGCTGAAAAATAAAGAATTTACAACCTTAGATATCGAAAAAATCAAATTCGAAGCCGAACGGACCAAAAACAAACTATTTTCATCGCTTCACTAATACATGTAAGGAGAGATATGCGGCAATCGTGTATCTCTTCTTTTTTACACGAAATGCAAACAAATGTTCTCTAAGGGAAAAATCACATCGGCAAATATATGTTCTTATACATGTATTGCAAAAGAGCAGGGGATAGGGGGAGAATACCGATTGCTTTGCCCCCTACTCCTTTCTCCTAAGATGCATAGCATATACTATTATTAGGTCGGCAACTAGTAATAATATGGATTATATTGTGGATAACCTATTTCATCATTTCGTGTCACGAGGATAACATAAGCATTCGGATATACCTAATATAATAAAAGCTATCTATAACACGGAAATTCAAATACATGCAGAAAAAGAGCTTAGTCAGGACATTGCAATCAAAATAAATAAAAAATACATCAAGCGTTGAAGAAAATTTAAATGACAGCAGGCAGTACATATAAACGATTAGAAATACCATATGAACATGGATATAAACAACTTTCAATACGTATAGAAATATCAATCCTAGTATGCAGATTCATATTTCTATAATACATTACACATACGTAAACAACTATAATACTAAGTGTAAAAAATTTTAGTATCTTAATTTATTTCAAAAATATGGCACAACACATGTTTTCATGTTTTGTAGTTATTTTACATATTAGCGGCCAAATATCTAGAGAGGAGGATTCACACTGATTATTACATCCGATAACCTTAATTTATCGGATGTAATAAAAAATAAGAAATTAGAGTGATTTTTGAATATTTTATACTTCGCTTAACTGCGACAATTTTTAGTCATTTCACTTCACCATCGCATTTTTTAATAACTATCAAAGATATTCGTTTTTATAGTTTCTTCTTAGAGTTTTTTTTATAGTTTTCCATAGTAAAGTTGGCAAAAAATTAAAGATTTTTATAATTTTATATCAACATCAATGACAGCAATCATTTTTGAATTTTTGTTATAATTCATCTATACGTATATAACGGAATATTCAAATAAACATCTAATCATTTAAGTATACTGATATTTGATTGCGTCCATTACTAAACACATCTGCTTTTTTTAGTTACATGTAAAGAATTTCGTACCTCACAAGGTATTTTTCTTTAGGAACATATATTCTGCGATAAAATTATTTTGTTAACAAATATATGTTCTGTATTCTCCATTTTTTCTATTTGACGAAATCTGCCTTCCATGATAAGGTTATAGTACAAATGTTTTGTAATTAAAGGAGTGCCTTTCTATGAAAAAGTGTCGTGATAATTTCTTTATCGGACGAGCCGAAGCTATTGCAAATAATGAAAAGTTAACGGCGAAAGCACGGCAAAGTATTTATATTGCTCGTGCAGATAATACCATCAAAGCGTATGAATCGGATTGGAATGATTTTTGTGATTGGTGTGATTATCATCATGTTTCTGCCTTCCCTGCCATTCCTGAAACGATTGTCAATTATATTAATGATTTGGCAGACAATGCCAAAGCTAATACGGTCGCGCGGCGCATTAGTGCGTTGACTGAAAATTTTGATGCTGCCGGTATTCAAGATAATCCATGCCGCTTTCCTATTGTAAAAAATGCGCTGCGTGGTATTAAACGTATGAAAGGTGTTATCCAACACGGCAAACTGCCTATCTTATTTGATGATATCAAGGAAATGCTCACGTATCTGGAAGGCGATACACTTCAACAGACACGGGATAAGGCAATTTTGTTGGTAGGTTTTTATGGAGCGATGCGGCGCTCTGAAATTGCAAACCTGGATATCGATGATATACAGTTTACGCGTCTGGGCATGCTGCTTACACTGCGCAAATCAAAAACAGACCAGTATGACCAAGGGCAGCTCATTGCGATTCCCATTGTACAAGATAAAAATATCTGTGCTGTTCATGCACTCAAAGAATGGCTCCGTCTCAGCGGTATTACTTCCGGCCCGGTATTTCGGGGTTTTACGCGGAGTCATACGATTAGAAAAACAAGAATTTCCGATAAAACGATTGCATTGATTGTCAAGCACTATGTCGCGTTGATGGGAATGGATCCCAGAGAATACGGCGCACATAGCCTGCGTCATGGATTTGCGACAACGGCAGCGCAGCATCATGTAGAAGAACGTGAAATTATGCGCCAAACACGTCATCGCTCTCAAGCAGTCGTGCGGCGTTATATTGACGAAGCAGACCGTCTTATTGATAATCCGGTGTTTAAAATCACAGAAACTAAATAATATAGCAAGAGGCTGTAACAAAATGATGATTTTTAACTCATTTTGGTCACAGCCCCGTTTGTTATATTTGAAAGATAGAACAGCGTGCCTGACAGCGAAATGCGTTATGCACGCTGTTCTTTGGGTTTATGGATGAATACGGTTTTGCAGTTTTAGCTTAGCCTGTTCTAGATATACTTCTTTTACTGGTACTTGCAGTACTTGGCCAGGATAAATATCTTCATTTCCAGATAAATGATTGGTTTCTATCATGGCATGTACTGTGTGGCGGACGTCTGTATCCGTATCTGCCGCAGCTGATGCTAACTGCCATAACGTATCTCCTTCTTGAACTTGTATCGTAACATAAGCTGTTTCTTCATGATACATCCAACCAAGCTGGGTGCCTGCCAATATCAGTATCGCTAAAGCAAAAATATATTTTCCAATGGTATGTGTTCTTTTTTGCTGTCTTTTCATGAGGTATCACTCTCCCATATGATATAAACGTACGTTTTGGGAACGTCTGTTTGTTGATGTTTATATTATACCGTCGAACACTTGTTCCTGTCAAGATATTTACGAACATATTTTCTCGATTTATTATTTGAACAAACGTTTGAAATTTTTAAGTATATACGGTATAATGGACATATAATTATATGGAGTGAGGACCTATGATACATACTGATAAAACATTGACTACCCGTCAAAAACAGATATTGGAATATATACGTGAATGTGTTCATAAATTCGGCTATCCCCCATCGGTGCGGGAAATCTGTAAAGAAGTTGGCTTGAGTTCTACTTCCACCGTGCATGGTTATCTCAACCGGCTGGAAAAGCTGGGATATATCCGCCGCGATCCTACCAAGAACCGTACGATTGAATTATTGGATGAAGGTTCTTGGCGTTCAAAAAAAATTGTACCGCTGCCTTTAGTCGGACAAGTTCGTGCCGGGGCTCCGATTTTAGCTGAAGAATGCGTAGAAGATGTCTATCCTTTTGCTGCTGATTTTGTTGGCAACGATGACTGTTTCATGCTGAGTGTAAAGGGAGACAGCATGAAAAATGCCGGCATTTTAGAAGGCGATTTAATTATCGTACGCCAGCAGGATACAGCAGAAAACGGTGAAATCATTGTCGCCCTGCTTGATGATGAAGCTACGGTAAAACGCTATTATCGTGAAGAACATGCTATCCGTCTGCAGCCGGAAAACGAAGATTATGACCCCATTTACACTAAAAACTGCCATATTCTTGGTAAAGTGATTGGCTTATGGCGTAAATATTAATTATACGAATCATTTATACGATAAAGGACTGCAGCCAAATGAACTAAGGAGTTTCATTTGGCTGCAGTCCTTTTGTTATATCGTTTTGTGTGCATAGTTTGCAGCGTTACGATTTATTTTCTTCAAACGCCAACCTAAAAACTTTCAAAAAAGCATGGCGTATATGATAACGCAACAGGCACTATTGTTTGGGCACAGGATGGCAGCGTTTTGTCAGTTTCAGTAATACTTTTAATTGACTGCCTGAATACGGTTGATTCTCTTCCGTTTTGAATTTTCCCTGCAGCGCATCTACTATATGCCGGCAGGCTGCCGTCCGCTGCGGGGACAGCCCTTCCTGCCAGTCTTTCTTATTTTGATAGGCTGTTATAATCTGGCGGGCTTTTTCATACTTCTTTTCTACAATGGCCCAGCGGATTGCCGTTATCCGTTGGTATCCCAAGGGAATATGGTTGCTTAACTGATAGCGTTTCCATATTTTGATACAGCTTTTTTTATCTTTTTGTCGGATATATACGTTGGCAAGGGCAATATACATGTGAAAAAACGGTTTTATGCGTTGTGCATATTTCATTTTATAGTAATGAATTTCACAGGCATACGTGTAATATCGTTCAGCCCATTGTCTCGCCAGTATTTTATTTTCACATAATCCAAATTGCCAGGCATAATCAAATGCTTTGCCTAACAGGTAATAGATATGTTCTGCCTTGTCCTGATTTTGGCTTATTTGTTTGATATCTGCCGTGTTTTTTATCTGCCGCGGCAACTGTTTGATGGCCCGCAGTGTATCCAAACAAGCATGCACCCGCTGCAGTCTTGTTTTATATATTTCTTTATTTCCAAAAAACGGCAGCGGAACGTCTGCTACAAGGGATATTTCATGCAGCAGGACTGAATACGAAGAGATAAGTTCTAAACCGCAGCGGCCCAGTGCATAGCAAGCTTGATTGTATAAAGCAGTATACGCGTCCGCCTTTTCTTTTTCTATGGTTTGTATCGTTTCTTCATATAAATCATATGCCTTTTCCCTCAAATGACGTTTCGTGGCAAGCGGTTCTCTTGAAAAAAAATCATTGGACGAGCAATACAGCAGCTGCGCATATCGATATGTATCCAATGGACGGCGTTCTTGCTGCAGCAGCAGAGAAAAATAATGTGCAGCCTGTGTTTTGCAATATTGTTTATCATGATGCAATACTAACGCGTGATTTTCAAAACAGGCATCATAATACGTATACGCTGCCTTTCGCAGCAAAGCAGCATGGTGCTGATAAGCCGGTACAGCAAGTAGTTTTTGACAAGCGCGCTCCAAAGAACGGATATATCTTGTATCTTTTCTGTCTTTTGGGGAAATAGCATTGATGTGTTGAATGCATGCTTCCCATTCCTTTGCTGCTAAAAGGCTTTGTGTTTTTGCTTCCCATTGTTCCCATGTGTTCATAGTCAGTCTCCTTATATCCGTACATAGTAGTTATGATTACTATACCATATGAAGATTAAAGGAAGATTAAAACTACATTAGAATTAGATTAAAATTTGATTTTTTCTGCACAAAAACGACTGCCGCAGCAAGCGACAGTCGTTTACTAGTATTACGATTACCTTTATTACATATTTTTAGCGCGTAAATCAGCCAAGATTTCCTGTACGCGTGCGGCAGCGTTTTTAATCGCTACGACTTCTTCTTCACCGGTACGGCGAACTTTGATTTCTACAGTCTGTTCTGCAGCACTCTTTTTGCCTACAGTAACACGAACAGGATAGCCAATCAAATCAGCATCGTTAAATTTAACGCCTGCCCGTTCATTCCTGTCATCCAGCAAAACATCTACACGAACTGCTTGCAGCTGTTGATACAGTGTATTGGCAATTTGTACTTGTGCTTCATCTTTAGAGCTGACCGGTACGACATCGACTTCAAAAGGAGCAATGGCAACAGGCCACATAATGCCTTTGTCATCATGATACTGTTCAATAGCGGCTGCTACCGTACGAGTAACGCCGATGCCGTAACATCCCATGACAAAAGGTTTCGCTTTGCCGTTTTTATCAAGGAAGGTAGCATGCATAGCTTCAGAATATTTAGTGCCTAATTCAAATACTTGTCCAACTTCGATACCGCGGACAATATCAATCGGTGCGCCGCAGTGCGGGCAAACATCCGTATCGGTCATCAAACGAACCGTAGTCACGGTGACATCTTTGAAATCACGTTTAGGATTTACGTTTTTATAATGATAGCCGTGTTTATTGGCGCCGGTTACACCGTTGCAGACATTCATCGCAGTCGGATCTACCAGTATAAAGAATGTTTCGTTATCTGGTTTATCAGCATCCATCGGGCTCATATAGCCTGGCTGTAAGCCATGGGCTTTGAGTTGTTCTTCCGTAGCCGGTTCGATCGCATTGCCGCCGACAAAATTTTGTACAGCTACGTCGTTGACTTCATGGTCGCCGCGAACCATGCACAAAACGACTTTTTCGTTATCAATCGTAAAGGCAACGGCTTTAATGGTCTTTTCTACAGGAATGTCGAGGAATTTAGCTAAATCTTCAATAGTCGCGCAGTTAGGTGTTTCAATGAGTTCTGCGTCTTTTGCCTCTTCCTGCGGCATGTCCAGCGTACCGGGGATTGCTTTTTCGATATCCGCAGCATATTCACATTTAGAACAAGAAACGACTTCAGCTTCACCAGCTGCCGCCAATGCCATAAATTCATGCGTATGATTACCGCCAATTTGGCCACTGTCAGCTTCAACAGGTTTAAAGGTCAGACCACAACGCGTAAAGATGCGGTCATACGCATCATACATGATTTTATAATTTTTATGGAGCCCTTCTTCATCCATATCAAAGGAATAGGCATCTTGCATAACAAATTCGCGACTGCGCATTAAACCAAAGCGCGGACGAATTTCATCACGGTATTTATTTTGCATTTGCCAGAGTGTTGTAGGGAGCTGTTTATACGAACGAAGTTCATTGCGTATCAGCGTTGTAATCAATTCTTCATGTGTAGGTCCTAAGCAATAATGACTGCCATGACGGTCTTCTAATTTAAACATTTCCGGACCATAGGCGTTCCAACGGCCTGATTCATGCCAAATTTCAGCAGGCTGCATAATCGGCATCATGATTTCCTGCGCGTCTGTGGCATTCATTTCTTCGCGAATAATATTTTCTACTTTTAATACGACTTTACGGCCTAAGGGTAAAAATGTATAAAGACCACCGCCATTTTTACGAATTAAGCCAGCCTTCAACATATATTGATGACTGGCAATTTCAGCTTCTGCCGGAATTTCACGCAATGTTGGACTGTATAACTTTGATGCTAACATGTAATTAAGACCCCTTTATAAGTGATTTATGTATTTCTTCCAGTAGACTGGCTACTAACTGATGTTCCGGCACGGTCCGCAGAATCTGTCCATGGGAAAAGACGATGCCGCTGCCGTTGCCGCCGGCAATCCCGAAATCAGCTTCCCGCGCTTCTCCCGGCCCGTTGACGACGCATCCCATTACTGCTACTTTGATAGGAACTGTCAGATGGGAAATAGCATCTTCAACTTGCTGTGCCAATGCAATCAGATTGACTCTCGTCCGGCCGCATGTAGGGCAGGAAATAAGCGTTGGCCCAAAAGACCGCAGCCCCAAAGAAGACAATATCGTCTGCCCTGCTTTGATTTCTTCTGCAGGATCTCCGGTCAGCGATACGCGAATCGTGTCACCAATACCCCCGTAGAGCAGCGTACCGATGCCGATAGCCGATTTGATGCTGCCTTCCCGGACAAGACCGGCTTCGGTTACACCCAAATGCAGTGCATAAGGGACTTTATCTGCCAATGCACGGTATGCGTCAATCATCAATGGGACTTGAGATGCTTTTAACGAAATTACCATATTGCGGTAATGCAGCCGTTCTAAAATCCGAATGTGACGCAGGGCCCCTTCTACCATGGCATCTGCCGTAGGATGGCCGCCATACGCTTTTAAAATATCCTCCGGCAGTGAGCCCGTGTTGATTCCTATGCGAATCGGAATATGCTTAGGCTTTACCTTTTCTACGACTTTGATTACATTTTCTTCGGTACCAATATTTCCCGGATTAATGCGCAATGCCTGCACGCCGCTGTCGACAGCTTCCAGTGCCAGCCGGTAGTCAAAGTGAATATCGGCAACAATCGGTACGGGAGATGCAGCCACGACGGCTTTTAGTCCTTTGGCAGCCGCCATATCCGGTACGGCAAAGCGGAGTAGTTCGGCACCATACGAAGCCAGCCGTTTGGCATCGGCAATCGCTTTCTCTTCATCTGCCGGGTTTACCGTAGACATGGTCTGTACCGATACAGGTGCCGTTCCGCCTATGGTAAGATTTCCTACTTGTACAGGTAGGGATGTTCTGCGTTTCATATGTATTCCCTTCTAAAAACGGCTGATGTCCTGGAACATAGCAAATATAAACAATGCCCCCAGAATAACCATGCCAACTGTCTGAATAACGCGCAGTGCCTGTTTGGGCATGCGGCGTCTTGTAATTCCCTCTAAAATCAATAAAATGATGTAACCGCCATCCAGCATAGGAATGGGAAGCAAGTTTAAGATGCCCAAATTCAGGCTTAAAAAAGCGGTAAACATCAATAAATTGACAAAACCGACAGAGGCAACCTGCCCTGCCAGTTGTGCGACGCCAATCGGTCCGGCAACTTCCGCTTTTTGCGCGCCTATCACCATTTCATACAAACCGACAAGCATCATCTTACAAATCGTACCGGTCCGCGTGACAGCCATACCGGCCGATTCAAAAAATCCGTGGGACTGTTCCGTAATCACAGGCATAACGCCCAGTACAGCCCGATTCGACTGTGTATCTGTCTTAGGAATCATTTCTAAGGTGATTGTCTCACCATCACGCTTGACGACAACCGGTACGACTTCCTTACTGTGTTTGGCAACGACTTTCGAAATATCGCTCCATGTATCAATGGCCGTCCCGCCAATAGAAATAATACGGTCTCCTTGCTGCATAGAGGCATGTTCAGCGGCTGAATCGGCAATGACAGAGCCTACTACCGGTTCTGATGACACGTCCATCGTGCCGACTGCAAAGGTAATGCCCCATATCAGTACGAATGCCAAGATAAAATTCATTATCGCGCCGGCAGCAATAACGAGCAACCGAGAACGAACCGGCTTATTTAAAAACGATTTTTCATTGAGTTCTTCCTCTTCTGTCATGCCGGCAATGCGGTTAAAGCCGCCCAGCGGCACGGCCCGCAGTGAATACAAAGTAGCCCCATATTGATGGCTGTAGATTTTTGGGCCAAAGCCAATAGCAAATTCATCTACCTGCATGCCTGTCAATTTGGCAGTCATAAAATGACCGAATTCATGTACAAAGACAATCAGACTAAATACAAAAACAGTCGCTGCAATTGTAATTCCCAATGTATGACAACCTTTCTATAGCAACGACGCAGCACACTGCCGTGACCAGGCATCCGCCTGCCGGATAGCATCCAGCGTCACATCATGACATACGGTATGTTTTTCCATAACCGTACGCACGATATCGAAAATACGCGTAAATGAGATTTCCCGCCGCAAAAACGCATACACAGCCACTTCATTGGCACCGTTCAATACACAAGGCATGGTGCCGCCGATTTTTCCAGCTTCATATGCCAACGGCAGCGATGGGAATTTTTCGTTGTCAGGCGCATAAAAATCAATGCGCCGCAATGTTTTCCAATCAATAGGCCGTGCGCCCTGCACGGTACTTCGCTCCGGATACGTAAACGCGTACTGAATAGGAAGCCGCATATCCGGCATTCCCAATTGAGCCAATACGGAGCCGTCAATAAACTGTACCATCGAATGAATGATGCTCTGCGGCTGAATGACTACATCAATGCGGTCAAAAGGCATGTCAAAGAGCCAATGGGCTTCTATGACTTCCAGCCCTTTGTTAAACATGGTAGCCGAATCAATTGTAATTTTTCCGCCCATGTTCCACGTAGGATGTTTCAAGCATTGTTCGACCGTAATCTGCGAAAATTCTTTCAGCGGCCGCTGAAAATGAGGACCGCCGGAAGCTGTAATTAACAGTTTGTCGATTTCTTCTTTGCTGCGTCCGGCTAAACATTGAAAAATCGCACCGTGTTCGCTGTCAACCGGCAAAATCTGCACATGATGCCGTAAAGCCTCTTTCATGACTAATTCGCCAGCCGCTACCAATGTTTCTTTATTGGCCAATGCAATATCCAATCCGCGCGCAATCGCATGCAGCGTAGGCGCAATACCAGCAGCTCCGACAAGAGACGTCAATATCATGTCGGCGTCAGCTTCGTCAATCAAGCGAAGCAGCCCTTCGGCACCGCTGAATACGACACACTGACTGCCGACCTGCTCCTGCAGCTTTTGGGCTGCCTGCCCGTCTGTCATGCAGGCAAATGGCACGCCATAGGTTTGAATCTGCTGGGCGGCCTGCTGCCAGTTAGTATGGGCAGCGACTGCCGCAATGGAAAACAGATCTGGATGAGCCTGAATCACGTCAATCGCTTGCGTGCCAATAGACCCTGTGCTGCCAAGCAAAATAATTTTTTTCATATCGTTTCACCTATAACTCAGGAAATAAGGAACAAATATACGTAGACAGCAGGAGCTGCAAAAAGCAGGCTGTCAAACCGATCCAGTACACCGCCATGACCTGGAATCAAGGTTCCGGAATCTTTGACATGGCAGACCCGTTTCAAAATAGATTCCACCAAATCCCCCAGTGGTGCTGCTACAGCCACAATCAAACCGATAGCAAATGCATGAAGCAGGGAAAATTGAAAAACGAGTGAAAAAATCAACGCCGTAATAAGGGTTCCCACAAAACCGCCAATAGCCCCTTCTTTCGTTTTGCCAGGGCTGATAGTCGGGCATAATTTTGTTTTTCCCATACACTTTCCTACAACAAAGGCAAAGGTATCGCTTGCCCATGTAGAAAAAATAAGTAAAAATAAGAGAAAACGGGCTGGTTCCAGCATGACAGTCGTAAAGGCATCCGTCATAGAAGAAGCAATCAGGCCGCTGCGCAATGCCAGCATAGCCCAAAAACCGCCAACAATGTAAAGCAAGCCGTATAGCGTATACGCACTGTCAACTGGTTTGATTCTAGTATGGCAAAGTACGGTCTGTACTAACAGCCACAGCATCATGGCAACAGAAAAGAGCATCATCAATTTCATGCTGCCAAACCAATAGGATGACAAAAAGCAAATAATCCAAACTGCACCTGCTCTATCGGATATATTGGCTTTCAATTTATGGACCAGGTTACCATATTCATACCAGCCCAATAACGCCAACAGCGTCATCATGATAAAAAACAGCCAATTTCCTTCATAGATAATAAAGATTGTAAGGGCACCGCCAATAATGCCGGTGAGAATTCGTTTTACCAACATATTCTGTATTTACCCACCTTATTTTAATCCACCAAAGCGCCGTTCTCTGCCTTGAAAGGAGAGAATCGCTTCTATTAATGTTTCTTTTGTAAAATCAGGCCAGCACAAATCTGTATACCAGAATTCTGCATAGGCCAGCTGCCAAAGCAAAAAGTTGCTCACCCGTTTATCCGCACCGGGACGAATCATCAAATCAACGTCATTTTCCGGTTCGGTATACAAATAACGGCTTATCGTCGCTTCTGTAATATCCTGGGGCTGCAGTATGCCTTTTTGTACCTCTATTGCAATCTGCTGCATGGCCTGCGTCAATTCCAAACGGCCGCCGTAATTGACAGCCACATTGAGCACGAGACCGGTGTTGTCTTTCATTTCTTCCTCTGCCTGCTGAAACGCTTCCTGCAGCATCGGATTCAAACGGCTCATGTCGCCGATAAAATGAAGTTTAACATTATGTTCATGTAATTCCAGCAAATTTTTGCGAAGATAATCATTCATCAGCTTCATAATATAGGAAACTTCTGTATCCGGACGTTTCCAATTTTCTGTTGAAAATGCATATACAGTCAGTAC
>DJEN01000098.1:21461-21904 GCA_002431345.1 Megasphaera sp. UBA5897 | reverse complement strand
AACATCGCCAGGCTGCATGGGCAGATATTCTTTCTCTGCTGTCTTACTCCAAAACTTCGAGTTACGCAATATTTATTTGTTCAAAAAGTTGTAAACTGCTGCAAATAAATAATAAAAAAGAATATCTATTCTTTTTGCGTACAATTATCTAAGCATATATTCTTATGCTTCACAATCCATGCCGTCAACGACACCATATCTGATGATAACGTCCGGCCTGTCGTATGTTCGGGCATATACTTTTCCCGTACTTTCGGAATCGACTCGCCGACTTTTTCAACGCGTCCCGATGCCGTTTCACCTAATTCATCCTTACTAATCCATTGTTTTGGCGTCGCCAATATATCCGGTTGTGATTCTGTCAGGGATGGATATATGGAATAATACGTAAATCCTTTTGGTGCAACCAATTCAATAATCGTCGGTATAATATTCAGATGCGT
>DJEN01000098.1:0-21370 GCA_002431345.1 Megasphaera sp. UBA5897 | reverse complement strand
GGCGTACAATACAATTCTCTAAAGGTATAATCTCGCGGAACCAGTTTTGTTTGACTCAATGGCGTATACAAAGTAGAATGATCGCCAGTATAAATAAATAAACTATCTGGATAGGTTTGTTTCATTTCTTGAATAAAACGCTGAACAGCCATATCTGCATACCGAGCGGTTCCTAATCCGGCACACCGTTCTTTATTGCAGCGAATATCATCGCCCGCATCTTTTAATAACATATTCGCATCAAACTGCAAAACGCTATTGGGAATTTTATACGGACCATGATTAGACGTGGTGTATACAAAATGAAAGGTGGGTACATCGATTTGCTTCATGAGCTGCGCCGCTTTTTCTAAAAAGACGTGATCATATACACCAACCCAAGTTTTTGGGGCATCAGAGCCGCAAAAATCAACTGCACTTTCTACCCGGTCAAATCCTTGAGCCTTGCCAAAATGGTTAAAATTTCCATTAGACGCATTGCCGCCATACCAGTATATCGTTTGATAGCCTAGTTTTTTCATCTGCCATGCTAGGGCAGTTGGGACTGTCCCATGCCAAAATGCTTCATTTTCATTTAATTCCAATTGGGCATCATACATGCCTGTCATCAAAGAGACAATTGAAGGTCTTGAAACATTTCCGGCTGGTAAAAAATTTTTTAAATACGCCGTATGTTCATCTTGTGCCAATTCTCGGCTGCCATCTAACGCATGAACAACAGCATACATCGGGTCCATAGCCCACTGCGGCACACTTTCTCCTACAATCATAAAAATATGTTTTGGCTTATCAATACGGGGCCCTTTAGCAGTGCGCCGAAAAGCATACAGTGGATTTTGCAGGGATTGCCAAGATGTTTTAGCCTCTGCTGGCATGATGTGTGTAACATCTTCTGCTAATTCAGCATTACTTTTTTGCATCTCCTCAGCAATGGGCCGACGATGAACCCACTTTAGCGCAATTAAATCATCTATACATGCTTTAGCTAAAAAAGCATCTTCTTTAACAAGAGATGGAATCGTATCCCACTCTGGTTTATTACGATGATTAAAAGTTCCACCATACCGAATCCAATAAAATCCTAGTATGCTCCCTACAAAAACAACCGTGTTAAATGCATACTGCACCATCTGGGAATCAAATTGAGGATACGCAACAGAAGGCAGCTGCTGTATGACCCAGCAGACACCGGCTAGTACCGGAATAAAAGGAATATATCCTAACAAAACAGCTAATCCATGGTCTTGATGAAAAAAAACATCGATTAAATTGTGTTTTTCTGCATGTTTCCCCATATGTACCAAATAGTTGTACGTATCATGGAAATGGCGATAAAAAATAAGCTTTCCCATAAAAGCAGCATACAAAACAACGCCATAGACGGTCCCTATGCCCACTCGCATCATATCACCATAGGCAGTAAATATATTCCAAAATATAGACGGCAAAGATATTATCACCAAAGGAATCAAAAATAGATAGGCATTGAAATCCATGCCCCACCAAAATCCAAATCGAAAACATTCAAAGATAGCTCTCCCTTTTCCCTTTAAAGAGCCTGGATGATATGCCAAAATAAATGTCAGGCGAAATACAGCACTAATAATCGGAAACAAAAGAAAAAGCTTAATATCCTGCTGCATAGACATAAAAAAATGCTCAAACACAATGCCACTTCCTTATCTTTATAGTATGCGAGTAATTTATTTTATACGTAATATCACACTTGGAACAATATTGACATGCAGACTGCTTAATCATCAATGAAGATATCATATAAGTTTATACATTTTGAATTACTACTGCACGATAAAAAAACAAAGAACGTAAGGGGCAACACGGGAACTGCTAAAAAAGCTGAACGTCTTAATCAAAATACGCAGAGAAAGCATAGATCATGTATTGAGCCCCCCTTAATAACTCTTAATATATCACCATCGTAATAAGATTATAAAATAAATTGTTCCCATCAAACACTAATAACGTATACTTATATTCACGCATATTTGCTTATTTAAAAAAGCTATCCAACCAATTAGCTGCAACATATTCTTTACGAATATCATCATTAATAGGTTCATAAGGTTTTTCCAAAAATTTTTTTAAGTCATCGATTTTGTCATATGATAATCTAAAAATATTATTTGGATTATAAAAATTATATGCAGTTATTTCTTCGAAATTAGTAATCAATTTTTTTTGAAAACACATTGCTTCCATTGGCCGATATGTTATCCCATGCTGGCGTGATTGTGTAAAATCCAATATTGCGCGGCTCTTCCGAATTTCTTTTATAATCTTATCATACGAAATAGGTTCATTAAGCAATTGCTTTCCATGTTGAAAATAAAATTTATGTTTTGTCTTTACAATCAGAAATTTACATTTTAACCCTTGATTTTCAAATATTTCTTTCCATCGCAATAGTTTTGATAATCTGCCTTTATCTTCACCAACAAAAAATATGTCTTGAGTATATTGAGAATCTATAGTATGAATACGCTTTTCCATATATGGGTAATAATAATGTTTAAATTTAATTTGATAATCATCAGCATTTTTCTTATCAAATGTTACTAATTCACAAGGTAAATCTTTATATTTACTTGGTTCATTACGACCGTGAGTGAAATTTGAATTTAAATAATATACAATAATTCTAGCTTCTGGATTTTGTTTGTGAATATACTCAATAATATCTCGTCCTCGTATTCCATCAGAAATCATGATTGTATCTGCATCTTTAACTCGTTTTGTCCACTCCCCATACCATCTTTCCATGCAGCACATCCCATTACTATGTTCAGCTATTTTTCGTTTATATTTATCTAATCCGTGTGTTTCTTTATAAATATATGAATAATTATAAATATTAGAATGCGTTTTTAAACTATCAGGATTATCAAATAACCCCAAACATAAAATTTTATGATGTTCAAATAAAAATGATAGCATACATTACAATTCCTTTCTATGTGTTATAGGCTAGAAATTATTGCAATATCAAATTCAACCTATTCATAACCATTTCGGCCGTTATGTTGCGTATACAGCCTAATCCTTTAGGACAATGGTTAAACATTTCTGAATCACACGGAGAACATTCATATCGCAAATAAATGGGATAACAATTATTTTTAGGAGCCCATCGTGATGGCAAATCTCGACTAAATAATGCTACGCAAGGAACATGTAACGCTCCCGCAATATGCATAGGACCACTATCCGGCGATACCAAACATTTGGCCCGCCGTATTACTTCAATCAACTGCATAATATTCGTTTTCTCTACTAGTGAGTATGGAGAAATTTTTGAGGCCTCTGCCTGCTTTTTATTGCCAATGACGACGGTTTTTAAATGATACTTTTTTTCAATATCAATCACTAATTTGCGAGCTTCTTGTTCTGTCCAATCTCTGCCATCAGCACTTGTAAATGGACTTAAAGCTATAAAATTATCATCTTTATGAATCCCAATCGTTTGTAAAATAGTATCAACCTCTATTTTTTCCTGTTGATTAGGCACTGAAACATCACATTGTGTCATATCCCCATCTAACGTAATATCTAAAGCCTTGCCTATTAATCGTGCGTTTGTTTTGGCAGCAAAATCAGGACTAGCAGAAACTATATCCGTAATATATTTATGCAATGTCTTAGTCAATAAGTGTCCTTTCCGTGAAATACTAAAACGATTGGGTAATCGCAGCAACCATGTACAACATAACAATTGTGGCTGCCATTCTGTAAAAATCATATAATCTTGCTTCATCAACTCTGGCAAAACCCTATATCTCCCCATAAACCGACCTCGTTTAATACAAATAACGTTGTCAATATAAGGAATACGATTAATTACATCAACTGTTTTATCAACTGTTAAAAAAGTAAGAACACATTCTGGATATTTTTCTTTCAAACTTCTCAATGCTGGTGTAAACATAATTAAATCCCCTACACCGCCACCACTTTCAATTAATATGTGTTTGCCATTCAAGTTAGGTATCATCATTATCTATTCTTCTCCGTCGTGTATCATATATATCATGTAATTGAATCATCAATGCCAATATGAACCACATTGTTCGAATTACCGATGATAATCGGTATGTTGGTTGAAAAACACCAAAAAGTATCATTGATGCCAAGAAAGCAGTAAAAAAGATTAAATCACAAGGATTATGCTTCTTTATCCACCTTTTAAAGGGAACAACTAAAGAAAACATACAAAAACTAAGAAAACCTAAAAAGCCAATCGTTCCTGTTTCAGCTAATAACTGCATATAATTACTATGTGCATGGGGCAAATTTTGAGTTTCTTCGGAATATTTATAGCCTGCGTTTTTATAGTACCAACTCCAATTGTTTAATCCGACTCCATTGACGGGGTAATCCAAATACATATCCAAGCTGGATTTCCAAGTCCAAATTCGATCTACATTAGATCGATTAGTCGTTGTATTCAGTGTAGTTGATAAACGGGCAACATATTTAGGACTGCTCAGTATGACTCCTCCAAACAAACAAAGGATTATCAAAATAATAGCAGCTATCTTTTTACTGCTTCGCAAATAATAATACAAATAAAAAGGTGCTGCCAACGCACTTACCAAAAAAGCCCCTCGCCCAAAACATCCAAACAGCCCAGCAATTGAACTAATTATCCCTAAAACGGCAAACCGTTTTAAATTTCTTTCAAAACGGATATCTAATAGAATAATTGCAGACATAGCCAATACCATACAAATAATCGCCGTAAGATCTAAATAATCACCATGGAATCCTCTTCCCCGTTCCCAATGTAAAATGAAAAATTGATAGCAAGCTACAATGCAGTCAATAGAAAACACACAAAAAAATGCAATTAATATATTTGTTAAATATTCTCTTTTTTTTAAAAATGCTGTAACTAAGATAAACACCATAAATCGCCAAACCCATGTATCAAAAAAGCTATGAAACACAGCTAATTTATTATCTACATCAACAATAGAAATGAGTGTAGCAAAAAAGAAAATATAAGTTATTTTTATATACTGTTTAGCATACGTATTTAATTCCAATTTTTTCCCGTTTTTCCACCATAAATATATTCCTAATATGGTGGCCAACACTAAAGAAATTTGGGAAATAGCTGTAGCTAACCGAGTAAAGCATACACCAATACCAATACATATCGCCATAATTACTTCAAACCGTTTATCTGAACGATAAAAAGTAATATTATTTAGTTCTTTCGTTTTCACTCTTTATCACCGCTTGCATTTTAACTTAAATAATACTTCATATTTTAATTTTTTCCATATAGAAGTTTTTTCAGGTTCCAAAGAAACTACATCTGCCTCGACAATATCAGGTTTATTTTTATCCATCCAAATATTTAGTAATCTTTCGCTTAAAAAGCCAAAAATTCTTGACTGATAGGAATCATATGACGAAATATCAATATGTTTTTCTAATTCAAAGAGTATATCAAAAAGCCATCTGCAGTATGAATCAAATAAGTTTTTTCTCATAACAAACATATTAAAATAATGAATATATTTGCCATTTAATACGTTTTCCATACTTTCTTTATATTCCGGATATAATTTTTTAACAATATATTCCACTTCTTTTAAATCTTTTCCATAATGAGCTCTTTCATATTCTTCACGAACTGTCAATCTATTACCAATTTTTGAAATTTTAGGTAAAATTACATCATGTTGACAAAGTAATCTTTCATAATCAGAACGTGTAAAAATCGTGCTTTTTATCTTTTCTACATCTTCGCAATAAGTATCATATCCAAAATATCGATGATAATGGCACAACCCAATATAATCACATTTCAAATGTTTCCAAGCCCAATAAATTCCCGTTAATTCACAATAATGGGCATTTTTTGCAGAAATATTATCTCCTGTATCGTCTGTCAAATATCCCAAATTATTTTTTCCCGCTTTACCTACTTGAATAGGAACATAAACAGAATCATTAGGCATCCAATATAATTTATGGGTTGCAACTAAAATTTTAATATTCATAAAACAGTATAGCCTCAATTTCCCGATTGTGTAATCGCAAATTTTTTTAACAAATTTTCCCATGTATTCCAAATAATTTGTGGAGAAAAATTTTTCATTGATTCACGGGCATTATTTCCAACATTTATACGTAACTTCTGGTCACTCATCAAACTTTTTAAAGCTTTCTGAAAAGATTCTACTCCATCATCACAAAGTATTCCTGTTTTATTGTTCTCAATCATTCCCAAAACAGATTCGCAACTATGATAAGCTACTGAAGGTAATCCCATACTCATCGCTTCACCTAAAGCTAAGCTAAAACCTTCATAAGCACTGGGAAACGCAAAAATATCTCCTTGCTGCAATACGCTGGGTACATCACCGGTCGTCCCTTTAAGAAAAATGCGGTTTTCCAAATGATTTTTACGAATCAACAACTGCAGTTCTTTGTAATATGCCTTGCCATCTTCAGCTCCCCAAAGTTCTACATTCCAATTAGGATATGCATCAGCCAGTCCAGCAAATGCTTCTATCAGCAGGTGCGGTCGTTTATGATTCTTTGCTAATCGGCCAACAAAAATAATTTTATAGGTTTCCTTTGCCGTCGCTAAATCAGCTTGGACATCATACTGGGGAATTGCATTACCAATAACCACCGTTTTTACGTTTGGCAAATGATTTTTTAAGTGTTGTTCAAAAGATGGTAATAAAACCTGACAGACTGCACTTTTTTCCAAAGCTGGAATTTCTTCTCTCGGATAAGTATGAAAATAATCTTCTGGATCGCCATGACTCATAGTAATAACGGGAATAGTAGTTTTTAAATCACAAAGGAGCATTTTGCTGGCTGCAGATTGGAAGGTTATAATGATATCTGGTGTTGTCATTTCAAGTACCTTCTGCAAATTTTTTAATAAATACTTTTGTGCAAAATCTGTATTAACTGTCCTTGCCTTTCTTGTATTAAATGGGCGAAGCAATTCTCTCTTTACTTTTAAATACCAGGGATAAGAAATTTTTTCTCCTTCAAAATGACGAAGATCATAGCAGGGTATGCTCTTGTCTAAAAAATAATAAAAATCTCCTATTTGCACATCACTATACACTAAACTTACATCATGCCCTCTACGTTTCATCTCATTAGAAAAAGTGCACGTAACTTTGGCTAGTCCACCGCTATCATCAACCATTTTTGTTAAATTGGCTACTAAAATTTTCATGTTTCCCCACTCCATAAATATTATTTAGATAGAATCTCTACAACTTTTCTAATTAACTTATCTTGCCCATATTTTTCATTAGCTCTGATTAACCCTTGCCGGTATACTTCCTGTTTTTTAGGAAATTCGTTTACAAATTTTTCTAACTGTGCAGAAAATACCTCAACCGAGTCTAATTTTACAGCTTCTCCCACATCAAATTCCTGTAATATTTCCGGATTCATTTCTGGAGACTGTAATACAGGTTTATAATAGCCAATCGCAGTAAAAAGCATGGCACTGGGTTGATAACGATAACGTTCAGCACCATACGGCAAGAGCATGACATCGATGTCCATAATTTCTTTCTGCCATTCTATACCCAAAAGATTTTTATGCATGAAATGAATATTTTCATAGCCTGCATATTCTTTTTTCAGTCGTTCAAAATCATCACTGTCGACCTGAGTCGCTGTTGCTCCCTGTACAGTCAGCACAACAGGAACCGTAAATTTTGCCTTAATAAATGCCTGTAAAAAGAAATCAAGATTTTTTTCTCGTCGATACTGTCCAAAAAAGCCAAGGCGCAGCGGATTGTGCATATGAAATTCTGGTGTTAGCGACAAATCAAACGGAATATATACAGGTGCCATAATAGCATGAAAGTTAGGACAATCCATTAATTCAGGGAACTCTGTTTGTAATCCCAATGCACCTAAATGAACCATCGGATATTCTTGCAAACTTTTAACACCGTCGCAAAAGCGATGACGATCTTTGGGCATAATACCATGAAACATAAATAAAAAAGGAATTTTACTATTTTTTAAAATACTCTGCCGTATAGAACGCATAACACGCCAACTGTTTGTTGGCACGATAACAGCATCGCATTTGCCCGCCGCGCCTTTTTCACAGGCACTGTTTAGCCACGCAATACGGCGACGTTCTCTTTTCAAAGAAAGCCATAAACGTTTCAAACGACTAACACCAGCATAAGAAATAGCTTCTCCACCTTCAAGAAATTCCACATCACAATGATAGTCCAATTTAAAAGGGAAATGTTCCGGTACAAAAAATACAGGTTCATGTCCTTGTTTTTTCAGTTCTTCTACTAATATTCTATCAAACTCTACTTCATGTCCTGCCGGCATGACAATAGACTCTAATATAGCTACACGCATAACGCAAAAAACTCCTCTCTATTTTCGCTCCAGCCACTCAATCATTTTGGGATTATATTCATATACACATAATAAACATGTATTCAAAATATAAAAACTAGCCGTTTGCTGTAATAAATGTATTTGTATTTTCAGTACCTCTCTTAAAACAGCATATAAATTCTCTACCATCATTTTCTCATTACAACAAGTCAGTTTTCTTATTTTATCTAAATTAAGCCGAATAATCTGAGAAAAAATCCGTTTATCATATCGCGTAATATCCGGACAGCAGCTTTCTGTATTAGCCCTTGTTTTATACTGTCCCAATTCAGTTAAGCAAACACGGCTGTACAAATAGTTCGAATTTTCAAAAGATGGTATATGGATACATGATTCTACCATTGGATAATTAATGTACAAACGGCCTCGTGATGTCGAATCATTAAAATAATGCATCATTTGTTGGAGAGCCTTGACAGAAAAGCGATTATCTTGGGGATCAAAATCAAAAATTAAGTACACGTCAGTATATCGATCATCAAAAATTAATTTCTTGTTTTCGTCTGGCTCTTGCTCACGTAAAAACAAGAGGAAATCAAGATCTTCTAAATTTTCTCCATAATAACGCTGAATACGTTCATACAAATCATATATGTTGGCGCCATAAGAAACAATTTGACGTTTTTTATACATGTACGTATCAAACAATCGATTTAATAATTGCGGTTCCTTTTTCTCTCCTTCTACAATGGCTAAAATCTTTCTATTCATCAAACTCACCATGTTTCATGAGATTTTCTAAATTATATCCTTCCCGCAATTCTCGATCGGTAGCATTCGCTAAGGAAATAATTTTATCAGGAAGCAATAAGAAATAACAGTCTGGCCGCATAATTCGATTACTCAAAAGGCCAGTATTATGAGATGTTAATATAGTTTGAATAGAAAATTTTTCTTCCAACAATTTAACAATTTTCTCAGCTAGTTCATAATGATAAAAAGCATCAAACTCGTCAATAAACAGAAAACTAATTTTATTTACGTGTTTATACCAATAAAAAAAGGTTAATAAGGCATTGGTGCCATTCGAAGCATTAAAAAAAGGAACGAGATGATTATGCTTAAAAAAAAGGCTCATTTTTCCATCAGCTTGTGCCACTGCACAAATCTTCTCATGCACACCATATGCGTTCAAAAAAGTTTCAAATTCATGAACAAAGCCATTTTTAATAATATAGTCGGCCATCGATTCTACCACTGTCGAAAAGCCAACGTATTCGTTGTTTATTCCTAAGCTGCGAAACCAAAGCATACCGGTAACAAATTTCATGACTTCTCGTACAGGGTTTCTTTCGTCTAGTGTCAAATTATTCGCCATATAACGCAAAACAGAAATTTTATTATCGCGAAATTCCCAATTCAGTGTATTCAGCCCAAACTCAGCTAAATGAGAAAAATCGCCTTTTTGTTTGTCATAGTCAAACGAAAATACTAATTGATCATTTAATAATAGTGATTCTGTAGCAAGTTCCCTGGCAGCTCTTTTTGTATACTTGTAAATAATTTCATCATCGTCTCGTTGGAACACATAGGAAAACGAAACAATATCTGAATCTGCATCTGCATTACAATAGTTCGTTAGGGACTGAGGTACACCATTTTTATCGACTAAATGATATGTTATATCAACCATTGCCAGCCCATAATTAGTCTTGCCAACAGCGTTTTTTCCATAAATAATAGCATTTTTAATAATGCCTTTTGACAAGCACTGCGTGCTGTATGGATAATTCTTGACATCTGAAAGGTCAATCATAAAAGATTCTTTAAAGTTTTTAAAATTTTGAACACTGAATTTCTTAAGAAGCATCAGCAGTCACCTCTATTATTCTATCAGTTTTCTTGATTTGCTGCAGCCAATGATGAAGAACCGTGTCGTATACAGGCAATCGCAGCAGCAAGCTTTCGATAAACGATTCATCATATATGTGCGTTGTCAAGTTGCGGTCATCAGCCATTTTTAATGCTTGTTCCGTTTCTTCATCAGAAAGAACACCGACCTCCCGGCACGAACGTATCACTTTTTTTGGTGACGCTGCATCAATGCCTTCCTGTATATACAGATATTCTTTTGCACATTTCCAGGTAAGTTCAAATGTAAATTCAAATCGTTGCATGAGTGCATCCCGCTCTATCTCGGTCAGGTTTTGACGAGATGCCAGTTCATGAAATTTTGCCAACGCACGGACGGTTAATTCGTATCGTTCTGTAATTCTTTCCATAAAATTTCCTCTTTTCGTATACGCTGACATAAGGCTTTCCCTGCATGATGCATATCCACTATATCAACACGTTGGGGAATCGTCGATTCCTCCAACTTTTCCCTCAGTAATGTAATTTTGTAAGAAATATCTTCTTTTCCCTCCACGGCAATATCGATGTCGGAACTCCGCTTTTGCTCTCTCCGTACCCACGAACCGAAAAGGTAAATCCGCACATCCTGTGTTAAAAAATGATGCAGCACGATGGTTTTGACACGTTGAATTATAGCATCTTCCATATTATATACTACCATTTTTTCGTGTTCTACTATGTATCAGTTGAAAGTTATAACCGACCATCCGGATCGCGATACAGGAAATACAGTTTGATATATTTATTCATTGTATAAAAGTAATGATTAGTAGCCAATATCCAACCCATTTTTCCATCTAAAAAACCCTTGTTAACAATGTATACTTTTAAGAATGCCCACAATGGGCGCAGCATGATATCGAAAAAAAAGTTGCATTTCTTACCGTTATCTTTATATTTAAGAGCTGCTAAACGCGTATAATTATTTAATTTATTTAATTGTTGATCCCATGTACTATATGTATAGTGATACATGATATGTCTTAATTTTTCATTTGGATAGGGTGTAACAATTTTGGGATGGACATATCCTTCTACATACGAATCTTTGGCAGGAAAAAGGCGGTCTACATAATCAGGACGCAATGTTCCGTGGGTTGCTTTATAATGATGGAATAGATTTTCTCGCCGAATCCAATATGCCTTTTGTTCATCTTTTTCAACAACTTTTCGTATTTCTTTTGCTAATGGTTCAGAAATACGTTCATCTGCATCCAAAAACAATACCCATTCATGGCTAGCATTTTGTATTGCAAAAGTCTGCTGAGCCCCCCAGTCCCCGTTCATAGCACGCTGAATAACTCGAGCTCCCATACTTTCTGCTAATTCTTTAGTTCTATCTGTACTGTAATCGTCAATAACCAATATTTCATCTGTAAATTGTACTGTCTTTATACAATCAACAATATGTTGTTCTTCATTTTTTGCTAAAATCAACGTAGTAATTTTTGCCAAAATAATCTCCTTCTCATGTCATTATATATCCAACTTTTTAACACGAATATATAATTAAAAATTTCTACAAAATGTAAAATTACGTAACATTATATTCAATATTAGGAATATAGAACCACGCATTGTATGATAATTCTTCTTCCAATTATATCATACCATAAGAATTTCTAAAACCATTGTATGTTGTCTTTATAATCGTTTTCAAACTTCGCTGAATAGAATTTTTATTATTATATTAGAAAACCGCTGTATACAGCTCGTATGCAGCGGTTTTCTTGACAGCAATGTTATTTATTTTTCAAACAAGGAATAATTGTGTCCTTCTTCACGATGGTAAATGCCAATGCGTCTTGCCAGCATCATGTCTGTATCGATAGGCAGTTGGAACTGGTTTCCTAATACTTCCCAAACTTGAGAGGGTTTGATAGCACCTTCACTAGTTTGGTAGATGCCTACGCGCAGTGTAATCTTTTCGTCCTGCAACTGGCCTGTAATCGGCTCTATGACATGCTGTTTGACGTTAATCAAGCGGACTTTGTGCTTACCTTTGAGGGATATTTTTTCGTACTGCACTTCTTGTGCCGTATTGAATGCCTGCAGCGCTGTTTTGACAGATGCAGCAGTGGCTTCTTTTTTTGCCGGGCCCATGAGGTCATATATGGCATAGTTGGCTGCTGCCATTAGTTTGGCAGCTTTGGCATCGACATATTTGCCGTCCAGTACGGCAAAGCCATGAGGAGATTTGGCATTCATGCGGGCTATGACATCGGATACGGCCAGTTTTTCGCTTAATTCCATATCCAAATATTCTACATCTGCCGAAACGCCTACCCCCAATGCCGAAGCAAAGCTGAGTTTCATATGCGGATTGAATCCTTCGGAATAACAAATAGGAAGATCGGCCCGGATAATGACGTAGCGTACGGCACGGGCAAAATCCAAATGTGATAAAAATTGCAGGGCGCCGTCTTTTTTAACAGCTAAACGCAGTCTTTCCATGGTCTACGCCTTCCTTTCTGTCAATAATTTTTACGCCTAAATGCGGACATACACCGCAGCCGGTACAACTCAGGCGGCGGCAGTCATGTGTCAGTTCTTCTGCTGCAGCCCGCTGCCATTCCCGCTGCAAAAAGGCCTTGGCAGCACCATTGCTCAAATGGTCCCATGGCAGCGGTTCATTCAAATCCCGCTGCCGTGCGGCATAATAATCCGGATCGATGCCGGCATTTTCAAAAGCCTGCATCCAGCGGTCATAGTCAAACATTTCGGTCCAGCCGTCAAACTTACAGCCTAGTTTCCACGCTTCGTACAGGACACGGCCCATTCGTCTATCACCGCGGGCAAATGTCGCTTCCAAGCGGCCCGTTTTAGCATCATGGTAATGATAGGATATGTGTTTATCCCGAATCAAGCCTTTAATATATTCCTGTTTGCGGCGGATTTCTTCAATCGGCAGCTGGCCAAACCATTGAAACGCCGTATGGGACTTCGGAACAAAGCTGGAAACGGATACGGTTACTTTGCCGTTGTTCTTATGAGTAACTTGCCGATAGAGATTCAGCACTTTATAGGCTAAGTCTGCAATGCCTGCCAAATCTTCGTCCGTTTCTGTCGGCAGGCCCATCATAAAATAGAGCTTGACTGTAGACCAACCGTTTTGGAAAGCATTTTCACACGCTGACAATAAGTTTTCCTCTGTAACGCCTTTATTAATGACGTCCCGCAGCCGCTGCGTACCTGCTTCAGGAGCAAACGTCAAGCCGCTTTTGCGGACTTGCTGTACTTTTTTGGCAATATCGACGGAAAAGCTGTCCACACGCAGTGATGGAAGGCTGACACTGACTTTTTTGCCTTTAAATTCTTCCAGCAGCATATCTACCAATTCGGGAAGACAGGAATAATCAGCCGAGCTCAAACTCATGAGGGAGATTTCATTGTAACCAGAGTTGGCAATGATTTCTTTGGCAATCTGTACCAATCGTTCCGGTGATTTTTCCCGCACCGGACGATAGAGCATGCCTGCCTGGCAAAAACGACAGCCTCGGCTGCAGCCGCGGAATAATTCCAAAACGGCCCGGTTGTGGACAATATCAATGTTGGGCACAATGGGTTTCGTCGGGAAGAAAACGTGTTCTTCATCAGCGACGACGCATTTTTCAATATGGGCTTTCGCTTCCGGCTCTGTCGGCGTCAAGGCTTTAAAATTCCCAGCTTCATCATAGGACGGCTGATAAAAAGCAGGTACATAGTTGCCCTGTTGGGAAGCCAATGTTTTCAGTAATCCTTTCTTGCCGCCCGGCTTGCCCGCTTCCTTCCATTGAATAATCGTATCGGCCAAAAGCTGCGTCGATTCTTCGGATTCACCGAGGAAAAATACATCTATATAATCTGCCAAGGGTTCAGCATTGTAGGCACAGGGACCACCGGCCGCAATCAGCGGCATATCGTCGCCCCGGTCTTTGGAAAACAACGGAATGCCTGCCAAATCCAGCATATTCAAAATATTGGTAAAGCTCATTTCGTATTGCAGTGTAAATCCTACCATGTCAAAATCTCTGACCGGCGTCTTCGTTTCCAAAGAAAAAAGAGGGTACCCCTCTTTTCTCATCAGTTCTTCCATATCCGGCCATGGCGCATAGACGCGTTCAGCCGCTACGTCCTGCCGTTCATTGAGCAATGCGTATAAAATCCGCAGGCCCAAATGACTCATGGCTACTTCATATACATCAGGAAAGCAATAGGCAACGGTCAATTTGACATCGTCATGGTTTTTGACTACACTATTCCATTCACCGCCTACATAACGGGCCGGTTTCGTAACTTTACTAAGCAAAATCGGGTCTATCAAGACTGTATGTGACACAAAAATATCCTCCTACTCCCCTAAAAAATCATCGTCTGCTGCCGCATATATATACTCAGCAAAATGCCTAATCCCATCATGTTGGTCGTCAAGGCGCTGACACCATAACTCATAAAGGGCAGCGGAATCCCTGTAACAGGCATAATGCCGCAGGTCATGCCGACATTGACCAAGATTTGGAATCCCCACATGGACACAATTCCTGTTGCCAACAGCATACCAAAATTATCCTTACATTCCTTGGCTACCATCAAACCGCGGTACACCAGCACAAAGTATAAAAATAGGATAAAAATACATCCCATAAATCCTAATTCTTCCCCGATAACGGAAAAGATAAAGTCCGTATGGTTTTCAGGCAGAAAGTTTAACTGGCTCTGCGAGCCTTGGAATAATCCCTTGCCAAAGAGCATGCCGGAACCAATAGCAATTTTAGACTGAATAATATGATAGCCGGCACCAAAAGGATCGGCGTTCGGATTCAAAAACACAGCAATACGGGATTTTTGATAATCCTTCAGAAAATGCCAGCCAATCGGCGCCAATACGACACCGATAATAAAAATATTGCGCAACAAAGACATTTTGATTTTGCCGACAAAGAGCATGCCGAATCCAATAGCTAAAAATACTAAACTCGTTCCCAAATCCGGCTGTTTTAAAACCAGCAGAAAGGGAATACCCATATATAAGCCAATGGGTATGATGCTGCGCCATGTATTGATTTTGCCTACTCGGTCAGATAATAACGCAGCCATGCAGACAATCATAATCAGCTTAGAAAATTCAGACGGCTGCAGCGTAATCGGCCCCAGCTGAATCCAGCGCTGTGCCCCTAGTGCCGATGTCCCGACAAACATGACGGCCAGCAGCATCAGCAGATTGATAATATACAACGGCCGGGCAAACCGCTTTAATTTGGTGTAATCATAACGGCTGAGAAATATAATAATCATTAAATTGACTATAAATGCTGCGCCCTGTTTGGCCACAAAGTCATAATTAATGGCACCTTTGTTAATATGCGTCGCACTACCAATAATGCACAAACTAATGCATATAATCAGTATGCACATCATCAGCATGACTTTATCTAAATTTTTCCATTCTCGTTTAAACATTTGCAACTCCTATCGACGATAATGACGCCAAGCCATAGACTGCTGCCGCCGCTTTCGCACGGAAATACGCGGCAGAGAAACGTCTGCTTCCTTTTTTGCTTTGCTTGTGGATGCTGTATCCGGCACCGATACGACAGGCGGCGCGTCCTGCTGCGCCATCTGGTTCATAACAGCGGCTGCTTTTTGCAGTTCTGCTGCTGCCAATGCCCTCATTTGTCCCAAAGCAGGCGGTGTTTCCTCCTGGACTGCTGTTTCTTCTTTTACCGGATTCGTTCTTCCGCTTATGCCCTCTGCCGCCGGCAGCAGTGCTGTCAACGCGTCTATATCTACGGCTGTTCCGTCTTCTATATACGCTGCAGTCTGTTCCATAGCAGTCCAAAACGGCGTATTCTGGCAAGAAACAAGGCTTCCCTGCTGCGCTGCCGCATGAATCGCTGCATCGTGCGGCAGGATACCGGCAACGGTTTCCGGGTTTAAAATTTGCAGCATTTCCTGTACAGACACATAGCCTGGGTCACTGCCATAAAAATTATTGAAGAGCACGTCGTAGCGAAACCGCTTATGCTTGTTGCAAAACTGCATGACCCGCGCGGCATCTCGCATAGAAGACCATGTCGGTTCTATGACAAAAAACATCGTATCGGCAATAGCAACGGCATCTTTAAATGCCCGGCCTCTGCCAGGCGGACAGTCTATCAGTACATATTCATACTTTTGGGCTAATTTTTCAACGATATACTGATACGACGGCGCATCGATTTTTTCCCATGTATGCTTTTGACTTGCTGCCAAAAAATCAAGGCGTTCCCTGACATGCAGCAGCGCTTCCTGGGTACTGCAGTGTCCTTTCATGACATCACCGACATCATACAGGACATCATCCTGCATGCCAAACATCAAATCCAGATTACGCAGACCCATATCTGCGTCTACGGCAAGGACACGATGTCCGTGCCGCTGCAGACTGACAGCCAACGATGCCGTAATCAATGTCTTACCTACGCCGCCCTTGCCGGACGCCACCGCTATAATAGCAGCCATAAGGAGACTCCTTTCTCTGCCAAATATTATCGTTTATCATCTGCTTTTGCTTGTTTTTCTTGCTTTTTATGTTGTGCATCAGCGTTTTTGCTGTCTTTATCGTGTTTAGCACCATCGGCATATTCGCCTAAATGGAAAAATTCTTCCAGCATCATTTTGACGATAGGTCCGGAAGCCACGCCGCCGTACCCGCCTTGTTCTACCAATACGGCAATAACAATGCGCGGATGGTCAAACGGCGCATACGCGACAAACCAGCCATGGTCTACGCCGCCAAAGTTTTCCGCCGTCCCTGTTTTACCAGCGACTTGAATAGGAAATCCAGCAAACAGCGAACCGGCTGTACCGGATTCTTCTGTAACGTTGCGCATCCCTTCACGTATCAAATCCAGTGTAGAACGGGATACAGCCAACGTCCCTACTTGTTCCGGTGCAAAAATCTTGTACGGCGTGCCATCCAAATTGTCGATACGATTGACGATAAACGGACGGTATTGAATGCCGCCGTTGGCTACTTCACTGACAATCATAGCCGCCTGAAGCGGTGTAACCAGCTGGAAGCCCTGCCCGATTGCAGAGTTAAACGTATCCCCTAAATACCAGTCCTGATTAAACGCTTTCTTTTTGTATTCTTCACTGGCAACCAAGCCGGACGCTTCGCCGCGCAGTGCAATGCCGGTTTTCTTGCCCATGCCAAACATACGCGCATATTCAGCTAATTTTTCAATGCCGACACGACGGCCCATTTCATAGAAATATACGTTATCTGATTTTGCCAAGGCTTCGGTGAAATTAATCCAGCCCAACGCTTCGCCGCCGGCGTTGCGCATATCGACGAGCCAATGGCGGCCGCTGTCGAAAATCATTTCGTCAGGTGTAACTTTTTTCAGTTCCAGCGCCGCAGACCCGGTAATCAGCTTAAACGTAGATCCTGGCGGATATTCCCCGGCAATGGCACGGTTTTCCATCGGATGATTGGGATTGTCATTAATCTGCGCCCATTCTTTTGCCGTAATGCCGCGCGTAAACCAGTTTGGATTAAAAGAAGGACGGCTGGCCATAGCAAGTACGGCACCTGTGTTCGGATCGATAGCGACAGCGGCAATCCCATGGGTACCAATGCCGTTGGCTACTTGCTTATCCATAGCATCTTCTGCGGCTTGCTGCAAATTCAAATCAATCGTCAAATGGATATTATGTCCGGCAACCGGATTTTTGCGTTCCATTTCTTTGACAGGACTGCCGGCTGCATCGACTTCTACTTGTCTGCCGCCGTCTTTGCCGCGAAGGATGTCATCATAATACGATTCCAGCCCGGCACGGCCAATCTGTGTAATATTCGAAACGCCTTCCTGTCCTTCCAGGCGTTTCATATCTTCTTCGTCAATTTGGCCTACATACCCAAAAATCTGCGCTGCCATTTCGTTGTACGGATAATACCGAATCGGCTGTACATCGACAGAAATGCCGGGCAGTTCATTACGTCGTTCTTCAATTTTCGTAACGATATCCTGTGTCAAATCTGTAGCCAGCACCGTCGGGACATACGCACTTTTGACTTTCTGTATCTTTTCCCGCAGTTTATCTTCGGGCTGGTTAATCAACTGGGACAATTCTTTCAGCTCATCATCTGTCATGCTGTCTTTGGTCGGAACATACGTCACCATAAAGCTGGGGCGGGAACCTACCAAAATTTGGCCGTTGCGGTCATACATGATACCGCGCATGGCCGCAATCGGAATAGCGCGCAGTCTGTTTCCTTCTGCCAATGAATGATAGTAGTCACCGGCAACTAACTGCAAATACACCAAACGGCAAATTAATATAACAAAAATACCGATTAAAATCCAATATAAATACCGGAAGCGGCCATCATTATTTTTCTTTTTCATCAACGCTTCAAGCATGTATATGTTACCTCCATCTACCAGCAACGCTCCATCCATAATAGGAATCTTCCCGACGGAGCCGCCATACGATGCGATCGACAGGAATCATGAGGATACCATGGTATATGAGCATGGGAATACTAAATTCAAACAAATACGATGCCACATGGATAAACTGTCCCGATGCAAACAGAATAATGCAGTTTAATACGAGGCAGCATTCTGTCGCCCCCAGTACAATCAGCAAAGTCAGTATCCACTGGTCTTTATCTATATCGCGGCCCAAATAGCTGCAGACAATCGCGATAATCAGATACGGCAGCAAATGCAGGCCAAAGAAATTGCCAATAATGACATCTTGGCAAAAACCGCCCAGCAGTGCCGTCCAAACACCTACGCGCTGTCCATGGTGCAGTGCCATCAGCACGACAAAAACAAAAATTAAATTTGGCTGATTTACGCCATTAAAAATAAACGGCAGTACAGCGCTTTGCAAGATAAACACAATAAACGCCGTCATCACACAGCTCAGTTTCTTCATAATGCTGCGGCTCCTTTAATACCTTCCACTTTGTCTCGATTCGTCTGCGGCACTAATTTCGGCGCAACATCCGGCTTAGCATATGAGCCTGTATCAGACGATTTCAAAATAACCAATACTTCTTCCAATTTAGAGAAATCTACACTCGGACGAATAACCGCATATTTGACAAAATCATTATCGTTCTGGTGAATCGACACAATCGTTCCCAGCGGCAGTCCTTTCGGATAAATCGAACCAAACCCGGAAGTAACCAACGTATCGCCTTCCAAAATATCCGCATCTTTGGCAATATTAACAAACTGCGGTTCTGTCGGAACATTGCCGTTGCCGCGGACAACAGAAGAAACGCGGGATTCCGGACGCTGTACAATCGCGCCAATACTTGTGCGCGGATCTGTCAAAAGCTGTACGCGCGCAGAATGCGGATACACATCGCTGATAAATCCAACGACGCCGTCCGGCGTAATGACCGGCATATCTTTTTCTATGCCTTCTCCGCTGCCGACATCAATAATCATGGTGTTGCTCCATGTGCCATAGTCCCGTGAAATGACAGAACCGGCTACTACTTTATATTGCGGATGGGAAGACCGGAAATTCAGCAGTTTGCGAAGCCGATCATTTTCTGCTACTAATTCATCATAATCGACACTCTTGTTTTTTAACGCCGCATTTTCTTTTTCCAACGCTTCCCATTCAATGCGGTTTTTTAAGCTGACATCAATAATATGAATGCCCGATGCCAGTGACCCTACGATATTGCTGGCACCGTATTCAAACGGAGATGCTATCGTCTGCAGCGGCTTGGTAATAAAGGGCAGAGAATCACGCTGCCGCCATGCCCATCCTACGACAGCTATTATAATGAATAATATAAGTACGAAGACGATGCTTCTTTTCCCAAACGAAAACAATTTTAAAATCTCCTCCTGTAAATACGCTGTGCCCCTTCAATCAATGCTGCCAGTTTTTCCCGTTCAGCCAATGCCCTGCCGGCTCCTTTGGCTACCGCCAGTTCCGGTTCTGCCGCTAAAATAACCGGCACGCCTAATTCCTGTGCAAAAAGCTGTTCCATTCCTTTCAGCTTGGCACCGCTGCCCGTGAGTACAATGCCGTGTTCCATAATGTCAGCGGCTAATTCCGGCGGCGTTTCCCGCAAAACAGACCGTACAACATCCAAAATTTTCATCAAAGGCCGACCAATGACATGATACAGCTCACTGGCTTTGACAGCCATTTCTTTCTGCAATCCGTCATCCAAACCGCGTCCCAAAAAGTAATACCCCCGGTCTTCCAGCGGCAACACAGCCGAGCCGTTGGTAATTTTCATTTCTTCAATCGTTACATCATCGGTCACAATATCATACTGATACCGCAAATAATCTTTAATCGCGCCATTAAAATCCAAGCTCCCCAAATGTATGGATTTGGAAATAACAATGCCGCCTAACGACAAAATCGCAATATTTGTCGTGCCGCCGCCAATATCCACAACCATACTGGCAACTGGATCATAAATCGGCAGATTGACGCCAATAGCCGCAGCCGCAGCCGTTTCAATCAAGTATGCTTCTTTGGCCCCCGCTTGATAAATGGCTTCCATGACAGCTCGTTTTTCGACATTGGATGCTGCTGCCGGCACGCCTACCATGATGCGCAGCCGCTGTACACTACGAACACACTTGTTAAGAATATACCCAAGCATCGTCCGCGTTACACCGTAATCAGCTATAACGCCTTTTTGCAGCGGCCGATGCAGTTTGACCGTTTCCGGAGATTTTGCCAGCAAATCTTCTGCCGCATTTCCCATGGCAATAATCTTTTTGTTTCGTTCATCTGTCGCCATAACAGACGGCTCAGACAGTACAATGCCGCGGCCTTCTACATATACCTGTGTCGTACTGGTACCCAAATCGATACCTATATTTTTAGTTAGAGGAGAAAAAATCGAACCCATAACAAATCCTTTCCAATACACTATTTAATCATCTACATATTTTAGCACACCATCATCATTTTCGCACTAGTATTTCATTATTTTTTCACAGGAATTCATAATTCATTTCGCAGAGAAAGCCCGGTGATTGCCACAAAACAGTTGACGAACGCCTTGGTACATGGTAATATAGTTAAGTATCGTATGGAGCGGTATCGAAGTGGTCATAAC
>DJEN01000099.1:11265-16698 GCA_002431345.1 Megasphaera sp. UBA5897 | reverse complement strand
TTGTCATTTATCGCCGGTGTATCATTCAGAAATTAAAAATAAGCAGACGAACCGTATTCGTGCAGGCGGTGATGAATGGCTGAAATCGTTGAGCCATATGGAACGATATAAGGTGCTTGGTATACAGGGGGCTAAAAAATGGGAAGAGCATCATGCAGACTGGCGGCGGTACATGCGAAATTGGTCAGCAGAAACAGCTAAAAGCCGATTGCCGATAGATATAGCGGATGATATAATAAAATCAGAAGTTACTATAGGTCAGCAATTATTATACGAAGACGAAGGAAAGGAAGCGTTCATTCCCAAAGGTACAATTGCTACCCCAAAAAAAGTTATTGCTGGGCTAGGTTCCGATTGCAATCTAAGAATTGCTGACAAATTAGCAACAGATTATGGCGGAATGGCTAAAGAATGGCAAAAAATAGTTGGTACAATTACTTCTGACCAATATATATTTGATGTTCATTGGTATCACCATAAAGAAGTAGGAAATGTGCTATTCAAAATCAAGAGTTATACAGAAAGGGGGAAATAGTCATGAAAGTCCGATATATAGGGCAGTCGTTTGGAGTAGACAGCTTAACATCAAATAAGATTTATCAATGTCTTGGTGTTGAAGGCGGTTTTTTGAGGATCATCGATGATTCTGGCGAGGATTACTTGTATTCGGCTATTAGTCCGGGTTCTTTAGATGATGATGGCATCCCTCCTGGAAAATGGGAAGTAATAGAAGACAATGCTCAAGGAGATTTACAACGGGCTGTCCAAAGAGCATAAAGCACTTACATGACGTAGGTGCTTTTTTGCTATACAATTTTATATCTTGTCTTTTCGCCGCCAGACGCGGACCGCAGACGTAAAAGAACGGCTATTTTTTATGCCTGGACGGCAGAGAGGAGTATGCAGAATGGCGTACACATTGCAGCAGATTTTTGAAGCACTGGGGAAGATAGAAAACGGCGGGGCTATGGTGGCTGATTTACAAGACGTAATCAGCAAAACACGCACGGAAGCGGCAAATAACCGCGTGGCCCGCAATAAAGTATTGGATATGCTGGGACTTCGTGACGGCGACAATTTAGACACGTCGCTGCAGAATCTGGCAGCTACGATGGCCGTTGTCAAACAGCTTGGCAGCCCGGAAGAACTGGGAACCAAAATGACAGCACTGGAAAAGCAGCTAAAGGATTTGACTGAAAAATATACAGCCAGCGAAAAAAAGGTAACAGAAGAACGTGACAAACGGATTCAGACCGCTATCAAGTCACAGCTGGCAGCAGCTTTGGCAAAAGGAAAAGCTATTCAGCCGGATGTGTTTACGCAGTTGTTGTTGGGCAACGTAAAAGCTAAGGAAGATGACAGCCTGGTATACAAAGCCGGCGATAAGGAAATTTCTATTGCTGAAGGTGTCGAAAGCTGGCTGAAAGATAATCCTTGGGCTATCAAAAACGACAGCCACAGCGGGGCAGGTTCTGGCGGTGGCGGCAAAAGCGGCAATGATAAACAGTATTCGATAGAAGACATCAAAGGCATGTCCCGTGATGAAATCAATGCACACTGGAACGAGATTAGCAAAGGAGTGAAAGCATAATGGCAATTAGTACATTTATTCCAACCATTTGGGAAGCCCGGCTGCTTCTTCATTTGGATAAAAATTTAGTATATGGCAATCTCTGCAACCGCGATTATGAAGGAGATATTTCCCAGGCTGGGGATACGGTCAAAATCAATCAGATTGCAGATATTACGGTCAATGACTACAAAAAAGGAACCGCCCTCACCTATGAAGATGTAGACGGTACACCGACAACGCTGACAATCGATCAGCAAAAATATGCGGCATTTAAAGTGGATGATGTGGATGCAGCACAAGCCAATGTAAACTTAGTAGATGCAGCCATGCAGCGTGCCTCTTATAAACTCCGCGATACCGTAGACCAATATATTGCCGGGTTTCATAAGAAAGCAGGCATTACCACCGGATTAGGCAGCGATACAACACCGTTGGTATTGGATACGGCCGACGCAGCGTATGAAGCGCTGGTAGATTTAAAAGGCGCCTTGGACGATGCCAATGTACCCAATGAAGGCCGCTGGGTAGTTGTACCGTCTTGGTTCTACGGCCGCATGCTGAAAGATAACCGCTTTGTATCTGCCGGTACAACCAAAACAGATACCGTACTTGCAAACGGCTATATTGGTCAGGCTGCCGGGTTTAATATCTATCAGTCCAACAACACGCCAAATACAGCTGGAGCTAAGTATAAAATTTTGGCCGGCACGAACATGGCCATTTCTTTTGCCCAGCAGCTTACCAAAACAGAAGCGCTGCGTTTAGAAGATTCCTTCTCTGACGCTGTCCGCACGCTGCTTGTATATGGCGCGCAGGTCGTGCAGCCGGGTGCGTTGGCCTGCCTGACAGCCAATAGTACTAAAGCCTAGCCGCCTATGGAACTGAACATAACCATCAAGGGGCTGGATGCTGTTGCCAGCCGTTTGGATAAGGTGTCTGCCGATACGCAGGCTAAGCTCAAGGATGCCATGAAATCATCCGTCGGGGATATTCAGGAGCGCGCCCGCAAAAATCACCGGTATATTACACGTACCGGTGATGCGGAACGCTCCATCAAAACAAGTGTATCGTTTGCCCGTGATGATATTAGCGGCATAGTAGGGACAACACGAAAGATTACAGTATATCTGCACCAGGGAACAAAGCGGCATACGATTGTACCGCGCAGAAAAATAGCACTTCGTTGGACAAATGGCAGCCAGTTTATATTTGCCAAGCGTGTCCGACATCCGGGAACGAAAAAAGACCCGTTTATTTTTAACGCAGTCCACGGTGAACAGCGGCGGATTATTTCACGGTTTGAAAAAGCCGTGCGGCAGGCAATTGGGGAGGCGTACTGATATGGATTTCATTACCGCAGCGGATATTACAGATACTATCTTAACGTGCAGAGACTGTGATATTCAGTATGCAAATGATTATCTGCACCGGCTGGCCTTTTCTTTTAGCTTGTCCGACTCGGATATTCAGCTGCCGGCGCGTCCTGTTGTAAAACAGTTGGGCTGTGCCGTTGCCTGCCGTGAATGCGCTGCTGCCATGGTAGGCTCTGATACAACGGTTATGGTAGACGGCAGCCGTTCGGAAGATGTCTATTTTCAAAAATACAAGATGTATCTGCAGCTTGCTAAGAGCTTAGAAAGCTCTCTGACCTATGCTGATTTTGCTGTAGATGGCACAGATGGAAGCGGCAAAGGAGGTGTTGGGGTAATCCGGTTATCCCGCGCGTAATGAGCGAAAATAAATTCAGGCAAGTAACCAATGAGCTGTATGAAATATTAAAAGACGAAGTCCCGGAGATTTCCAACTGGAAGCAGGAGGTTTTGGGCCCCGCATATCCGAAGGAACTAACCGGATTTATTTGCTGTGATACCGTTGAATACGCTCCCTTTTCCAAGGGAATGCGTGAAGCAACGGCAGTATATACTATTGAAATTATTTGCCCTAACCCAAAAGGCCGCGAACAAGATACGGCTCCTGTAGAAGATTTAGCCATGAAGGTCAAAGACGTTTTGGCAAATAATGAAACGTTAGACGGCTGGGCCAAGTCCAGCTTTGTCGATAAAATTGTATTTGGTACACCGGCAGGTCAATCATCCAGCATTGGCATTGCCGTTTTTTCGTTTACAGTGACGTTTTTAGAATAGGAGTGAATAACTATGGCAAGAACATATGCAACACCGACAAACGCCGGTTCTGTCGCACAGGCAGGCAAAGATTTTTTGATTTATTTGAATACAGGCACGACAGAAGCCAATCCGACATGGACACTGCTTGGCGGCCAGAGAAGCGGTGACATCAACCGCAAAGCAGATTCCATTGATGCCAGCCATAAAACATCAGGAGGATGGAAAGCTTCTTTAGCAGGCCTTCGTGAATGGTCCATCGATTTGGAAAGCGTTGTTTTATTGGACGACGCTGGCGCGAACTTCTTGGAAGATGCATTCAATGATGGCCAGCTGGTTCATGTGAAGTTTGAATACCCAAACAAAAAATACCGTACCGGCTGGGCGGCGATTACTGATTTCAGCTTGTCTACTAAATATGATGATGTGGCGACGATTAAAGGCACCTTGTCCGGCAACGGTGCGCTTTCTGAATTACAGGAACCTACCGTTAGCGGCGGCGGTGGACACTAGGAGGTGACGTAGTATGCCTAAAAAAGTACCCTTTGAACAGTTTGGCGAAGGGCAGTATTTGTATTTCAATATTGCCCGTCTGGCACAACTGGAACAGGTTTGCGGCTGCGGTATCAGCGGTATTGTAGCCAAACAAGAACTAAATTTGAATAATCTGATAAAGATTTATATGATTGGCCTGGCACACCATAAGAAACATAATGAACTTTGGTATGCTGAGCAGATACAGCAAAAACTGGATGAAGGGGCAAGCCTGGAAGAAGATTTTGTTGTGCCGGCGGTCAAAGCCATTGCCGGAAGCGGTATTTTAGGAAAAGCGGCCTATTATGGGGCATTTCCGGAAGAACTGACGAAAAAAGCAGAACAGGATCTAACTGACGAAAAAAACGAGTAGAGACGGAGCAGCGAGAGCATCCTGCCCCGTCTTTTTACGAATGGCTCGAATGGGCTGAATCCCAGGCGTATGGACCGCTGGCGTTAAAACCATGGGAGTTTTATAGATTGACGCCGATGGAACTGAATAAGATGATTGAGGGCTGCCAGGCACGGCGGGAAGATAAGGCCTTTGCCGTGTCTTGGTATGTCAGCAACTTAATGAATATTCATTTGAAACATGGCATCAAAGCTAAAGAGTTGGCCCGACCGTTTTTACATGAAAAAACAATCGGCGAAGTACAACAGGAAAAAGAAACATTTTTAGCATCATTTAAACGGCAACGGGAGGAGGCGGAAGAAAATGGCGACAGTAGCGAGTATTTTGATTAAAATCGGCGCAAACAGTTCGGAGCTGCGCAAAGAATTGGCAAATACCAAGAAAGAATTAGAAACTAATTTGGGAAGCGCAACAATGACAGCATCTAACATAGCAGTCGCAGGCATAGCCGGTATTGCCGCATCGTTAGGCGCCTTGGGTGTCAAGGCTGTGCAGGCTGCAGGAAGCTTTCAGCAGACACAGGCAGCCATGACAAATATGCTGGGCAGTGCTGAACGGGCACAAAGCCTGCTGAGCGATTTGCAAAGTTTCGCTGCAAAGACGCCGTTTGAATTTAATGATGTAGCTGCAGCCACGCAGAAGTTTTTAGCATTTGGCTTTACGGCAGAGCAGGTAATTCCCACGCTGACGGCAGTAGGGGATGCTGCTGCCGGTGTAGGTCTTGGTAAGGAAGGCGTAGACCGGGTAACGCTGGCGTTAGGGCAGATGGCAGCCAAAGCAAAGGTGCAAAG
>DJEN01000099.1:8331-11129 GCA_002431345.1 Megasphaera sp. UBA5897 | reverse complement strand
GGCGTATCTGTTCCGCAGGCCATGGATATGGTTAGTAAAGGAGCCGTAGATGCGCAAACGGGGCTCCAGGCATTGGTAGGCGGTATGGAAGAAAAATTCGGTGGTATGATGGAACAACAGTCCTCTACTATTACGGGTACCTGGTCCAATATGATGGATGGGCTTAGCCAAACGGCGATTGCCGTGGGACAGCAGATTTCTGATGCCTTTAATTTGCCGGATGTTTTTTCGTCATTAGGCAATAGCTTGCAGGATTTTGCGGCACTGGTAAAAGAACAGGGAATCGGGGAAGCATTGTCTAAAATGATTCCGCCGGAAGTACAAGCAGCCGCTGCCGCGCTGGGTACAACCTTATTTACGCTTACTATTCCTGCATTAGAATCGTACATTATGACTGCTAAACTAGCGGCTGCTCCGCTTGTAGGCAGCTTAATACCGGCATTAAACAACGCAAAGACCGCCTTTATGACCATGCCGACGGGCATGGCAGGCGTAAATGCTGCTATGGAAACGATGAAAGCGAGAGCCGTTACAACCGGGACAGCCTTTGCCAGTTTTGGTTCTGGCTTGAAAGGATTGATTACGTCCCTGCCGGCCGTAGCCGCGCGTGTTGTGACATTGGCAGCCGCTTTTGGCCCCGTTGGCATCGTGATTACTGCTGTTGGCGTGGCGATTGCTGCTTTTGTTGCGTCCGGCCATTCGCTAACGGATTTTCTAAACGTAGTGCCGGGTACTATGGATGCTGTGCAGACGGCGGGAGAAGCATTAGCCGCCCTATGGGGAGAAATTGGCGTAGCCATTCAAAACCTGGTATCGGCTGCGGCACCGATCATCGCTGTCATGGCAACGGCCTTTACCGTAGCGATTTATGCCATTATTGCTGTCATAAATGTATTGGTAGCTATTTTATCAGGCATTATAACGGTAGTATCGTGGGTTGTAACGAGTTTTATTGCGTTTTTCAACATGATGTATGAAAAAGGAGCCAATGCGTTAAGCAGCTTGGAAGATGCGTTGAGTGAATTTGTTGATTCCATCCTTCCGGCTTGGGCGTCCAATGGCCTGCATACTATTGTCAGTTTCGTACAAAAAGCAATTGGCTGGCTGCAGAAACTGATTGACAAAATCTTTCATACCAATAATGCCCTTAGCAAAGCGGGAAATAAGACTGCAACACAAGATACAGAAAGCGACAGCAGCGACGATGAAAGCAGTGCATCAGATGGTAGCAGCGGCACACCGACATATGAGCAGTTCAGAACCACTGGCGATGATAATTCAGCAGGAGGCGCCGGCAGTGCAGGAATGTCCGGCAGTACATCCGGGACAAGCGGCTACGGCAGTTACAATGTGCGGGAAGGCGCATTGTATAACGCTAAACAACTGGAAGGACTATCGTATGGTACGGATGATGGACAAGTAGTATGTACGACATATGTAGAAAATGTTTGGAGCCAGGCAGGCGTATCCAATGCCTTTGATTTAGGCGGCTGGGCACCTGATTGGCAGACTAATGCCGGCAGTGCTTTCCATCAGACGGACGCCTATGGGAATGGCTATGACGCTAAGCCGGGTGACGCGGTTATTACTAACGATGGCGGTCATGTCATTATGGTCGGCGAAAACGGCGGCTATTACGCTTCTGGCAGCAGTCAAAACAACGGCGTATCCAGTTATTTTTCACAAAACTGGAAAGAGGCTTTTGGCGGTAATATTGTCGGCGTGGTATCGCTTGCCGATTATGCGGGCATCAAAGACCCCGGGTATAATGGCGATACGAGTAAGCCCTCCATCAACTGGGATTCCAGCAACGAACTGCAGGCTATTCATGCCGCGGCATCTGCGTATGGACAGGATGCCAAACTTATGGCATCTATGGCAGCGGTTGAAAGCGGCGGCGGTGACATAAACGCTATCCATATGGCAGCGGGCGGCGGCATGTTCCAGATTAACGATAACCAGGACATACGTGACGGCAACGGCGGCCGTGTCAGTATTGCCGACTTATATCCAAATTATGCGACTGACACCAACCAAAATGCCATGGCAGCGGCGGCTATATTGAAAGATAAAATAACCGATGCAGGCGGCGATGTTTGGGAAGGCGTCAAACGGTATAACGGTGGCGGTGACCCGGACTATGAACAAAAAGTACATGGTGTCTATAGTACCTTTGGTGGCAGCAGTTCTGCAACGGCGGATAAACAGGCACAGTACTATAAACAGATGCTGGACCAGGCGCAGCAGACAAGCAAACAAATCGACGATACGTATGCGCAGTCCACGATGACGCAAGTAGAATTGATTGACCGCAAGTACCAAAAAGAATATGCAAAACTGGAAGAATCCAAGCAATGGAACAGCAATTACAACAAAGATAAAGAAAAATTAGATACGCTGTATGCGCAGGACAGGCTGAAAGCGATAGAAGAGGATGCACAGAAAGAACAACAGATTCGCAAAAAAGCCCAAACCATGGCGCAAGAACTAAAATCGGATGCATCTCCCTTGTCAGCATCTGCCAGCCAGCAGGCATTGGCCAAGATGGAAATGGAATATGAAAAGACCATTACGTCTATTCAGTCCAAATGGCAGGGATATTCTAATGACTTTGCGGCCATGACAGAAAAGCAAAAACAAGTGTTCCTAAAGGCGTTGGATGATGAAGGCGTTGCCTATGAGGTTATGGAGAACGGCAGGTTGTCTTTTGCAAAAGCAATTCATCAGCAGGAACAGGCTGAATTTGAAAAGCTCATGGACAATGAAAATGCGTATTTTGCCCAAGCAAAAGATGTACA
>DJEN01000099.1:0-8217 GCA_002431345.1 Megasphaera sp. UBA5897 | reverse complement strand
GTTTTATCTGACTCCAATGCGATTCGTTTGAATGATTATGAAGCCCAAAAAGCAATGATGGAAACGTATCAGGAAACGTTTTTGGCGGCCAATGCAACAACGGCTCAAATGGTTGCCAGCCTATATAGCACAGCGTTTAGCGGTCTGAGTACAGCTATGACAGATTTTATTATGGGTACCAAATCGCTGAGCTCGGCATTTACGGCGTTGGGCAAATCCATGATTCAGGTTGTTGTTGAGTTTTATGCCAAACAGTTGGCGGGCATGCTGACCAATAACGCCATGGCAAAATCACAGGCATCAGCTGCAACGGCGCAAACCGCTGCGCAGGGGGCGTCGATGGCTGCGGCGTTGGGGCCGGCGGCGTTCTTTAAGCTTGTTTTGGACCCGGGCTCGGCGGCTTTGGCAACAGGCCTCATGACAGCAGGAACGGCAGCCTCTATGAGTATGGGAATTGCATCTGCTGCGGCAGGAATGGGAAGTTCTGCAGACAGTGGCTTATGGACGGACAAACAAACGGCTCTTAGTGCTTCTTGGAGCGGCAAGAAATTGGCAACAGGAGGCATTACGACAGGTGCAACTATTGCCATGATTGGCGAAGGGCATCACGATGAAGCTGTATTACCATTGTCACGAGATAAGTTCGAACAATTAGGCCTTGTCAATGATAATCAGCAAGTCAATCAAGTATCCTTATCTGTGCATGCTATTGATGCATCGTCCTTTACGGATTTCCTGCGAAATGGTGGATTGGACACAATACGGCAAGCTTTGTTTGATACAGAGCGAAACTTTGCTACGGAAGCGGGGGTATTCTAATGAGTATACGTAAATTTCCTATCGAATTGAATACGCTTAGCTGGTCCAGCACTAAAGCGATGAAATGGGATACAGAAGTGCAAACGTCGGGAAGCGGTAAAGTGCGTACCATGACTAACCTGCTGCTGCCGAATTGGACGATAGAAACTAAATTCTCCTATTTAACAAATGAAGAATACCGAAAACTGTTGGGGTTTGTGGCACTCGTTAAGGGTGCTTTTGAGCCCTTTTTATGGCTCGATCCGGAAGACCATGAAGCAAAAGGCGTGCGGCTGTCTGCTGTGTCACCGGGTAAATACCAGGCAGTTATGGTGATGGGTGACTATATAGAGCCGGTGGAATACATTGAAAATGTTAGCGTATATGTAAATGGTACCAAACAAAAAGCAGAAGCGTATACGACAAATAACGGTTTTATTGTTTTTGACACCTCGCCCCCAGCCGGTGCTGTAGTCACAGCAGATTATACATATTGGTGGAAAGTCATGTTTAAAGATGATGGCGTAACGATAGAGACGGTATTTGAAAATATTAATAAGACTAAGTCGTTTAAATTAACGACCGTGAGGTAGCCACATGAAGACTGTAACGAAAGACTTGGAAACATACCTGAATACGGCAAAAAATATGACCTCCTGCGATTTGTATGAATTAAGATTGTTTAACGGCAACACATACTATTATGCAGATACCGATATGGATATTGTGTATGATGGCCATGTGTATCAGCATAATGCGCTGCTCATTAAGCGAAATCAAATCAAGCTAAACAGCAATGTTGTTGTAGATACGATGACGGTTACTATTTATGCGAATACAAAGGACACGATAGAGGGTAAGACTATTTTGCAAGCGGCCCATGACGGAACGATGGATAGAGCAAATCTGCAGCTTCGACGATGTTTCTTTAGAGGACAAACTATTGTCGGTTGCATTTCTTTATTTGGTGGTACGGCAGAGGTAAAAAGCGCTGGGGGCATAGGATTACAACTGACCGTTAAGGCAAAGACACAAGGGCTGAATATGAACTTTCCCATTCGGAAATATTACCCGCAAGGGACCTATTCTACCGATGATACGAGTCAGGTTATATCCAGTAAAGAAACAGATAGTACATGTGTTATTGCGCCGTTTGTACCTCGCAAGGAGGCGTTGATATGACAGATGGAGAGAGAATTGTTGATGCGGTCATGCCCTGGCTGGGTACGCCACATGTCAATCAAGCCCGCGTAAAAGGGAGTGGCGTGGACTGCGGCATGCTTCTTATCAGCGCACTGGAAGACGCCGGACTCGTTTCCAAAGGAGCAATACAAATACAACCCTATTCCAATGAATGGCATTTACATCATAGTGAAGAATGGTTCCTTTCCTACATTAAGAAATATTGCCGCCAGGTATCTCAATTGGAAAAAGGCGATTTTTTGATGTTTCAGTTTGGACGCTGCATATCTCACGCAGGTATTTATGTTGGGGACAATATGCTTATCCATGCGGTGATTAGGCAGGGCGTTATTTTGTCTGATTTAGACGATGTGATGTTCTTAGATTCTCGCGGAAAGTCAAGACTTCGGGGAATATATCGATTTAAGGGGGTGAAATAATGGGATTTTTTAGGGGACATACGACTACGATACGGGCAAATAAGATAGCCGATTTTACCGTATCGACTGCAGAATATGGTGCAGCCGTCCCGGAAATTTTGGGGACGACGAGAATTAGTGGCAATGTGATCTATTATGACGATTTTACGGCTCATGAACACCGAGAAACGCAGCGAAGCGGCAAGGGCGGGCATAGCAGCAAGACCGTTACTATATCGTATACGTATACCGTAGCCGTTATTTTGGGGTTATGTGAAGGACCGATACAAGGATTAAAACGGGTATGGATTGGCAAAGATATATATATATATCCCAATGACACAATTCAACTAACATTATTTACTGGGGAAACGAATCAAAAACCCTGGGCCTATACGCTGGGCAAACATCCAGATAAAGCCTTGTCATATTCCGGCCTTGCTTATATGGCGGGCGTTATTGATTTGGGTGATTCCGGTTCCATGCCGAATTATAACTTTGAAGTTGTTGGCAAATTGACAGATACAGGAGATGGCATAGATGTAAACCCGGCAGATTATATACGCTATGTATTGGATAAAGTGGGCCTATCAGACGTAGAAATTGTTGGCTTGGATAATTACCGACAATATTGTAAGGCTGCAGATATGCTTATTTCCACGCCACCGGATGAAACGTCAGCTAAGAGTGCTAGAGAAATTATCAATGAAATAGCAACGCTTACTAATGCCTATGTGTTTTGGTCTAATGATACATTTAAAATTGTCCCGTTGGATGATAGGGACTATACAGGATGGAAACCGAATCGCACAATTCTATATGACTTATCGGCTGATGATTTTATTCCGCAATCTGGCGGCGCATTAGTCACATACCAGCGGAAAGATAGCAGCGAAGTATACAATCAGTACCCGGTGGAATTTATCAACAGGGAAAACGGCTATGAAAAAGAATCTGTTAGCTATGCGGTAACGCAGGATATTGCTGATTATGGTCTAAGACAGGCCAACACAACGCAGGCTCATTACTTATATACCAAAGAACGGGCCGTAAAACTGGCTGAGCAGTTGGCCCGCAAGGGTAAATATGAACGTAACAAATATACGTTCAAATTAGACTGGTCTTTTTGCCGTTTAGAAGTTGGCGATTTGGTTACGCTGACTGATGAGAATTGCGGCCTAAACAAACAAGTCGTAATGATTGACAGCGTAACAGAAGGGACGGACGGCTTGCTTACATTTACGGCTGTATCACGACCGGAAGGAACGTATACGGCAGCTAAATATGATGTTCATGAAACGGATCGGCCATATATTAACTACAATAAACAAGCTCCTGATACGGACAAGCCAATTATACTGCAGCCACCCGCCGATTTAACGACCAATGGCTTGGAGGTATGGATTGGAGCTAGAGGAACTGGTGATAACTGGGGCGGTTGCGATGTATACGTGAGCGACGATAATGCACACTATCGTCATGCCGGAACTATTACCAGTTCTGCCCGAATCGGAACACTGGCAAAGGCAATAGATGTGACTGCCGATACCATAGAAGTTACAGCCAATGGAACTTTTTTATCAGGCAGTGAACAAGACGCAAAGCGCGGCAATACGCTTTGCTGGCTGGATAGTGAATGCTTTTCTTATCAGACAGCTAATTTATTACCTGGGGGGAACTACCAGCTAACTGGGTGTATGCGTGGTCAATATAATACTACGGCAGAATCGCATGCAGCAAGATGTAATTTTGCGCGGTTAGATAGTACGTTGCTAAAAATACCGTTCCGCAAAGAAGATGTGGGTAAACAAATATGGCTAAAATTTGTATCCTTTAATATTTTTGGTTCAGGCTATCAGAGCCTTGCAGATGTGCAGGCATATGAATACGTGCTTTTGCCATACTATATTCCTCCGGTCAGTAATGTGCGTACTTATAACCGGTATAGACAGATGGCTGATGGCGTATCGCGGTATGATATTGTTGTTTCTTGGGATGAACCCAATATGCAAAGCTATCTGGAAGGACAGGTATGGTATAAAACCAATCATCAACAAGCTGCCAATATCGTTATAAAAGAAGGCGTTCCTGCCGACGAAATTGGATTTTCCGGAGAATGGACATTTTCCGGAAGCGGCAAAAATCAAGTTACGATTCCACAGGCTATTGTGGGAGACACATACCGTATTTGTGTATGTACAAAAGATGAATGGGGCGCAGCGACATCGCCGGATACGGCACCATCAACAGATATATTGGTTGCTATGAAATCAACCATTCCAAATGTACCGGACGGATTCAGCATTGCCTTTGGTGATGTACCGGTTGCATCGTGGAATGAAGTAACCAATACGGACATTGTGTATTATGAAATACGGCTGGATAATCTGCCAGGCGTAGAATCAGATACGTTATTAGTTAGGACAAACAATCTGCAAACATCGTTATCATTGCATGACCGAAGCGGTACGTTGTATCTGTTCGCTAAAAATGCGCTTGGAAAATATAGTGATGCTGCGGTTTTAACGTACAATAAACCTCTTCCGGCAACACCGATTGCCCCGATTCTCACGACACGGCTGGGACAGATCGGTATTGAAGTAGGCGAAGTGCCGACAGGATGCACAGGTACAAAATATTACATTAACGACACTACTGTTTTTACATCGCCTAATAACGCTATTACCTATCAATGCGAAGCAGGTATATACAATGTATGCGCTGCATATACGGACTATTTCGGTGAAGGTAAAAAATCTCTTGTCAGTACGATTACCATTAAAATGACAATTGATAAAGAATGGATAGATAACGAAAGCATCAGTATTGAAAAAATAGATAAAACAATCCAAGACGCAATTGACAAAGGAATTGAAGCCCAAAATAGTGTCGTGCAACTGGTGGGCAACTTAAATAAAACAGACGGAGCGAAAAACTATTCGGCTCTCGTGCAGTTAAATAATGACATCAACCTACGTGTTAAAAAAGGTGATGTTATCAACCAAATTAACGTCAGCGATGAGAGTATCCTGATTGACGGCAAAAAAGTGCATATCACAGGGAATACTGTTTTTGACAATAATGTCATTGCAAAAGGTATGATTCAAGCGGGGGCTGTGACGGCGGATAAGTTGGCGGCGCAAGACATTACATTGGGGAACAACACGGCAACAGGCGTTGTTGCAGGGGCGGTAAAACTTAATTCTGATGGCATGACAGTAACAGGAACCAATGGTTCTTCTATTCAATTTGGGCAAAATGGTATGACGTTTAAGGATTCCCTGAATAATACATTTGCCGCTTTGGGGCGTTTCTGCACAGGCGTTGCCAATGACGGCGACACGGTTAAATTTGCCAGCGTATGGGATGTTGTGCCAACAGTATTTTTATTCCCGAACCAGTTGCAGACATCAGCAGTTGGTTATACCAACGTCAATATTTTCCAGCACATTGAGCCGTTGAATATTACAAAAGAAGGGTTTAAAGTTTGTTGTCAGTCTGTACTAAAAGCAGGTTCCGGAGGCAGTTTTGTAGTAAATAACAAAATTGCTGATTGGAATATGAAGAGAGATAAAAGTAGCAAGGTTTTTTCGCATAATATTCAAGTTCCCACTACTGCTACAACTATGCAAATTAACCTTTCGTCTAAGCTCCAAGGTGACGAATCGAGTCACTATGATAGTGAATATGAAGAATATGATTATTACTATTATCCATCTGTTTTATATATTCAGTATTTAGTGGATGGAAAAGTGTATTCAGACTATAGTTTAGAACATAGGAACGATGGGCAAGGATTTAGTACATTTAATATTTCCAAACATATTTCATTGAGCGGGAACACCCTGGTTACGGTTAATATGAAATATCGAGCATTTAACGGGGGCTGGAACGATAACGTTACTTTGGACAAGGAATTACCAGATGATAAAGCCCCTTATCATGAAGAGAACCAAGGAACTTGTACTTTACAATCCTATTCGTTAGACAATGCAAGTGATTCTGTTATAGCTCACGGTACAGCCGGATTTATCGCTATAGACCCTAACTCTTGCCCGTATACTATTGTGAAAGGATAAATTATGGAATATAAAACATATATACAAAAACCGCCAACAGTAGAAGCATACTACGACGAAGCAACAAAAATGTACCACGTAAAATCTGAAAACGGCGAAAGTGATGTACCAAAAGAACTCTTTGAAAATTCGTGGCGGGAAGTAACAGAAGTCGAACAAGTACAGCTAGCAGATACTGGTTATATTAACGCATTAAGTTAGAAAGGGGTACATATGAAACGGCAAGCATTTCAACGCGGAGAAATCCGTGATGAGAACGATAATATCATAAGCGAAGGGGTATACGGTAAAAAGACAGCCTTTGCGAATAAAACGAATGACGGTATTTTAGACTATATTGTCAATAATTTTCAAGCATTGTTTGACATGATAAGCGGTGCCTGCGTGTATGTAGACACACTGCCGACAAGCGGCGACAGTGATAAATTATATATCGTTAAATCGACAGGCAAGACATATCGGTGGGACGGTAAACAGTTTGTCTTTGTGTCCGAATCAGTAGACGGACTGAGTGCGTATGAAATAGCGAAACAAAACGGCTTTGAAGGGACAGAACAGGAATGGATTAAATCAATAGTAAGCGACACTATTGAAAGCGCAGAAACAGATGATTCAGGAAATTTAATATTTACAATGAAAAGCGGCGGTAAAATCAAGACGACACTGCAGCCCATTGTTGAGTGTATTAACTATATGAACTTGTCGCAAAAATGGGCAATGGCATCGGATTCGCCGGATGATGAATCTGATGCAGAATCTGAAACGGGTAAAACTTTAAGCTCAAAATCGTGGGCATTAACATCTAAAACATATGCATCCCAAGCAAAACGATTTGAAACCAATGCTGCTAATTCCGAAAGCAATGCATTGCAATACAAAAACGCTGCTAACGATAGTAAAACAGCAGCAGCGACATCTGCTTCCAGTGCTTCGAAATCGGAAGCAAACGCAAAAGCCAGTGCCAATGTTGCGAGCACATCAGCAACGGCAGCAAACACGTCGGCATCTAACGCTAAATTGTCAGAAACTCACGCATCTACATCAGAAACAAATACAAAACAAGCTTTAGCAGAAGCACAAAAAATACAAAAACAAGTAGAATCTGACTTGGCCGCGTTAACAAGTACAGTTAAGTACAAAGGGACAGTAAATCGTTTTGATGAGCTGACAACAAAAAATACTGTTGGCGACATGTATAATATTAAAACTGCCGGAGGAACTGATTCAAACGGCACCCCAATCAAAGCAGGAGATAATGTTGTGTGGAATGGGAGCGGCTGGGATGACCAGTCAGGTGTTGTTGATTTATCAGATTACGCTAAAAACTCAGAAGTATCTAAAACTGTTGTCGGAACAACATATTTAAATGATACAGTAACTTTTATTCACAAAGATGGGACTCAAACAACGGCCGTAGTAAATAATGTGGAACATGCAACAAAAGCTAGTAAAGACGATAAGGGGCAGGATATTGATGTTGCAGATATAAAATCACTTATTGCAAAAGCAGTAAATGATGCAATCACAACGGCCAAGCTCGACGCCCATCCAGTAGGCAGCTACTACTTTAGTGACGACCCTACTGACCCTGCCACGCTGTTTGGTGGGACATGGGAAGCCCTGCCAGCTGGCTATACGCTTATCGCGCAAGGCTCTGGTACTGATGCTTTTGGCTCTTACACGTACACTGCAGGGCAAAAGTATGGCGAAAGAATGCATCAACTCACCGTCGATGAATT
>DJEN01000001.1:4516-22685 GCA_002431345.1 Megasphaera sp. UBA5897 | reverse complement strand
CAGGCGATTTCACCCATAGCAGCTTCTTCTTGTTCTACTCGTTTCAGGCCTTCATAGGTATAGACACGGCCGATTTTGGCTTTGCGCTGGCTTTCACCATCCGTAACGACGACGTTTTGGTTCGGGCGCATTTTACCGCGGACAATACGGCCAATAGCGATTTTGCCAACATAATCATCATAGTCCAATGTCGTAACCATAAACTGAAGAGGACCTTCCGGGTCACCTTTTGGGCATGGGCAGTATTTGATAATCGTCTTGAAGAGCGGTTCCAAGTTATCGCTTTCATCATCCATGGCATATTTGGCAATACCGTCGCGGCCGTTGGCATAGACAACAGGGAAATCCAACTGTTCATCCGTAGCGTCGAGTTCCATGAACAATTCTAATACTTCATCTTCAACTTCAGATACACGGGCACCGGGTTTATCGATTTTGTTGATAACAACGATAGGTTTCAGCTTTTGTTCCAAGGCTTTGCGCAGTACATATTTGGTCTGCGGCATAGGACCTTCAAACGCATCAACCAAAAGCAGGACGCCGTCAACCATGTTTAATACACGTTCAACTTCGCCGCCGAAGTCAGCATGCCCCGGTGTGTCAACGATATTGATTTTGACACCTTCATGCATGACAGATGTATTTTTGGACAAGATTGTAATGCCGCGTTCCCGTTCGATATCTCCCGAGTCCATAACTCGATCAGCTACTTTTTCGTTTGAACGGAATACATGACTCTGTTTGAGCATGGCATCAACCAATGTTGTTTTACCATGGTCAACGTGGGCAATAATTGCAATATTACGAATATCTTTGCGTTCCATCTAATGTCCTCTCTCCTATTAATCATAAAGAATATATTTTTATATATGTAACTTTGTTAGTATACCACAAAAAAAGTAGTTAGTGAATAGTAATTCGCAGACAGGCTGTAAATTTATCGTTTTTTTACCTTCTGCTGCTTACTGCTCGCTAACTACCATTTTTTAATCTTCCCCAATAATGCGGACTTCCGGTTCCAAATGCACGCCGTGCGCTTTTTCTACCCGTTTTTGCACTTCGTGAATGACCTGCAAAACATCTCTGGCTGAAGCATGACCCGTATTGACGACAAATCCGGCATGCTTGGTCGATACTTGGGCATCGCCGCAGGACAACCCTTTCAGCCCTGTCTGGTCAATAAGCGTCCCGGCAAAATATCCCGGCGGCCGCTTAAACGTACTGCCGGCACTGTGCATTTCCAACGGCTGCTTGCTTCTCCGCTTCTGCATCAATTCATCCATCGACTGCTGAATTTCTGCTTTATCGCCATGACGCAGCGTCAGCTCAATTTCCACAACAAATTCCTGCGATTTCTGAAACCGGCTCTGCCGATAGGAAAATCCCAGATTGGGCGCATTGTACGTATGCACGCCGCCTGTACTGTTTACCGTGCGCACGCGCGACACGACATGGCTCATTTCGCCGCCGTACGCGCCGGCATTCATAAACACGGCACCGCCCAGAGTCCCCGGTATGCCGCAGGCAAATTCAATGCCCGTCAGTCCTTGTTCCTGCGCAAACTGGCAGACATCCTTCAACATATATCCGGCACTTGCCAGAATTTTCGTTCCATTGCAGGACAAGACTTTGGTCATTTGGTTCAGCTGAATGACCACGCCGCGAATACCGCCGTCCCGCACCAGAACATTGGAGCCGCCGCCCAGCACAGTAACTGGAAGTTCCAAGCTGCGGGCCGCCCGAATTGCCAAAGACATTTCCTTGACGGATTTTGGCAGTACCAATACATCTGCCGGGCCGCCGACAGCAAACGTTGTATGCTCACTCATGGATTCGTCCATCAGCATACGGCTTGCCGGTATGGATACCGACAGCTGTGATACAAAACTCATTAATGCGTATTTATTGATCAAGAATACTCATTCCTTCTGCCATAGATTGCTGGATAATCTGAAATACTTCCCCTGCCATAGACTGCCATGCATTATATTTTTGCAAATAATCGACAGCCAGCTGATTATTTTTTACTAATTCAGACAGGCGGTTTAGCTGTTCAATCTTCTTGCGGACCGGTTTATCTCCCATAGACTGTGCATATGCCAGCTGGGTCTGCCATACCAAAAATTCGCGGACCAATTTCGTCGTCTTTTCGTCTTTAGCCAATGTCTTTCCCGCTTCTACAAGATCTTGGTACTCTTTACATGCTTGAACCGCTTCTGCGAGTTCATGGGCTTTATCATAAATTTCCACTCGTCACACCTCATTATTTCAAATTTTTGATGCCTATACCGCTTTTGGCCATATCAGGAAATCCCAACTGCCGCAATGCTTCATACGATACGATGGCAACCGTATTGGACAAATTCAAGCTTCGAGCCTTGTCAATCATCGGTACGCGGAAACAGCTTTCAGGGTATTTTTTCAGCAGTTCTTCCGGCAGGCCTTTGGTTTCTTTGCCAAATACTAACACATCATCATATTGAAACTGTATATCTGCATAGCATTGTTCTGATTTCGTCGTCAAATAAAAGAAGCGGTGGCCTTTATATTTTTCCAGCACTTCTTCAAAATTTTCATGAATCTGTACATCTACCAGGGACCAGTAATCCAAGCCGGCCCGTTTTAAATGTTTATCATCGATGGAAAACCCAAGCGGTTTTACCAAATGCAGCGTTATATGATTTGCTGCGCACAACCGGGCTACATTGCCCGTATTTCCGGGAATTTCCGGTTCTACCATTACGATATGCATGCTATCACTCTCCACCATGTATTGTACAAGATTTCCTGTATAAGTACAAGAGGAAAGCCCTTCCTCCCTCTGATACATTGCTTTTTTTCTTGTTCCATGTTATAATTTAGATAACAATTATTTATTAATTGTTATTTTCCTTATTGAAAAAGAGAGGTGTTTTCACATGGATACATTTGATAACATTGCCCAATATCCTATTTATTTTGCACCGGGCTGTCGTCTTATGCAATTGGAACCGGCTATGGTTTCTGAAGTGTATGATTATTTACATAAATTATTTGGCAATATTCATTTATATACGCGTTGCTGCGCTTTCGATGATGCCAAACAACACGATGAAGAAGCCGTATTTATTACGTTGTGCGATTCGTGTTTTAAAATTTATGGTGAAACCTATGCCAACCTTCATATGCGTGACTTTTGGAGTGTTTATGATGAATACAAAATGGTATACCCACTGAAAGATGAAGCAAAACTTCGCCAGTCTTTACAATCGACACTTTGCGCACCAGCTCCTTTAAATGCCATTCGCAGCTGGATTGATGAATGGAAAACATGGAGCACGAAATAAGGAGACCCTTATGAAATTCACCTATTATGGTCATGCTGCCTTTACACTCAGTGACGGCCAAACAACGTTGTTATTTGACCCATATATTACCGATAATCCTTGGACAACCGTCTGTCCCACAGACATTTCTTGCCAGTATATTCTGATTTCCCATGCACACGGCGACCATTACGGCGATGCCGAAGCCATTGCCAAAGCACAGGATGCTACCATTATCAGCACTGCTGAAGTAGCCGGCAAAGCAGGAGAAGCCGGCTGTAAGGCCCATGCCATGCACGTCGGCGGCAGCGTAAACATGCCCTTTGGCAAAGTCCGCCTGACACCGGCTTTTCACGGTTCCGGCATTGCCGGAGGACTAGCCTGCGGCATCATCGTTGAATTCGGCGGCAAACGCATCTACTATGCTGGCGATACAGGCGTATTTTCCGATATGAAACTACTCAGCCGCTTCGGTCCTATCGACTGCGCTATTCTCCCTATCGGCGACAATTTCACCATGGGAATCGAAGATGCTGCCTTAGCCGCATCCTGGATCGCTCCCCGCTTTGTCATCCCGGTTCATTACAAAACATGGCCCGTCATTGACACCGATCCCGAAACCTATAAAATTACAACTGAATCACGCTATCACGTTCCCGTCCAAGTCGTAGCACCGGGGACAACCTATGAATGGTAACAAAATCCGCACGGAAGTCTGCAAAGGCTTCCGTGTTTTTTTCTGTTTCTTAACCTTATAACAGCTAAAAAACATAAAAAGGAAGTGGTGAACAACATGATTCCTCATGCATTCACCACTTCCTTTTCTATACTGCGTATGGAGTTAATCCGCCATCAAATTATCCCACATGAACGCCGCCATCTACAAAATGCAGTTCCGCACGACGTTCACGGAAATTGCGCTGTTTGTCCCAAGGCGTATCATAAAACAGGTAATCAAATCGTGACGAATCTGCCGGTTTGACAATTAATGTCCCCCACTGGTAGCTTACATCATAGTTTTGGGTATATGCATCAGGAACTGTACCATATCTTCCCTGCCAAATGCTTTGAATCACACCGTTATACATGCCAGGTGTACGTTCATGACTCAGATCAATGATACCATAGGTCAGCCGTCCCAGCTTAGCTTCTGAATCCCCTTTCGCCAATCCAATAGCTTGACCTGTATAGTTAGGTTTTTGTCCTACTGTAATCATTTGATCGTCTGCACGAACTAAAAGCTTCTTTTTACCGACTATAACATCGGTTACAGTGAAATCATACCCAAGATTATTCGGGTCAAAATCAGTACCACCGTTGTTACTGCCAATCTGTGCCGACCAAAGCCAGTTAGTGTAGGTCCCGGCATTTTTCGATGCGTTGCTTTGCAGTAAGGACGAGCTATGGGTAAAGTCTGCAAAATCTGCGTCTTTTTGATTGGTCAAGGTTTTATCATCAATCAGTTTGTTAATATCCAGCTGATTTTCTCCATTATAGGTCAGATTGTTTAGGGCATCTTCTTTAACATTGGCTTTCGCAAGGAATACTTTCAGCAACGGGTTCGTATGGTCTTCATAAATCTTCCATGTATTGTTGAAATCAAATCCATCATAATCTTTTTCCGCTGTAGAAAGTCCGTAACCGTTCGTGACAGTTCCGCTTCCTACCAGCTTATCTTTTCCATAGACATTAGAAATATTCCCAGCATTAGTTCCTGCAATTAAGCCACTAGTTGTGCCTGCAACAGTGGTTTCTTCTGCTGTATAGGCATTAGAAACAGTACCCGCATTACTACCTACGATGCCGCCTACATTAGTCAAACCTGTGATAGTCTGATTCTGTCCATCTTTTGTCATGACGTTGGTGAATACTTGGTCGATGGTGCCGCTGTTGGTGCCAGCGATACCGCCTACGTTCGTACTGTTTCCGGCAGCAATGACACCGGTGTTGTAGCCAGCTGAGAGAGAACCTGTATTGGCACCTATCAAACCGCCAATATTTTCACTACTGCTAACCTCACTATTCAATGTCTCTGTCTTTTCATCATAGGAACCAGCTTGAAGCGTGCCGTTGTTGTAAATCTGATGCTGGTAGTAGCCATCATTTTTGTCCCGACCGCCGGTAACGGTGCCATGGTTGATGCCGATGATACCGCCTACATTGGAAATACCAGTTACTTTGCCTTTCAGGGTATTCATCATGGACGAATTAGTAATGGAAGAATTTTCTCCATTGACGCCGATGATGCCTCCGGTTCCGTTTTCTTGTGTTATGCTATTTTCAGAAGCATTCCCATGAACTTCGCCTTCGTTTTTCATGACTGCATAGGAAATATGGGCATCGTTTTCACCAATGATGCCGCCTGCACCGCCAGCAGTGGCAATAACCATACCGGAATTGGTAACACCTACACCGTCCGTTTCTGTACCTGTTATTTCCACTTCATTTTTACCGATGACGCCGCCAACATAGTTTTTACCGATGACTTTGCCTTGGTTGCTGTTACCCATGCCAAGTAATTTACCCACTTTGTTGTTCACCGTATCTTCAGCATTTCTGCCTACAATACCGCCGACATAGGTAGCATCTGCCGCATCAACAGTAGCACTGTTCGTAGCATTGGTGATGGTGCCTACATTTTCACCGGTGACGCCGCCAAAGAATTGGGCATGATCAGAAATATCTGTCAGTGAACCTTGCAACTGATTTTTTGCGGTCTGGTCGATAATATGCAGATGAATATCAGAGTTGACGTTTTCAATGGTGCCGCTGTTTTTACCGGCGATACCGCCAACATTTTCCCAGCCGTAGATTTCGCCTTTGTTTAGCAAAGTCGACTGATTTTCTGCGGAAATGGTTCCTTCATTGTTACCAGCGATGCCGCCAACATTTCTTACGCCAGTAATCTTGGCAACAGAACCATTTTCCAAGTTATTCAATTTAGAATTTTTCCCATTGGTACCGACCATACCTCCAACATTTTCGCCGCCGCTGATGGTGCCGGTATTTCTGCCATCCGAAATGGTGCCGGACTGCTGATTGCCTACTAGGCCACCTACGTTCTGACTACCTGCATCACCAATGATTTCCATGGCGTTGGCTACATTGGAAATAGAAGCAGATTGTTCTCCATCATTTTGATTGATACCTGCAATGCCACCGATACCTAAAGAACCATTGAGGACACTTTCATTGTAGGCTTCGCTGATAGTGCCATGATTGGCGCCAACAATGCCGCCAGCTGTTTCTGTGTGCGATTCTTTTCCTGTCACCCCATGGGCACTGATATTGGAAATTCCAACTGCATCTCCAATACCGTCATAGTTAACGCCAACAATACCACCCATTTGTGATGCTTTGCCATCGGTGCTATCGATGTTTGTCGTAACGGCACTATTTGTTTGTGCATTTTCAATATAGCCGTGATTGGTTCCTGCCAGGCCACCTGCAATAGTATTTTCTCCTGCAATGACTGTACTCTGATCTGCCAAATTCCCCATGTAACCATTGTTAATACCAACCATACCGCCGATACTGCCAGTACCAGTAATGGAATTACCCAAGCCAGTGACATCGGAAATCCAGCCACCATTATTTTGGGATGCAACAGCTCCAGCATTTTCTCCTGTAAAAACAGAAGAATAAATTTCCATATTCCGAACAATGCCACCATTGTTGGCAATGAGCCCCTTCTCTGCGGTGAGGCCGATGATGCGATTGCCTAAGCCATCAAAGGTACCTGTATAGGACTGCCCTTCTCCTCTAGCAATGGTTTCATACGTAGTTTTGCCATCAGCCCCCATTAAGCTGCTAGCATCAATATCGTTTTTAAGCAGGAAATTAGCATTTAAAATATTAAATTCATTAGTACCACTGGGGCCATAGGGGCTTTTTTCTGCGTAGTGCTGAATCCCATTCAGCTGTTCCGCATTGCTAATGAAGGTATAAAAAATATCATGAATGCTATTACCACCACTAGCTGTACCATAAGACGACCCATTGCTCGGATTGGTAACAGACAGTTTCCATAAGGCATCCAAAAATTTATAAGTTTTTCCATCTTCACCGTTATAGTCATACTGTTTGTAATCAAAATTACCAACTACATTATCTATATCTTTGCCATCTTTGTCTTTAAATTGATACTTGCTATTCCATGCATCGATAGCAATGTTGATTCCCCCTGTCATCACAGAGTCATTATCTGCCGTAATGCCATGGCCTTCTGTGTTATGGTTTTTCAAGAAATCCTGAATGGCTTTGGCTTTATCCTTACCGGTAACTTGCCCGCCAATATTCGTCAAATCGAGGATGATATTTTTATTGCCTTTGAAATACAGTTTCCCTGGGTTTTCTTTTTCTCCATGACCGATGGTGTAATCACTGTCCATGTAAATATCGCCATGGTCCGATGTGACAGACAGGTTGCCGCCCACTTCGGTTCTGCCATTTTTCTGATTGCCGTAGCGAATGTTGATGTTGCCGTCAGCCTGAATCGTCAAATCGCCATTTTTCTTACTATCTTTGTCAATAGCTAACGAATATAACTGTCCCAAATTGGTCAAACTGGTCAATTTGCCATCAGCAATAAAATCGGATAAATCAATGCTATCCCAATAGGTCGGACTATACAGGCTATCCATGCCGCTGATGCCGGGAATGCGTGTAGCATCGGTGTCATCCAATGAATCTTTTGATGTTTTCACAGTGCCATAGAGATTTACTTCCCCACCGGTCAGCGTCACGTCCCCCAATGTATCATTACCACTCTTGCCGACGGCATGGATTTCGCCGCTGTCGTCCAGTACTTTGCCTTGAGCATCAACAGACACCGAACCAGCATGTAAGGTCGAGCCGCCGCCAAACTGCAAATCATGATCGCCATCGCCGTTGATGGTCAGTTTCCCTGTCGTATAAATTTCACCACCGAAAATACCTGTCGGATTGGTGATGTGCATAGCATTCAAAGTCAGATTCGGCGTATAGTTTCCATTGCCGATGACAGCGATGGAGCCATTGTTTTTCAAATCCAAATCTTTCCAGTTAAAGGACAAGGTCTCATTACTATTAGACTTGATAATAGTAAGCAGTGGATTGTATTCCGTGCCGTACTGCAACGTGCCATTCCCTGTATTCGTCATCAAGTCCTTGTAATGCGTATCATCGCTAAAATAATTTTCTGAACCAGGTAAAAAAGCATTCAGCATAGGAAGACTGCTATCTTCTACGATACGCCACGTATCGTCTGCGGTGTGATCGGTACCAAAATCGACTTTACCATTCTTCTGTGTAGAAAAGAGTAAACCTTTATAGGAATCCTGATTTTTGCTTTTATCAGCAGAAATAACAGTGTATCCATTATTCTTATACGTTGAATCGGCAGTTAATTTATCAGTATCAACAAAGCCAACTAATGTACCATCACTCTTCTTATCATTACTTTCAATATAGTATAAATTTTGCATGGTAACATCCTTGGCCGATGTTCCATTTCTAAACTTACCAATCATCGCTCCCGCAGTTCCACTGCCCGTTTTATATAATCGTCCGACCGTATACCCGTTGGAAATTTGTAATCCCCTTACACTCTTACCATAATTGGTTACTTCCCCAATCAGGCCACCTACTGTATTGGTATTCCCAGAGATTCCATCAGACCGTATAATGCCCAAATTATACACATTGGAAAGTGTCATGACCTGCGTCGAACCACTCGTATCATTGCCACCATTAACAGTAGCACCGCCAATAATACCACCAACTTCACTAGTAGATGCACTGTTGTTATAAACGGTGATATTTCCTGTATTGAATACATTCCGAATGGCTCCATTAAACCAATACCCTACAATACCACCGACTACGTTATATCCATTGTAAATATCACCTGTATTATAAGCCTTTTCTACCAATCCAGAGAAACGCCCTACAATACCGCCTACATGGCGTCCATAGTACTTAGTATATTCCTGACTCCCCACTTGGCCTTTATTGTAAACATCATACAGTACAACACGACCAATGCTCTGTTCCGTACTATCTCCCAAGATACCGCCCAAATTAATTTGAGCCGTAGCAGTATTTGCTTTTCTCGTAGTTATAATATTTCCTAAATTATAGGAAGAAGTAATAGAACCATTAAAAGTAAAACCAGCAATACCACCAATATTGACATAGCCTTCTACATTCCCATTATTGGCACTGCCAGAGATAGAAGCATCAGCCACCTTATGTTTTATGTTGTTCAGTCTATCTTGAGCAGAAAGTTGTATTCCGTCTTTTGTCATGAATGGTTCATCAATTTTTCCTGCAATTCCACCAACATTAGATGCCATTGCAGTGTCAGGAGGTGTATCGCCCTTCACATCAGCAGTATGTACATTGCCACGGTTGACACTGCCTTCAATATGAATATTTTGACCGAAGAGCATCCCTGTAATACCACCAATATTTCCAATGTTATACGTTTCCGGTCTGGAATTGGCATTTTCTTTTGCAAAACCACTATCTGTCACACCACCGGTAGCTAAAATATCGCCACCATCATTTTGCCCATTTTTGATACGATAGGTTTTATCTGCACCAGTTGTATCTGTACTACTATTACCATAATAACCGACAACACCGCCTACATTCATTGCCCCACGAATATTGGCTTCCTGATTGGTCACATTGGTCATATTGGTTTTATCCGCCTTACCAGCAATGCCGCCTACGTTACCACCTTGATATCGTGTAGAATCCTTATAATTCGTATCTACAGCGGATGTAATATTCCCTTTATTTAGTGCATCATTGATAGTACCATCGGAAATTATTCCAACCACACCACCAGCATTGGCCATATGTACATTTTCTACTACATCATAAGCAGTTTTACTTCCTTCGTGGTACTGATAGATTTCTTTCGTAAATCCCGTAGCCGTAACGGTACTTTCATTGCGTACATTCTGCATGGTCGTGTTGGTTGCACTGCCGACGATACCACCTACGTTATAGGTGCCTTCGACGGCGGACCCATTATAGATAGCTTCCGCATTATTGGTAAATGTGAGATTTCCGCTGCTATCTTTTTGTACGCCCTGAATACCACCGATAATAGCGTTGTTTTCTGCATGACCTACCAAGCCACCGACATCACTCTTCGTCCCAGTGATTTTTCCTAAGTTATGTGTTTCTTCATCAGATACACTGCCCCGTTCGCCAACGCCAAGCGTACCACCTTTCATGTATCCCACAATACCGCCGACGTATTGGGTACCATGAATGGTGCCGGTATTGATGATGTTATTCAAGATAGACTTTTTCATGGTATCAGAATTATTTGTCTGTTCTGCATAACCGATGAGACCACCCGTATATTTTTCGCCTTCTACTTCTAGTGTACTGGTCACATTGCGTACTTGCGTATCTACAGCATGACCGATCAGAGCTCCTGTATAGTCTTTTCCATAAATGGACGTGCCATTGGTACCGGCAATGAGATTCAGATGACCAATGATAGCCCCATTGGTATAGCCGAAAAGCCCCGTGGCGGTATTGTTATTTCTATTGTCCATAGACAAGCCAAAAATATTGTATCCCAAGCCATCAAATTTACCAGTAAAAGGATTATTTATATCGTTTCCCAATGGCGTCTGGTGTTGGTTCGTCAAATCAATGGCGTTGCGCAGCGCATAGTGACCATTCAGTTCATAGCCGCTTCCTTTTTTGCCAATTTGAGACAGTTCATTTCCCGATTTGATCCATCGATAGGTGAAATACTGTGCCAGCGTTTCATCCGCATTGACTGGATTTTGGGCTTTACTGTCTCCACGTTTGACCGCATCGGCTTTGCTCAAATCGGTTTCCTTTACATTGCGAAAATCAATTTTCTTTTCCCAAGCTGAACTTTTTCCCGTTTCTGTTCCCAATACCACATCATAGAGCCGGTTATCCGATTTGGTGGTTGCGTAATCGCCTTCTGTATCATCTCGGATAGAAACTACGTGAATATTCGGCGTATCCGCATCAGATTTCAACTCCGGCGTCTGCAAACGATCTATATCGATAATGACACGTTTGCCTTCAAAGGTGACTTTGTTGGCTGTCACGTAGCCCAAGGACATGAGCTGGGCATTGTTTAAGGTATTCACGTTGCGTAACGAATCTTCTATATTGGTATTAACATTCCACTTGTCAATATCGTCAATTTTCTTGGTCGATACATAGAGACTGCCTACGTTAATCTGTGCAGAGTTGCCGATCTGTACGCCGTTCGGGTTGACCAGATAGATATTACCGTTGTTGTTGGCATTCATTTTGCCGTAAATCTGAGACATGTTGCTGCCTGTAACATAGTTTAAGGTATTAAAATGGTCTGTATCGCCTTTAAAATTGACCTCAGCATTGGCACCGATAGAGAAATCATTCCATTTGATGATGCCGTTTTTTCCAGTCTGGTTAATATTCATAACATGATTCGTATTCGCATCAAGTCCTGTATGGTTTCCCGTAATCGAGGTGCCTCCTGTTGGCAGTGTATTATTCGATACAACTGTATTTCCTGCTGCTCCGGCAACCATTGGTACGGCTGCCAATGAAGCCATGAGCCAAAGGGTAATATAATGATGTAAGATAGTATTTCGTTTCATATATCATACCTCTTATTTATATAGTAATTTTGTTGCAAGACGTATTGTACTTCATGTACGGTCTAAAACATTTTATATACTTGCAGCCAAAGCCGCCCGTCATGATTATTCGGTTCTGTCCGATCGTCGCGGGCATGGATTTTCCAAGCGTAGTCGAGCTGGACATTCCAATCGTCAGGCTTTTGGTAGCGAAGGCCGACGCCCCAGCCGGACAGATGGTCCCACGCAGGAGCACTGCCGCGCAATTTGGCACCGGCTGTATCGACGAATACGGCCGCTTCCAAGTTTTTGATACCTGTCTGACGGCGGATTTCGCCGCTGACCAAATAGCCTGCGTCGCCGTAGCCGTCGCTGGCTCCATAGGCACGCACGCCGTTCATGCCGCCCAAATAAAATTGTTCACTGCCGTCGAGGGACCGGTTGGCCAGCTGGCCGCTGGCGTTGATACGGTAATTCCACGGGCCGTCATACCATACGCTCAGCAAATCGCCAGTCAGTTTGTGATATGTCCCGTCATAAGCCGTCTGACTGCCCATATGGTCGTCTGTATGTATCCGGCCCTGCCAATAGATGAGGTCATATTGGGTAAACTGGTTGGGATAGTATTGGCTGCCGCCGATGCCGATATGCCAAACGTTGCCGGTCTTGTCCGTAACGTTTTCCATTCCGAAAAAGATTGGGAAATGCAGTCTGTCCCGGATGCGACGATAATCATAGCCATAGAGCAGGGTCTGTCTGTTTAGTCTATCGCGATACAGCGGCGTCAGGCCGTACCAGCTGATGCCCCGCGACTGTCCCAGTGAATCATAGAGATTGTTGGTATGCAGTTCGTAGCTCGACTGGTTCCAGCCAATACCCCAGCGCGTGCCGTCACTGCCTACGGGCAGTTCATAACGCACGCTGTAGTTTTTGACATCATGGCTGGTCAGCATGCCGCTGAGGATGACTTTGTCACCCAGATGAGCCGGGTTGTTGATTTCTGTATGAAATCCGTAGCGGTATTTGCCGGAGTAATAGCCGCCGCCGTTATCGAAGAATACGTAGTTATTCCATACGGGCCGCCGCAGGACTTCGATACCCAGTTTCGTCGTGCCGTCTTGCGCGCCCGGTGCCAAGACAGCCCGTGCCGTGACAGCCGGCAAATCATTGAGGTTATTCATGGCTAATTCCAGCGGCTTGTCTTTGATCGTTTCGCCGGGTTTCAAGCTATGGATATACCGCTGTAGTACACTTTCTTTGACATCCGATTCATTTTTGACCAAGTCAATCGTATCGTACTTGGCTGTATAGACATGAATCTTCAGTATGCCGTTTTCTACTTCCTGCGGCGGAATGACTGCCTGTGGCACGGTATAGCCCTGTGTGCGGTAGTATTCTGTCACGTCGGCAATAAGCTTGGATAATTCGTCAACGGAAACGCTGCGCTGGCTGTATGCATTTAATATGTTCTGCAAGGTTCCTGTCGTATCTTCCGGGTTTGGGGTAGTACTATCTAAGATAATTTTTTGCACATAAAATGCTGGATGCGATGCCGTGCCTGTATTTCCCATATGACTGCTGTCTATCGTATTCGTATCTATCGGGATATATTGTTGTCCTGTCCGCTGATAAGGATGCACCGTCACAGCGTCTTTGTCAAAAGCAGGGAGCGGTGAGGCGGCCATCGCCGTACTCGTACAGCAAATCAAGGCGACCCATGCGGCAATACCTTTATAGTTCATTGTATATACCTCCCACATACACCCAGCCGCTGCTTATTCTCTCCGGCAGCGGCTGGGTGGACTGAGTAACTCATTATCAGATATTATTTTTATATCATATTATATAGTTATATATTATAAGCAGTGTCCAACAAAAATCAACACGACTTCTATTTCTTATTTTATATACTACGAATTGCGAATAGTAATAGTACAATCTTGATTATTTTCTTTCGTACTGTGCATATCCCTTGAAATGTTTTTATTTTTTAGTGTAAAGAAAATCATCATACTACGGCAAACGATATTCCCAAAAACGGCATATCAAAAGGACTGCAACAAAATGAGAATTTTAACTTCTTTTGTTGCAGTCCTTTATCATGGTCTTGCGTATTAACTTTTAGTGATGGAACAGCCGAAGACCCGTCATGGCCATGGCAATGTTGTATTTATCGCAAGTTTCAATAACATTGTCATCACGAATAGAACCGCCGGCTTGGGCAATGTAATCAACGCCGCTGCGGTGAGCCCGTTCGATGTTATCGCCAAAGGGGAAGAAAGCATCACTGCCAAGAGCTACGCCGTGCAGCTGGGCAATCCAAGCTTTCTTTTCTTCTTTGGTAAGCGGTTCTGGTTTTTCTGTAAACAAATCCTGCCATACGCCGTCTGCCAATACGTCTTCGTAATCGTCGGAAATATAGACGTCAATAGCATTGTCGCGGTTGGGGCGGCGCACGTCATCTCGGAACGGCAGAGCCAATACTTTCGGGTTCTGGCGGAGCCACCAGATATCTGCCTTGTTGCCGGCAAGTCTTGTGCAGTGCACACGGGACTGCTGGCCGGCGCCGACGCCAATAGTCATACCGTCTTTGACGTAGCATACGGAATTGGACTGTGTATATTTGAGGGTAATCATGGCAATCAGTAAATCACGCTGTGCCGCTTCAGGAATGTCTTTGTTCTTGGTCGGACGGTTTTGGAAGAGATCTGTCGTGATTTTGGCATTGTTTCGTTCTTGTTCAAAGGTTACGCCGAATACTTCTTTGGATTCTACAGGAGCCGGTACATAGTCCGGGTTGATTTTCAAGACGCAGTACTTGCCTTTTTTCTTCGTCTTGAGGATAGCCAGGGCTTCTTCAGTATATCCCGGCGCGATGACGCCGTCAGATACTTCCCGCTTGAGCAGAGTAGCTGTTTCTACGTCGCAGACATCCGAAAGCGCTACAAAGTCGCCGTAGGAACTCATACGGTCTGCGCCGCGGGCACACGCATAGGCTGCTGCCAAGGGAGAAAGCTGCAAGTCATCGACATAATAGATTTTCTTCAGGGTATCACTCATGTCTGTCGCTACAGCCGCGCCGGCCGGGCTGACATGTTTGAAGGAAGCAGCTGCCGGAAGACCTGTGGCTTCTTTCAATTCTTTGACGAGCTGATAGCTGTTGAAGGCATCCAGCAAATTAATATAGCCGGGACGGCCGTTCATGACTTCAAAGGGAAGGTCACTGCCGTTTTTCATATACACTCTTGCTGATGATTGGTTAGGATTGCAGCCGTATTTCAATTGCAATTCTTTCATGCTCCATTACCTCCTGAAATAAAAACTATATTGTTCATAAAATAAAAATACCGACACTTCTGGAACTTTCGCCCAGACGGTCGGCTTACGCGTACCATGCTCCCTGTGGTTATCCACTTCCGTCAGTTACATGATCTAGTTGTATTATACAAGGTGGCACCTGTATTTGTCAATGCCGCCCCCTTGCAGAGGCGGCGTATCACAAGATGAGTCTGCATATGGCTTCGTATGCCTGAACGATTTGGCATATAGAGATGGCTTGTATCTTGCAGGACTGCCAAAATGCATCCCATACGGCCGTTCTGCTTCAGCGGGGTATGACAGCACGCACGGTAATACGGAGAATTTCTACGGACATGCCTGTCGTGTATTCCAGCTCCTGCTGTAAGGCTTGTTTGATGTGGCGCATGACTGTCTTGATGTTTTCCCCGTAATAAATCGTAACGGACAGGATAATCGCCAAGCCTCTGTCGGTATGATAATTTTTTTCTATTTTCAGGCGGTTGACCTTGGCCAGTCCGTCTATCTGCCGCAGTGTATGCTGTACCAAATGTTCCAGGCTGGTATTGGAAAAGATAAGTTTGCCGTAATAGCTGAAAATAGGCCGCACGACAGAATGCTCAAAATCCGGCGTCTTTTTGTCGCTCCGTCCCGTCAGGAGCGAGCGAATTGGGTTGAGCAAATAGCCGCGAAAATGCGGTTTAAGCTCCATCGTCGGCACGGGGATAATATGTTTTCCTTCTTTAAGACGGATGCTCCGGGCTTTGGCTATTTCTTCCGGACAGGATACGTCTTCGATATGAATATATGACGATGCTGCCGGCAAATCCAACGCGTCACAGATACGGTGTATCATATGCTGGGACGTACCCAAAATGAGCAGTTTGTCAGGCTGAATATCTGTCAGTGCTTTTTTTACGTGCTGTGCATGCACCGGGTCAAAAAATACGGCACAGCGGACAGCCCGCATTTTGTTGGTTTCTTCTTTGGCAGAACGGCCGGCAACGATGCGGTTTTGATATATCAGCAGGCCGTCATCAATAATACAGGAAATATGCTGGTCATATGCCACAACCAATGCATGGTGGCTTTTGCCGGTACCGCTGGCACCAATAAATCCAATCACCTGCATGTTTCTCACCTATCTTTTTTTATACGATATAAGCTGTTCTACATCTGTACTGTTGACCGTATACAGCCCGACTTGTTCAGGAAATCTGCCTTTGACGCCGTGAAAATCTGAGCCGCCGCTGATATACCAGTGCCGTTCCTGCGCCAGGTGCAGATAGACAGGCCAACGCTCTTTATTTTGCGGATGATAGACTTCCAAGCCATCAAAAGGATACTGCAGTATGTCGGAAAGGCCATGGGCAATCAGCCCCGGATGTGCCAGTACAGCCAAACCGCCGGCCTGATGAATAATCTCAATACATTCTTCTATGGTCTTGCGCTGATACGGTACATAGGCCGGACCGCCGCGATAGAGCAGTTTTTCAAAGACGTCTTTAACGCTTGGGAAATAGCCCTTCTGCACCAGCATGCGGGCAATATGGGGACGGCCGACGGTACCGCCTTTGGCAAAGACTTTTTCGATGGCTTCCTCGTCCATATCATATCCCAGATGACGGCAGCGTCCGACGATTTCCATAGCCCGCAGCTGCCGCCTTTTTTTGAACTGCGTGCAGTACTCCTGCAAACCGTCGTTGTACGGCTGAATATAATATCCCAAAATATGGACATCTTCTTCCTCATATTCCGAGCTCATTTCAATGGCGGGAATGACGCGCACACCCGGTGCAAAGACATATCCTTCTGTATACGCGGCCACCGTGTCGTGGTCAGAAATCGCCATGACTTGTATATTGGCTTTTATGGCCATGGCCGTCAGTTCTTCCGGTGAATACACGCCGTCAGAACAATTCGTATGCATGTGTAAATCTACGTTCACTGCAAACCTCCTTGGAGCAATTTCAAAATTGATTTGATGCCTACGCCGGTCGCTCCGATGTATCCTGTTTCGTCTTTCTTTTCACAAAATGCCGTGCCGGCGATATCCAAATGAATCCAGGGAACGGACGGTTTGACAAACTGTTTGATAAATAATCCAGCTGTAATAGCCCCGCCGTCACGGCCGCCGGTGTTTTTCATATCGGCAATCGCGCTTTGGAGAAGTTCTTCATATTCTCTGTCTGCCGGCAGCTGCCAAATTTTTTCATGAACCTGGGTCGATATGTCAAAGAACTGATTCATCCACTCTTGGTCGTTGCCAATCATGCCGGAACGCACCGTTCCCAGTGCCGTCACGCAGGCTCCCGTCAGCGTCGCCAAATCAATGAGCCGGGTAGCGCCTTTTTCCTGGGCATACGTTACGGCATCTGCCAGGATGAGCCGTCCTTCGGCATCTGTGTTTTTTACTTCCACGGTTTTGCCGCCGTACATAGTCAAAATATCATCGACATGATACGACATGCTGGAAGGAATATTTTCTACCAACGGCAGGACAGCCAGCACATTGACTGGATATTTGAGCAGCATCAGCGCGCGAATGACGCCGACAGCCGCCGCCGCGCCTGCCATGTCGTCTTTCATAAATTCCTGTCCGGCATGACTTTTGATGGATAAGCCGCCGCTGTCATAAGTAACGCCCTTGCCGACAATCCCCAGCACTTCTTTGCTGTCCGGATCGCCTTGGTAGGCAATCGTCACAAGCTGCGGCGGATTCATGCTGCCTTTGCCGACAGCGACAATGCCCCCCATTTTTTTCTTTTCAATAGCCCATTTATTCAGCGATTCTATCAAAATATTATCGCCTTTGATAGTCGACGTAATAATATCGGTAAATTTTCGCGGCGTCAATTCATTAGGAGGCATGTTAATCAAATCACGCGCCATGTATATGCCTTCATACACAGCAGAATAGACGTAACATTTCGTATTGAAATCTTTGATTTTAAT
>DJEN01000001.1:3850-4401 GCA_002431345.1 Megasphaera sp. UBA5897 | reverse complement strand
TCATAATTGCGGTACAGCAAGCCATCAATCAGCGCATCCAAATCCATTTCCAGCGTGTCTATCAAAACAGCCAGCTCCGCCACGCCTTCCTGCATGGCAGCTGCCATAAGCCGTTTGGCCATGAGAAAATCTTCCTGCAGCGAGTAGCGAATGGGTTTGTCATCCAGCCCGATAAGAAAATAGGTCTTTACCCGCCCTTCAGAAACACAATGCAGTACATGAAGGGATGTATAATGCAGCACCTGAATATGTTTTTCCGCATATGCCTGGATTAACGCTCCATCCTCTTTGGGAATACGCGATAACGCAAGCATTCGTTTATCGACACCGACAGCGATGGCATCCATGCTGCCGTTACTGTTGCAAGTAATCATACTAAATCTCTCCTCTAACCGGGCATACACCCGCTACTGTAATACATTATATCTTTTTGCACTACCCTAATTATACCGTTCCTTCATAACGAAAATCAAGAAAAAAGAAGACTCGGCATAGACAAAAAAAAACGTACCCGAACCTAGAAAAGTTCGGGTACGCACTGCTATGGTGGA
>DJEN01000001.1:0-3741 GCA_002431345.1 Megasphaera sp. UBA5897 | reverse complement strand
GCTCTACCAACTGAGCTAATGGTCCATATATATGTGCCTGTTTCAAAGCACATAATATATAATACACTACTTTATAATAAAATGCAAGCGTTTTTTTTATTTTTTAGCAGAAAGAGGGCGCTGTATGGCTCCCCTTTCTGCTAAAACCATATCCGGTCTGTATTTATTTGCCGCAGTATGCAACAACTTCTACTTCAACCAATGCGCCTAATGGCAGCTGGCCGATTTCTACGCAGGAACGAGCTGGCAATGTTTTTTGGAAATATTTGCCGTATACGCCGTTCACGGTGCCAAAGAAGTTGATGTTTGTCAAATATACCGTCGTCTTGACAACATCATCGTACGTAAGGCCGGCTGCTTCCAAAATAGCGCCTACATTTTTCATGCACTGTTCAGCCTGGGCTTCTACGCCGCCGCCGACTAATTTGCCTTTTTCCGGATTAATCGCAATCTGACCGGATGCAAAGAGAAAATCTCCAGCTTTGATTGCCTGGGAATATGGGCCTACTGCACCTGGTGCTTTGTCTGTTTTGATAATTTCTACTGCCATAATCTAACCGCTCCTTTACAAGTAATCATTTACATTAAATGATATATTTATTATAACGCAGTTTATCGGTATTGACGATACCCTGGGTTATGTGCCATGATGATTTTTTATTTCAGTGTTACATGATACTGATGGTCTTTTAAGTTTTCCATCAAATGTTCCACATGTTTTTCATTAGCCGTTTCCAATTCAAAAGATACAGCCGTGTAGCCCATGCTGATGCCATGCTGGCTGCGTTCGTGCGTGATGGAAAGAACGTTGGCATTGGAGTCTGCAATCAGTGTCAGCAATTTGACTAATTCTCCCGGCTGGTCCGGAATAACCGTTTCAAAGAAAACTTTACGCCACGAACGCAGCAGACCGCTGTTGATGACGCGGGTCATGTTGTTGACGTCGATATTGCCGCCGCTGACCAAAGCGACGACTTTTTTATTACGGATACCGGAAATCTTGCCGTTCATAAGAGCGGCTACCGGTACAGCGCCGGCACCTTCGGATACGGTTTTGACGCGTTCCAAAAGAAGTAAAATAGCGCCGGCAATTTCCGTTTCATCGACGGTTACGATATCATCGACATATTTCTTGCAGATTTCATAGGTCAAATCGCCCGGTGTTTTGACCGTAATGCCGTCTGCCAGGCTGGCTTTGCCGTTGACAGTCAGTATCTTGCCTTGTTCAATCGACTGTTTCATAGACGGCATATTGGCAGCCTGTACGCCAATGATTTTGATTTTTGGATTGACGTTTTTAGCCGCAACAGCCAGCCCAGAAATCAGACCGCCGCCGCCAATCGGGGCGACAATGGCATCGACATCTGCCAGCTGTTCGATGATTTCCAAAGCAATCGTGCCCTGTCCGGCTATGACAAGCGGATCATTAAAGGGATGCACAAAAGTATAGCCGTGTTCCTTCGTCAGTTCTACCGCTTTGGCTGCAGCTTCATCAAAGAAATCTCCGTACAAAACGACATTAGCTCCATAGCCTCGTGTCGCTGTGACTTTAGCCAACGGCGCATGCTTTGGCATGCAAATCGTCGATTGGCAGCCGTATACGCTGGCTGCCAAGGCAACACCCTGGGCATGATTGCCGGCAGAAGCTGCAATAACCCCTTTTTCCCGTTCTTCCGGTGTCAGGGAAGCGACTTTGTTGTACGCTCCTCTGAGCTTAAACGACCCGGTACGCTGCAGGTTTTCCAATTTGAGCCATACATCACAGCCTGCCAATTCGCTTACGGAATTCGTGTATGACAATCCTGTCATCTGGGCTACGCCTTTCAGCCGCCGCTGTGCTTCTTGTACCATCTTCAATGTGACTTGTTCTTCACTCATCGTCTATTCCCCCTTATATCATGGTTGCTTTGATTTGTGTTGGTTTTACTATACCGCTTTCAATGTCCACTGTCAATAGATTTAGCATGAATGGACTTTTTCTTTATTCATTTTTTATTTTCTAACTTATCCTTACTTTTTATCACTATATATCTTTATATTAGCTGCAATTTAACCATCATGCCACAAAACACGTGATATTATTTTATTCATTATGTCTTTTACAAAAAGACATGTGCCTGTAAAAAAAGGACTACTTACTCTTTTGAATAAGTAGTCCTAATGTATGGTGGGCGATAACAGGATCGAACTGCTGACATCCTGCTTGTAAGGCAGGCGCTCTCCCAGCTGAGCTAATCGCCCATACTTGGTGACCCCTACGGGATTTGAACCCATGTTCTCGCCGTGAAAGGGCGATGTCTTAGACCGCTTGACCAAGGGGCCATGGCTCCTCAAGTAGGACTCGAACCTACGACAAATCGGTTAACAGCCGATTGCTCTACCAACTGAGCTATTGAGGAATCTCACGTGTTCCGTATCGGAACAAGACTTATTATACTAGGATGCTTATAAAAAAGCAAGTACTTTTTTTCAATTTTTTTAATTTTTTTTACAACGTGCAAGGAGAGCCTGCTGACTCCCCTTGTATACGCTGTGTGCTGTCGCAAAATTATCCGCGGGACTGCAGTTTACCGTCTTTATCATATCGATTCTTATGATATCCTGCCAAGAAATACCCGGCTGTCACGATACCAATAAAAATCCAGCCGGCGATTAATGACATTCTCGTGTCCGGATTAATCCACATTCCTACTGTGACCAATCCTAAGAAGACGAGACAGAACCAATTGGCATACGGGTACAACGGCGATTTAAAAGGATGTTCCGCCATTGTCTTTTCTCCCCAAGATTTGCGGAAGTTTTTCTGTGAATATGCCAGAACAAACCAAGCCACCATACCCGGAAAGACACTGGCACTATAAATATATAAGAATAATTTGGAATCAGGAATCAAGTAATTCAGAATAACGCCAAAGAGCAAAAATCCCAGGGTAATCATAATACCGTGCTGCGGTACGCCTTTATCAGAAAGTTTGCCGAAGAATTTGGGAGCCTGTCCGTTTTCTGCCAGCGTGTACAACATACGTCCTGAACTGTAAATCCCGCTGTTGCAACCAGAAAGTGCCGCTGTCAGGACAACAAAATTAATGATACCGGCTGCCGACGTAATTCCTACTTTGGCAAATGTCGTAACAAACGGACTGCCCATCATGCCTAACTGATCCCACGGATAGAGCGTAATGACAATAAAAATAGCACCAATGTAGAAGATCAGAATACGCCAAACAATATTTTTCGTCGCTTTGCGGAGCGTTTCTTTCGGATTTTGGGCTTCACCGGCTGTAATCCCGACAAGCTCTACGCCCTGGAAGGCCGCCGCTACGACACACATTGCGCTTAGCATGCCGCCAATACCGTGCGGGAAAAAGCCGCCGTGAGACCACAAGTTGGAAAATCCCAGTGGTACACCACCGTTGCCAAAGCCAAACAAAATAACCATGGCACCGACAAAAAGCATGACGACAATCGTCGTAACTTTAATAATAGCAAACCAAAATTCAAATTCGCCATAGTATTTAACGGCTGCCATATTGGCCAGCGTAACGATAATCATGCCGCCCATGGCCGATATCCACTGCGGCACAAGGGGAAACCAGAATTTTACATAAATCCCGACTGCCGTTACTTCTGAAAGGCCAACGGTTACCCACAAAAACCAATAACACCACGCTGTCAGATACCCTGCATAGGGGGAAATATATTTGTGTCCATATGTTGCAAACGAACCGGTGACAGGTTCCA
>DJEN01000041.1 GCA_002431345.1 Megasphaera sp. UBA5897 | reverse complement strand
ACATCTGCTGCCAGCGGTTCCAGCGGGAAAATAGTCCGCAGTTTGTCATACGTCACTTCGTTGCGGCGCAGCAAATCATATGCTGTAAGGCCTGTATGAATAGGTGCCGTGCCAATGGACTGCAGTTTTTCCTGATTGGCTTTTGTCGGCGTGACAGAAAGCTGTTTAAGTGCCTTCAAGCCTGCCTCAATGGCTTGTTTTTTCTGTACAAAGAGGTCATATCGTTCTTGTGTGACTAATCCCAAATTATAGCCTTTTTGCGTAAGACGCAAATCTGCATTGTCCTGCCGCAGAATAAGCCGGTATTCAGAACGGCTTGTCATCATGCGGTACGGTTCATTGGTTCCTTTAGTGACCAAATCATCGATTAACACACCAATATAAGCTTCGGAACGGGTAAGGATAAAGGCTTCTTTTCCTTGTACCTTGCGGGCCGCATTGATGCCGGCTATCAAGCCCTGAGCAGCAGCTTCTTCGTAACCGCTCGTGCCGTTGGCCTGACCGGCAGAGAAAAGGCCGCTGATTTTCTTTGTTTCCAGTGAAGGCATGAGCTGTGTCGGATCCAGGCAGTCGTATTCAATCGCATAGCCCGGGCGCATGATTTTTACGTCTTCCAGTCCGGGAATTGTTCGCAAAAATTCATACTGCACATCAATAGGCAGGCTCGTACTCATGCCCTGGACATACATTTCTTCCGTCATTTCACCTTCTGGTTCAATGAAAAGTTGGTGTCTTTTTTTATCAGCAAAGCGGACGATTTTCGATTCAATAGACGGGCAGTACCGCGGCCCAATCCCCTGAATCATGCCGTTGCACATCGGCGCTCTGTCCAAATTGTCCCGAATAATGCGATGCGTTTCTTCGTTGGTAAAGGTAAGCCAGCAGCATTCTTTATTGCGGTTTTTCCGTTCAGATAGAAATGAAAAGGCATGGCCGTCCGTATCGCCTTCTTGTACTTTCATTTCCTGAGTCCGCAGTGTACGGCGGTCTACGCGGGCAGGCGTCCCTGTTTTAAACCGCATCAATTTGAGTCCTGCCTGTATCAGCGAGCCGGACAGGTCTTCAGCAGAACGCTGGCCAATGGGGCCGCCGGAATAGGCACATTCACCAATAATAATTTTGCCCTTTAAATAGGTGCCTGTCGCCAAGACAACACAGCTGGCGCGGTATACTTCGCCCAACTCGGTGCGAACGCCTGTCACTTTACCGTCTTCTACCAATAAATCGGTAATCATCAGCTGTTTTACATCCAAATTTTCTTGATTTTCCAAGGTTTTGGTCATGGTAAGCTGATATAACTTTTTATCAGACTGGGCACGCAGCGAGTATACTGCCGGACCCTTGCCGGTATTGAGCATGCGCATCTGCAAACATGTTTTATCTGTATTAATGCCCATTTCGCCGCCCAAAGCATCAATTTCCCGTACTAAGTGACTTTTTCCGGGACCGCCTACAGCTGGATTGCACGGCATTAAGGCAATATTGTCCAAATTGAGTGTTGCCATCAACGTACGTGCTCCCAAACGGGCACTTGCCAAAGCAGCTTCACAGCCGGCATGGCCGGCGCCAATGACAATGACATCATATGTATCGACTACAAACATCTTGCTACCTCTCTATTTTCCTAAACAAAATCTGCTAAATATTTCTTCTACTATATCATCATGCACGGTATCACCGGTAATGGAGCCTAACAAATCCCACGCTTCCCGAATATCTACAATCGCACAGTCCACAGGCATGCCGTTTTCAATCGTTTCCAGCGCCCGCTGCAGGGCTGCACGGCTCTGCCGTACCAATTCAATATGACGGGTATTGGTAAGCAGCGTACTTTGTTCAGCTGCAGTTCCTTCCTGCAGGGCTAAAGACAACAGCTCATCTTTCAACGCATCCATTCCTGCTCCCGTATCTGCAGAAAGGGAAAGAATGGGGAAGCCGTACTCTTTCAAAGATTCAGCCGCAAATGCCGGCTGCAGGTCTTCTTTGTTCAAGACAACAATGGCATGTTTTCCCTGCGCATCCTGTAAAATTTGCGTATCTTCCTGGGTGAGGAGACGGGACTGGTCAATCACAATCAAAATAATGTCTGCTTTATCCATGTATTCTTTAGCACGCCGCACACCGATTTGTTCCACTGTATCCTGCGTGCTGCGAATGCCTGCCGTATCGACAAGGCAGATAGGGACGCCTTTCAGCGTAATCCATTCTTCGATAACATCCCGTGTCGTTCCCGGCACATCAGTGACAATGGCTCGTTCTTCCTGCAGCAGTCTGTTGAGCAAACTGGATTTTCCGGCATTCGGCGTACCGGTAATCGCCGTCATGACACCGTCCCGTATCATGCGGCCGCTTTTAGACGCAGCCAGCATATCATCAAGGCGTTGTTCCATTTCTTTTATCGCTCCGGCAATATCCGGCACTTCGATTTCTTCCAAATCTTCTTCCGGATAATCCACAGTCACTTCCAACCGCGTAATAAAATCAGTCAAATGATGCCGCATTTGGGAAACGACGTGAGACAAACGTCCTTCCAGCTGGCTGACGGCGCTCGTAAGACCCTGGGCACTCTTAGCCTGAATCACGTCCATGACAGCTTCTGCCTGAGCCAAATCGATACGGCCATTGACAAAGGCACGCTGCGTAAATTCACCGGGATTGGCAAGCCGGGAGCCGTGCCGAAGGACAAGTCCCATAATTTCCTCTAATGACTGCCGGCCGCCATGGCATTGAATTTCCAACACATCTTCTGCCGTATAGGAATGGGGTCCTTTCATAATGAGTAAAATAACTTCATCTACCGGTTTATTTTGTTCATCGACAATCGTGCCATATTGAATCGAACGGTCCCGTCTTGCAGCCAATGGGGTAGAAGAGGTACTGCGAAAAATGGCATCTCCCACGGCATAAGCCTGCGTACCGCTAATGCGAATGATACCAATGCCGCTTTCACCCAGCGGTGTGGCAATCGCTGCAATCGTATCTGTTGTATCGTACACCTTCCATTCTCCTTTCAAAAAAACCGGTGCAGCGCACCGGTTTTTTTTCGTTGTCACCAGTGAATAATCCGCTCTTTATGACTAATCACTGCGTTTATCTTTTTATTTATTCCTGATAATAAATGACGACATGGCGGTACGGATCTTGTCCTTCGCTTTCCGTACGAACATGTTCTTCATTCTGCAATGCTACATGAATCACCTTGCGTTCGTAGCCGTTCATTGGTTCCAAAACGACTTTTTCGCCGCTTCGCTTAACCCGGCCAGCCAGCCGTTCTGCTAGCTGCTTCAACGTTTCTTCCCGGCGATGCCGATAGTTTTCCACGTCAAGCATGATAAAATGACGGTTTTCCTGTCCTTGGTTTGTCGTAAGGTTCGTTAAATATTGGAGAGCATCCAATGTCTGACCATGTTTTCCAATAAGAATACCCAAGTTTTTACCATGAAGATGAAGAATGATTTTATCTGCTTTAATCATCTTTTCAATCATGACATCAATACCCATATTCTGCAGTACTTCCATCAGGAATTCTTTTGCTTTAGCTGCTGCATCTTCTGCTGTAAAGGTTTCTTCCGCAGCATTTTTTTCTGCTTTGGGCAAATCACTTTCACTGGATACAGCCGCATCTGCTGCAGCAGGTGCTTCTTCAGCTGCTGTTTTATGTTCTCCTATCTGTTCAGGTACGACAGATGCCTTTTTATCAGATTTTTCCGTAAGACGAACAACAGCCGGCTTACTTCCAAATCCAAGAAAACCGCTTTTCGGTTCTGCCAGTACTTCAATGTTTACTTCTTCTTTAATTTTCCCGAGACGAACCAGACCGGAGCGTACGGCATCTTCAATCGTCTTGCCGGTTACTTCAATACTGCTCATGCCTGTGCTCCTCTCTTCTTTTTACCGTGAAACATGACAACCTGCTGTGCCCACTGGAATACGTTTGAAATAACCCAATAAATAACAAGACCGCTTGGGAAACTTAAACTAATCCAGCCAATGAACAACGGCATAATAATCTGCATAATTTTCTGTTGTTTAGCTTGAGCGTCAGAAGCTGCTACCTGTGCACCGCTCATCTGCTTTTGAATGCCAAATGTAGAAATCGCAGACAATACCGGCATGATATATGTCGGATCTGCCTGGCCTAAGCTCGGCATCCATAAAAATTGTGCAAAATTAGGATCGTAAGGATATTCCCGCAATGCCCAGAAAATAGAAATCAGGAACGGCATTTGAATGAGAATAGGCAAACATCCGGATAATGGATTGACCCCGGTTTCTTTATAAAGCTTTGCCATTTCTTCCTGCATTTTTTTCTGATTGCCTTTATATTTCTGCTGCAATGCTTTGATTTTAGGCTGCAGGGTCTGCATGCCTTCCATCGAACGAATCTGCTTAGCCGTAAGCGGCGACAATACTAACTTAATAATCAGCGTCAGCATAATGATAGCCAAGCCATAGCTAGGATATCCGATGCTTTGTGTGAATGCATAACAGTAATCCATGAAGGTCGTCATAATCTGCGTCAGGATGTCTGCTATTCCACTAAAAAATCCCAATACTCTCAACTCCTGTCGGGTAAAAAAATAACCTCAGCCAGCCTTTATTTCATCTGGCCGAATATTACGGCACAGGATCATATCCGCCTTTATGAAAGGGATGACATTTTAAAATGCGCCTTATTGCCAAATAACTCCCTTTCACAGCACCGTATTTCTGCAGCGCTTCCAGCGCATATGCAGAACAAGTAGGATAAAACCGGCAGCACGGCGGTTTTAACGGAGATATACAAGTTTGATAAAACCGTATAAGGATGATAAGAAATCGTTTCATGCATCATCACTTCTTTTGTAATACCTTAGCATGCCGGAACAGCTGCATAATGCTGCGTTCAGCTTGTTCGTATCCAGCATATTTTAACTTGCTGCGCCCAATCAGGACTAAATCAACGCCGTCCATCAGTTCAAATTGATGAAGGCGGTATACTTCCTTCATCAGCCGGCGGCAGCGATTGCGTTCGACAGCGCAGCCAATTTTTTTGCCCGTTACAAAACCAACTCGGGCAGGCTGTTTAGGTGAACGGGGCAGTACATATAAAACAGCCAACCTGTTTACATACGATCGGCCGCGCCGATATACATACTGATATTCCCGATTCTTAGTCAGTCGTTTTTCTTTCTTTAGTTCATACATTCATTTTGTCCTAAAAATGCCAGAAAAACAGAAAAATTCCATAACGGAACTTTTCTGTTCATCTTGTAATGATTAAGCGGAGAGTTTCTTTCTGCCTTTCATACGACGTTTTTTCAAAACCATGCGGCCGCCTTTTGTTTTCATTCTTTCACGGAAGCCATGTGTTCTTTTTCTCCACAATGTATTCGGCTGATATGTCTGTTTCAATATAGACACCTCCTTTGTCTCAATAGACAGTCAATGAATTTACACCATAACAGCATAATTATAGTCAAAAAGAAATATACTGTCAATTACTTTTTTTGCTTTCTCAATATGCATTTTGCATACTATATCTTTTTTGCATACTTAGTGCAGTATATTGGGGTCGCTATTTTAACAAATTTACTTCCCATGTGCATAGTTTTGTTGTAAAATGTGGATAGATGTAAGTGTGGATAGAAAAAAGATTTATCAACAGCTTATCCACATTTTGTGGATAAGTCTAACAGAGGCCGGAAATTCGATATTTATCGCGTTTCCGCTTTTTTCAGCTCTTAATTATGCACTTATCCACAATACGATATATCAACATATCCACAATAAAACAGACAGGAAGGATGTATCATGGAATCAATGGATTTAGCCACATTATGGACGGGCATGCTGGATGAACTTAAACAGTCACTGCCGCCGCCGTTGTATATGAATTGGTTTGAATCATCGCTTATTCCTTTTTCTTACGAAAAAAATAAATTAGTACTCGCAACACCGCAAAAATTTATTTTTACATTTATCAACAAAAACTATGCGGCCCTGCTGAACGAAGTAGCACAAAAAGTAACCGGTCAGCCTATACAGGTTCATATTATCCTCATGGATAATGCCACTCCGGCACCATCGGCCCCAGTACAGCAGCCAGCCGCTTCCGCCGTCCCGGAACAGGACTTGTACGAAACCGTGCATTTGGACAAGGTCCCGCCGCAGCAGTCTGTAGAATGGGTACAGTCGGAACTACCTGTAATAGACACGCCGGCAGCAGCCCACGTGCAGCAGCCCGCTTCTTTTGTCGTAAAACCAGCCGAAAAAATCATGCCGCCGGATATACATCAAGAAACGAATTTAAATCCAAATTATACATTTGAAAACTTTATCGTCGGCAACAGCAACCGCGTTCCGTATACATTTGCCACGACTGTCGCCGATGCGCCGGCACAAAAATATAATCCTTTATATATATATGGAGACAGTGGGTTGGGGAAAACGCATTTAATGCACGCTATCGGCAACCGCATCCTGCAAAAATTTCCTCATATGCGCCTTCGCTGCATAACCAGTGAAGACTTTGTCAATGATTTCATCCAGTCTATTCAGGATAAAAGTACAGAAAATTTCCGCCAGCAATACCGAAATATTGATGTTCTTCTCGTCGATGATATTCAATTTTTGGGTTTTGGTGAAAAAGACAGTTCCAAAGAAGAATTTTTCCATACGTTCAATAAGCTTTATCAGGGACAAAAACAAATGATTTTTACCAGCGATAGAGCACCGCAAGATATTAACAAACTGGAAGATCGCCTTCGTTCCCGCTTCCAAAGCGGCATGGTTACCTGGATAGATCCGCCGGATTTAGAAACGCGTATTGCTATTTTGCGGACGTGGGCGCAAAAACAGGGCATTACGATTGAAAATGATGCGATTACCTATATCGCCACGAACGGCAGTGAAAATATTCGTGAATTATCCGGCGCATTTAATAATGTCGTTTACCTGGCTTCTGTAGAAGATGCACGTACCATCACGGAACAGCATGCACACCGCGCACTGCAGTATTTGGTAAAAAATAAAGAAGAAAAGAAATATATTACCATTGATGAAATCACATCTGCCGTATGTTCTTTTTATAATGTAAATTATAAAGAATTGATGGGCAAGAAAAAAACAAAAGATATTGCGCTGCCGCGTCAAATTGCAATGTATTTGTGCCGTGAATTAACAGGCAATACATATCCGCATATTGGGACCGCTTTTAATGGCCGTGACCATACGACAGTCATGCATGCCTGTATGAAAGTAATGAAATTGATAGAAAAAGACACCCATTTTAAAGAGTCTATCGAGAAGCTTCAAAACAAAATCAAGGGTGTGGATAAGTAAGATGATAGACTGTAGATACTTTGTGCATAATTTAAAATTTCAAAAAAAAAGTGGATTTGTGGATAAGTAAAACTAATTTATCCACAGGTTATACACATTTGTGGACAGCTTAAAATAGCCGTTTAAATCGACTTATCCACAAATTCACAGCCACTACTACTACGACTACTATCTTTTTAATTCACTTAAACTAAAAAACTAAGCGCAGAAAAGGGGATACACCAATGAAACTCAGACTAAAAAAAGAAGATCTAAACAAAGGCCTTCAAACAGTACAAAAAGTTGCCCAAAACAAAAATAACAACCTATCCTCTGAAAACGGACTGCTTATTAAAGCAATCAACAACGTCATTGAATTTCAAGCCAATGACTATGACATGGGAATCAAAACAATTGTTCCCGGTATCATCGAAGAAAGTGGTGAAGCATTCATTGCTAATCCCTACTTAATGGAACTGACAAGAAAATTACCTAGTGAAGAAATTGAAATCATAAAAGAAGATGCTGACACACAGCTCATTATTAAAGGCGGAAAATTAAAATTCGAATGTTTGACAATGAACCCAAATGACTTTACGGAAGTTGAAATGGTAGAAAACGGGTACGCCCATTTCAATACGACCAGTGTTATCATGAAAGATTTAATTGATAATACTTCTTATGCCTGTGCAACAGACGTAGCACGCCCCATTTTTATGGGAACTTTTTTAGATGTACAGCAAAATAATATTTCCATGGTTGCTACAGATACACACAGACTGGCTTTGAAATCAGCCTCATTGGAAACTCCTGTTGAAATGACTCTGCAAGCCGTCATTCCCAGCCGGTTGTTAGCAGAAATTTCCCGTCAGCTGCCGACTGATATTCCAGAAACTGTTGAAATCACAGCGGTTCGCAGCTATTTAGCCATCAAGTTTGGCAATGTATATATTCGCACTCGGTTAATTGAAGGCGAATTTCCCAATTACCGCCGTGTTATCCCAACCGATTTTCAATGCACGATTACTATTGACCGGGCAGAATTTACCGGTGCCGTAGAACGCGCATCCATTGTAGCCAAGGACGCTCAATATAATGTTATCAATTTTGTCATTGCGGAAAATGAAATTAAAATGATGAGCCAGCATCCGGATTACGGAACCATTGAAGATTCGGTTCCCTGCCAGATGGAAGGTGAACCGTTGGACATTTCCTTTAACGGCAAATTTATTTTGGATATGCTGAAACATTGTCATGATGATGAAGTCGTTTTAAAATTACGTAAAAACAGTCCGATGCTGGTACAAGATAAAGGCCAAACAGACTGTGTATTTGTTGTTACACCGATGAGGACGAAATAAATGGAAAAAGTAAAAATTGAAACCGATATGATACAGTTAGACCAATTTATGAAATGGGCAAGCATTTTGCAAAGCGGCGGAGAAATCCGTTTTTTGCTAGATGAGAATAGAATTTATATCAATGGAAATTTATGCAAAGCCAAACGCAAAAAGCTGTATCCAGGAGACATTGTAGAAATTAAAGAAGTCGGTACATATGAAATAGTTGGTGCATAAATATGAATATTCAATCTGTCCGTCTTCACCAATTCCGTAATTACAAACAAGAAGAAATTTCATTTCCAAAATCAATTGTTGTATTATATGGAAAAAATGGGCAGGGAAAAACCAATTTACTGGAAGCATTGTATATGGGAGGTATTGGCAAATCCTATCGCGGGATTGCTGATGCGGACTTAATTCAGTGGGACAGCCGTGAGGCCAGCATCATTATTAACTTTTTTCGCAGCGGCGTGTCACAGCAGGTAAAGATTATCTTGTCCAAACTGGCTAAAAAAGAACTATGGATTAATGAAACGAAAGTACCACAGCGCGAACTCGTAGGGACATTGAATGAAGTTTTGTTTTCGCCGGAAGATCTGCAGCTGATTAAAGGCAGTCCGGCACTGCGCCGCCGTTTTATGGATATGGAAATCTCTCAGGTAAACCCTGCTTACTACAAAGAATTGCTGCAGTACAATCGAGCTGTGTCCCAGCGGAATTTACTGCTGAAAAAAATGAAATATGAAGGGCCTTTTTCTATAGAAGAATGGGATCATCAGATTGCGGCATTTGCAGCGTCTATTGTCAAGAAGCGTCTGGCAGCTCTTCATAAAATCGGTTTTCTTTCCGGCGTGATTCACCGCCGTTTGACTGGCGGCAGTGAAAAACTGACGCTGTCCTATGTACAGCCGTATGATACGGTTCAAGACAGCATGCAGCCGTACCGCTGCGATGCGTCATGGTATTATCAGCTGCTTCAAGCGCATTTACAAGAAGATATGCACCGCATGTCTACGTCTGTAGGGCCGCATAGGGATGATTTGGCTTTTGCCGCAGATGGGGCAGATTTAAAGAAATTTGGTTCGCAGGGACAGCAGCGAACAGCTGTATTGGCATTAAAGTTATCTGAATTAGAATATGTAAAATCTGAAACAGGAGAATATCCGGTACTGTTGTTGGATGATGTCATGAGTGAACTGGATGCATCGCGGCGGGAAGCTCTTTTGGAATTTGTCCGTGAGCGTATCCAGACCTTTATTACGACGACAGAGCCGACTATTTTTAAATCCATACCGGGATATCATTATGTTTGCATTGAAAAAGGCAAGGTAAAAGGTTATGGAAGAACGGACGCATACGTTGGAAAAAGCAGGAATAGCGATTCCGAAGATATTAGAAGAAAATAGGCTGCTGACGCCATATAAACTGTACCAGGCAAAGCTTTCCTGGTCCTCTATTGTCGGCGTGCAGATTGCTAAATATTCGTATATACAGCAATTTGACGGGAAGACGGCTGTCGTGGCTGTACTGAATTCTGTTTGGATGAATCAGCTGTTTATGCATAAAAAACAACTGATTGAAAAGATAAATACATTCATTCATGAGCCGTATATTCGAGATATCCGCTTCGTGCGCAGCGGCAGAAAACCGGCAGCTGTCGTCTATGAAACGTTTGACGGCGAAGAAGAAGAGGCTTTTCCTGCAGAAAATTTAAAAAATATTATACTGCCTAAGGCTTTGGTGGATAAAATTTACCAGGAAACAGCACATCTGCCTGCCCGGCTGCAGGAGCAAATCAGACAGATGCGGTTTCTGCAGGAAAAAAGAAAGGCTGCCTATACGCAGGCAGGACGGCATGTTTGTCCGTACTGCGGCAGATTTTTGCAGCCAGGAGAAAGGATATGCTATTTGTGCCGGTTGGACATTCGGCAGAAAAAAAAGAAGCAGCTGCACGACATATTAATCCAAATGCCATGGCTGACTCTGGAAGAATTGAAGCAGCATGGATATATACCGCAGGAGGGAAAACTATACGTCGAGCTGTACAACGAAATTCGCCGGGACTGCATTTATCGGTATATAGAACGCATTCACTATCAGTGTGACACGGCTGAAGATGATATGATGCTGGCCTTATTTGTCACTCGCAAAAATCCGACGGAAATGACCGATTCTTTTATTCATAATTTAGCAGAAAAATATAGGAGAAAAGAAGATGTATCTACACATCGGCGGCAATCAGATGATTGATGTACGGCGTATCGTAGCCATGTTTAAAGCGCATCCGCGCAAAGCAAATAAATCCAATCCGCTGCAGCAGTATTATCAGCCTTTTATTTCTGTATCTGGAAAAGAAGCAGGACCCATACGTTGTTATGTTGTTACAGAAGATGGCATTTATGCTACGCCTATTACGGTGGAAACATTGGTAGAACGGTATAAAAAATTATTTACAAAGCCCGTGTCATCCCCTACAAAATAATACAAAAATGCGATATAATAAGATGTTAAAAGTGTTTCGAATAGGAGGAATTGTTACATGTCGCAAGACAAACATATAGATTATGGCGCTGAGCAGATTCAAGTATTGGAAGGCTTGGAAGCCGTTCGCAAACGTCCTGGTATGTATATTGGCAGTACGTCGCTTCGCGGCTTGCACCACCTCGTGTATGAAGTTGTTGATAATAGTATCGATGAAGCATTGGCTGGGTACTGTACCCATATTGAAGTAACCATAGAAGAAGACAACAGTATTACTGTTGTTGATAATGGCCGCGGTATTCCTGTAGCTATGCATAAAGTAGGGAAACCGGCCGTAGAAGTCGTATTGAC
>DJEN01000080.1 GCA_002431345.1 Megasphaera sp. UBA5897 | reverse complement strand
ATAGCATACGAAGATTAAAACAAAATTAAAAAATCGCTGATAAAGATTAGAATTAAATTAAATTTAGTAGCGAAAAACCAGCAGATTAGGACTGTAACATATTTATAGTAAAAGAACTATGGTTTGTTTTGACCTATCAAAAAAACGCAAGCGACAAAAAAGGAACGGGGCATCGAAACACTTTTTCTCATGCCACCGTTCCTTGGATATCAGTTATTCAGTTGTCTGTCTTATTTGTTTTTATTTGCTTTGGTCGTGCGGACACGCTGAATTGTCGGATTGCCTGCTTTGTTCTTGGATACCATATGTAGTATATACAGGTATATACTACATAGCTGCGTATACTGTGTTTCTATCAAAAATTAAATAACCCGTTTCGCCCCGACATAATGAGATGACCAATAACGGCTGTTAAGATCAGCGACACTGACGCCGTCATTGGAAGCGTTGATAAACTGGTCGTTGCCAATATAAATCCCGACATGGGATACGCCGGGCATATATGTCGAGAAAAAGACCAAATCGCCGGGCTGCAAGTTGGACATGGATACGTCAGAGCCGACGTCGTATTGTTCATCGGCCATGCGCGGCAGGTCAATGCCTACAGCAGAATAGACGTAGCGCGTAAAGCCGGAGCAGTCAAACCCGGACGGCGTCGTGCCGCCAAATACATAAGGAACCCCTTTATACTGGTTGGCAATCCCCAGCAGCTGTTGTGCCAATGCAGAATTAGCTGTACCGGTACGGCTGCCATAGCCGCCGTTGCCAAAACGGCGTACCGGACCGGTCGGCAGTACTTGTCCCGTCAATTCATAAAACGTAGCGCGGCCGACGACACCATCGATTTCCAAGCCGTGCTGTTCCTGGAATTTGCGGATAGCCTGTTCTGTACCTACGCCAAAAACGCCATCGACATCAACGTTGTATCCTTGATTAGCCAATGCCTGCTGAATAACTCGAATTTCATTATTGGCTGTTACGATAGGAAATACCATATTACTGACCATGCGTTCTGTAATCGCATGTTTTTCTTCGAAATGGCTGCTCATATTTTCCGGCATAGCCGTCCCCATCAGCGCTTCATACGTCTGTTCACCGACAATGCCGTCCGCATCCAAGCCGTGACTCATCTGAAATGCTTTGACAGCTTCCTGCGTGCCCGTGCCATAATCACCATCTACTAATATATCACTGCCATTTTGTACTAAGGCTTGCTGAATTTCCGTAATTTGGTTTCCCCGGTCACCGGGATGAAACGTTGCCCCAACAACTGATACTGACGCCATCATCATCAGTCCTGCCATGATGGCTATTTTTTTGCTACCACGCATCAAATACTCCTTCCCCGCTGTTAGATTAAAGTATTATACTTCACAACACCTATTAACACCTGTTACTATACATGCTTACATGAAACGAGCTATCCGCAAAAGAGTGCTTATCATTCTTCTTGGATAGCCCGCAGACTGTGTCTATTTTTCAAAAATATTATATCACGTCCCTTTAGGCACGTCAAAAAACGCAGTTTCCGAATTTGGAAACTGCGTTTTGCATATTGCGAATGTTTTTTATTTGTTAGAATTTGCCTGCTTTCGCTGCGCCTTCTACAGCTACAGCAACGGCTACGGATGCGCCAACCATCGGATTGTTGCCCATGCCGAGAAAACCCATCATTTCTACGTGTGCCGGTACAGAAGAAGAACCTGCAAACTGTGCGTCAGAATGCATACGACCCATTGTATCGGTCATGCCGTATGAAGCAGGGCCTGCTGCCATGTTGTCCGGATGAAGTGTACGGCCTGTGCCGCCGCCGGATGCTACGGAGAAGTACTTCTTGCCCATTTCTACGCATTCTTTTTTGTATGTGCCGGCAACAGGATGCTGGAAACGTGTCGGGTTGGTAGAGTTGCCTGTAATAGAAACATCTACGCCTTCGTGATGCATAATAGCTACGCCTTCACGCACATCATCAGCGCCGAAGCAGCGGACAGCTGCCCGTTCCGTCTTGGAATACGGAATTTCACGAACGATATGCAGTTCGCCGGTTTTATAATCAAACTGTGTCTGTACATATGTAAAGCCGTTAATACGGGAAATAATCTGTGCCGCATCTTTGCCAAGGCCGTTAAGGATAACGCGAAGAGGTACTTTACGTGCTTTGTTGGCGTTGCGGACGATGCCGATAGCACCTTCTGCAGCAGCAAACGATTCGTGGCCTGCCAAGAAGCAGAAACAGCTCGTTTCATCTTGAAGCAGCATAGCAGCCAAGTTGCCGTGGCCGCGGCCTACTTTGCGGTCTTCTGCAACAGAGCCGGGAATGCAGAATGCCTGCAGTCCTTCACCGATAGCTTTCGCAGCTTCTACAGCTGTACGCGCGTTTTTCTTAATAGCGATAGCTGCCCCTACTGTATATGCCCAGCCTGCGTTTTCAAAAGCGATAGGCTGTACGTCTTTGACAATTTTATACGGATCCAGGCCGGCTGCGGCGCAAATATCACGGCATTCTTCTACACTGCCAATGCCGTATTCTTTCAGTACGCCGAGGATTTTATCTATTCTTCTGTCGTAGCTTTCAAATAATTCCATGGTTTTCTCCTCCTATTGCTGTCTTGGGTCGATATATGAATCTGCTTCATCAAAACGGCCGTAATGACCTTTAGCGTCTTCCATTGCTTTTGCCGGTTCTACGCCTTTTTTGATTGCTTCCATCATTTTGCCAAGGTGAATGAATTCATAGCCAATAACCTGTTTTTCTTCATCCAACGCCATGCGTGTAACATAGCCTTCTGTCATTTCCAGGTAACGAGTACCTTTTGCTTTGGTACCAAACATCGTACCTGTCTGGCTGCGAAGACCTTTGCCAAGGTCATCCAAGCTGGCACCAATCGGCAAACCGCCTTCAGAAAATGCTGTCTGTGTACGGCCGTATACGATTTGGAGGAATAACTGGCGCATAGCTACGTTGATAGCATCGCAGACCAAATCTGTATTGAGGGCTTCGAGAAGTGTTTTGCCCGGCAAAATTTCAGAAGCCATAGCAGCGGAATGGGTCATGCCGGAGCAGCCAATCGTTTCTACCAATGCTTCTTCAATGATACCGTCTTTGACGTTCAATGTCAGTTTGCAGGCACCTTGCTGCGGTGCGCACCAGCCAATACCGTGTGTCAAGCCGCTGACATCTTTAATTTCTTTGACCTGTACCCAGTTGCCTTCTTCCGGAATCGGTGCCGGTCCATGATATGCACCCTTAGCAACAGGACACATATTCTTAACTTCTGTTGAATATAACATGATGTTTCACCCTTTCAGAAAATATATAAATTTCTCAGTACAGCACCTTGGTTATCAGCCTTTTAACTTTTCATAGACCTGTTTAAACAAAGCGCTATAAATGCTGCCTTTGCGCCACAAAAAAGTAAACGCATGCGTCACCGAAAAATCACGAATAGAAATTTCCCGCAAAATACCTGTGGCTACTTCGTTTCGCACTGATTTTTCATACAAAAAAGCAATACCGCAGTTTCGGCAGGCTAATCCTTTGACAGCCTGCGGACTGCCTACTTCGTGCCGATAGGAAAAATCTTTGACAGAAAGACCATGCTCTGCCAAGCTGCGTTCCAGTAACTCTCTGGCGCCTGCACTTTTTTCCCGCACAATAATACGCTGCTGGCGCAGTTCCGTCAGTGACATGACCGGCGGTGCGTCATAAGCGGCGCCGCATACAGCAATCAGAGGTTCGTTGGAAAAAAGCATGGTTTCATACAATCCCTGTTCAAAGAACCCTTCTACTACGGCAAAATCAATACTGCCCTGATCAACCGCTTTCAGCAGTTCGTCTGTATCCGCAATTTTCATCCGGATATTAACGGTTGGATTGGCATGCAAATACTCTGCCAGTTTGTCGATAATCTCAAACTCGCCAATCGTATGGGTCGCACCAAAAATAAGCGACGTATTGCTTTGCTGTAAATCATGCATCCGCTGTTTAAGCATTACGTTGTCATGATTGATCGTAGTTGCCGCATTCAGCAAAATTTGTCCCGCCTGGGTCAGTTCCAGCCGTTTTCCGGCATACGTAAACAATTTCGTCTGGAATTCGTTTTCCAAATACCGAATATGCTGTGATACTGCCGGCTGCGTAATCTTCAGTTCTGCCGCAGCTCTTGTATAGTTCATGTGTCGGCAAACGCATAAAAATGTATGGATACGAAAATCTAACATATGAACCAATCCTTTCCCCAATACACACGATGGTCATCAAGAACTTTATTCAACAGTCTTTCGGATTTACGTTTTCCATAAAAACATTCTATGATATTTCCATCATTTCTGCAAGGCTTGCCCCTCGCAAAGAGCGTCCTAATCGGGACTAATACGTTCCCACATGGCTATTTTTGATACCGCCTTCCTTGTATATTCTTATCAGCTATCTATAATATGTTTTTATAATTCATATTTAGAATATATGTTTAACTTACATAGCAATTTGTATACAGTTTTTATACAATTTATATACAATGCACCTGCTGCCATTTTTCTCTTGCATTTCTATGATATAATATACATACATTATATTTAAACACACGGTCATAGAAAGGAGTTTTTACTCATGAAACATATGATATCTCTGTTGGCAATGCTTTGTTTCTCTTTGCTGGCATCTGTTTCAGCATTTGCCATGGATTCGGACACCCTGCTTAACAATCCATTGCGCTATCGTGTCCTCAGTACACAGCCTGACGGTATCGTCTATGTCGATATGGATTCTCTCCAAGGGCTGCAGACTATGGATTTTCCCAGCAGTCTCGAAACGATTTCTTGCACGCTGTATGTCGAAAAATACGGCAGCACGTTAGACGCCATGGCGATTCAGCGCAACAAAACAATTCATCAAATCAATGAATACGCTGCTGATTTCCATGCAGACAAAGTAAAAGGAACGTATACCGTATCGACCAAGCTGACCAATGTCTATACAGCCAAGGGAAAGCCATATGAAGTCAAAGTAGACACGTTCCAGTTTACCCGCATCAAAGACACCTTTATCCATTTGTATCGTCTGAGCAGCTTACCCAAAGGCTAATATATCTCTATAGGGACTTGCAGCAATCCATATAAAAAAGTTGCAGGTCTCTTTTTTTTTGTAGTATGATACATTTATATAACGAAAGAAGGAATCAAGCATGGATACAGCCAAATACCTCAACATGATACAAAATAACCCCTATGTCATCGAACGCATAGAGAATCCTACGGAAGAAATGAAGCTGCTGGCAGTGCAGACAAACGGCCTGGCACTGCAGTACATCCCGCATCCGTCCCAAGCCGTGCAGGAAGCTGCCGTCGCCAATACGCCGCGGGCCATCCAGTTTTTGGAAAATCCGCCGGAAACGCTGCTGCTGCAGGCCGTACAGCACGGCTGGAACAACCTGGCCTATATCAAGCATCCTTCGGAAGTCTTGATACAAGCAGCATTGCAGCAGTCCGGTTGGGCGATTAAATACATAGGCCAGCCAACAGAAACACTGCAGCTCCAAGCCGTACAAAAAAATTACGATGCCGTACAATATATCAAAAATCCCAGCCCGGCCGTACAAAAAGCCGCTGTCAATGCGAATTATGAAGCCTTGCGGTATATCCCAAATCCAGACTATGATGCCGTCTGTATGGCTGTAAAGCAAACGGAAAAGGCCGTCCGTCTCGTGACAACAGTGACCAAAGAACAATTTATGCATTTCATTCAGCTCAATATCCTCGTACTAAAATACGTACCGAAAGACATTGTCGTACCCAAAGATGAATTAACTGCTCTCCTAAAAGAAGTACTCTCACAGGATGATGTAGATGAAACCTATGTCCGCAATTTCATCAACTGCCCGATGGATGCCTTATCGCCGTTGGAAAAGGTACTGCTTGTCGATGCCTATGGCAGTAAGAAAGCCAAACGAATTACCGTAGATGAAAAATTAACCATTCAGTAAGGAGCCTCATCATGAATTTTATTGATACATTACACAGCGCAGAACTCGTTTTGAAAGCAGGAGCTGTACCGCTTCTCGTCGGGGAAACCGGTATTGGCAAAACCTCCCTTGCCAAAGATATTGCTCAAAGAAATAACTGGAGCCTTATCGGCATCGACGGCAACCTCCTCAAAGAAGGGGAAATCGGCGGCCTGCCGACTATTGAAACCTATTACCGCACAGATGCATCCGGCAAACAGGCCGAAGAAAAAACCACGATCTATGCCGTGCATCACAAACTGCGCGCCATTGATGCTGAAATTGCCAAAGGGCACACCGTTCTTCTTTTTATTGACGAAATCAACCGCTGTGAACACGCAGTGCAGCAGGAACTCATGAACCTCATCCTCAACAGGGAAATCAATGGCTATGTGCTGCCCCAAAACGTACATATTTTGGCAGCCATGAACCCTGCCGATTCCTATGACTACGAAGCCGTCGAAATGGACGCTGCCCAAGAAAACCGGTTTGTCTGGCTGTATATGGAAGCCGATTATCTGCAATGGCTGGACTGGGCCAGCGAAGCCGGTATTGCCCCCAAAGTCATGGAATTTATTTCCACCTTCCCGGATTACTTGGATAAACACAACGAAGATGACATCAACGCCACGCCGCGAAGCTATGAACGTATTTCCGCTATTTATAAGCTCTATGAACAGCATCCCGTTTCCAAAACGGTTTTCTTCAACGTAATCCGCGGCAATGTCGGCAAACTGATTGCAGAAGAATTTGTCAATTTTGTAGCATCAGATACGCAGCCGCTCATCACCTATGCGGACGTATTTACCGCTTCTCCGCTTGCAGACAGCCTGACGCAGCGCGTCCATGCCGAAAGCCATACACGGCTTTATTTAGCAGCCAAAAACATCTTAAAGAAGCTGGATATGGCATTTCAAAAAGAAGAAACGGCGGACGAACAAGCCGCTATTACCCGCTTCATGGCATTTCTCGCTTTGTATCCCATCGATTTGCGTATCGGCATCATGAAAGATATGAAAGCCAACAATCCCCATGTCTACGCCAAAGCCCTCGATAATGACCACTTTATCGACACGTACTTCCAAGCCTTTCGGCACATCGGGTGATAGCTATGGACACAAATCTTACGGTACAAGCCAGTCTGCTGTACCAGCAGGCTTCCCTTCTTGCCGATGAACTGCGCAAAAAACAAAACAGCCGGCAAAAAGCCATCATTCCTGCCGCGTTCCGGACGGACTTCTTTGCCTTTGTCGATACGCTCAACCTCAGCCTTATGGAAGACAAAGACAACTTTTTTGGCTACTTTCTCTTTCAAATGGGCAAAGAAATCCGCTTTGACTTAGCCGATGCGACAGGCGTCAATTTCAAAAAGACGCAGTATATCCTCTATTTCAATCCGCTTATTTTTCTGCCGCTTTCCAAAGAACAGATGGAAAGTTCCATCAAGCACCAAATTCTCCATGTCGTATCCATGCATTTAGTACGCGCCAAAGAGCTAAAAAACAGCTACAGCCGTCTTGCCATGAATCTGGCCATGGATGTCGTTGTCAACACGTATTTAGATCATCTGCCGCCCTTTTCCACGACGCTGGAATGGGTCAATATGAACTATTCCCTGCTCTTAGCTCCGTTTGAATCCTTCGAGTACTATGTAGAAAAAATCCAAACGGCATTAGATTTGCGCACGGACAAGACAGACAAGCCGGATGAAGGAAGTTCAAAAGACGAAACAGTCAGCACTTCGTATCAAATGGGAAAAACTCATGATATTTGGGATGAATCGGATACTGGCGATGTCCAGTCCCTGCAAAAATTTACAGCCAAATACATTGATGCGGCGCATAAAGGAACGCTTTCCAACTATCTGGAAAGCATGCTGGCCTCGCTGAAAGAAACAGACAGCGACTTGCCTTGGCATTGGTATCTCAAAAAGTTGGTCGGCTCTGTAGCCAACCGCATGAAAAAAACGACGATGCGCCGCAACCGGCGCCAGCCTCTGCGTCTCGACCTGCCCGGAGAACTGCGCTCGTACACAGCCAAACTGTACATTGCCCTGGATATCAGCGGCAGTATCAGCGACGATGAATTCAAACAAGCCATGCAGGAAGTACTGCACGTCGTCCGTCAGTATAAACACGAAATCACCATCATCGAATGCGACGATGAAATCCGCCGCACCTATGCCGTGCGCTCTCTGGAAGATGTCAAAAGCCGTCTCGATGTCCGCGGCGGCACAGCGTATTCTCCGGTGTTTGAATACGCCAACGGCAAACGCATTGACCTGCTCGTCTATTTCACAGACGGCAAGGGCGAAGAACGGCTTCATTGTAAACCGCAAGGCTACAAAGTTCTCTGGGTGCTTTCCGGCAAAAGCGACGTATTGTCCGTAAAACATCCGTACGGTCTAGTCAAAAAGCTAAAAGCCGTCAAAGAATACGACCCCAATCTGGATTTTGATGATGTAGAAAAAGGCGGCTTTTCTATGAACAATCAAGAAGGAATCAGCATGCCTTAATGTTATATTTAGGTTATATATATAATATGTCCGTTTTGTCTTTTATAAAGATAAAGCGGATTTTTTTGCTCTCTTTTCAAAAATAATTTTAATTTTTTTATGTATATGTAAGTTTTTCTTGATTTTGTTAATATTTCCATTTGAAAATGGTTGACTATAAATCCCGTTTAATGGTATGATTTCTTCATTAGCAGATATAGAAATACTTTATTTATTTTCCTGTCTGTCTATCACTTTTTTTATTTTTTATGGAAGAAGGTTGGTTCCTTATGGTTTTAATGAACTTTGTTTCCGCCTTTGTTATCTGTGCCATTGCCTATGTTATCGGGGAATGGGTTTCCAACGTAACAAAAGCATGGATTCCCTCTGTTTTTGTTACGGCATGCGTAATGCTGATTGGCTACTGGACATGTTTTCCAAAAGAAATCGTCACGATGGCTGGATTGATTCCTTTTGGCAGCACTATCGGTATCTTTTTAATTATTACACATATCGGTACCATTATCAGCATTAAACAACTTATCGAACAATGGCGCACCGTCGTCGTTTGTCTGGCAGGTCTTGCCGGCATGTGCGGTCTCGGCTATTTTATCGGTCAGTACTTTATGCCCAGAGAATTAGTCATTGCCGGTCTGCCGCCTCTTACCGGCGGTATTGTCGCTGCTACGATTATGAAAGTCGCTGCGGCCAAAGCCGGATTGATGACAGCATCTGTCTTCGCAATTACCATGTACTGCGTACAAGGGTTTGCCGGATATCCTTTGACAGCCATCTGCCTGCAAATGGAAGGCAAACGCCTCCTCAAAAAATATCGCTCCGGTGAAGTAAAACTGACACCGGAACAAATTGATGAAATGGCAGGCATCGGCCTGACAGCCATTGCCGACGACAGCCACGTCAAAAAGCTGCTGCCCAAAATGCCGGCATCCTACAACACAGGCGTATTCATGCTTGGCAAATTAGCCCTGGTCGCTTGGTTTGCTACGCTCCTTGGCCAAGTAACACCGGTAAACGGTGCTATCTGGGCACTTGTTTTAGGTGTTGCCGCTACGCATATCGGCTTCTTGGAAACCAACACCTTGAGCCGTTCCAGCTCCTACTGGATTATCATGTTTGCCTTGATGATGTTTATTTTCGACGGCCTCAAAGACTGCACACCGGATATGCTCATCACCATTATCGGCCCGATGATTACATTGATTATTATCGGCGTAATCGGCATGGCAATCACGTCCTTCATCATCGCAAAGATTTTGCGCATGTCCTTCTACATGGCATTTGCCAACGGCCTGACAGCTCTCTACGGTTTCCCGTGCGACGCTATCATCACCGAAATGACCTGCAATTCTCTTTCTGATGACAAAATCGAACGCAGCTACCTGATGGCCAACATGTTCCCATCCATGATTGTCGGCGGCTTCGTTACTGTAACGATTACCTCCGTCCTCTTGGCAGGCTACTTCGCAACATTATTATAGTTTCATACAGAAACCACATGACACATAAAACCCGTGCACAGTTCTCTATATGGAGATGTGCGCGGGTTTTATATTGATTCGTAAAATCAAATACGTTCACATACAAAAAGAGCAATCTCCCGTTGAGCACCGTATGCCATGCATCGGGAAATTACTCTTTTTATGTATTTATTCGCCATGAAATTCCCTGTACATTTCATTCACAAATATGCCTAACACTTGTTTCTTTATCTCTTCATTTCCTAACAATAATCCAAAGAAGTCCTCATTTTGCTCGACATGACGTATAAGAAGTTCATCCATATCTCTATAAAAAGTCTTTTCAAAATCGCTTTCTGTATTATGCTGTGCTGCCGTTTTCAATGTATGCGACTGCCGCAGCATATCTTGTATTTGCAATACCGATTGGATAGTCGTATCCCGATCGTACTGTTTTCCCATGGTCTGATTAATCTCATCAATAATTTGGGATAGTTTCTCTTTCTTTTCGTTTTTTCCATTTCGGGACATCGCATCAGAAATTGTAATAGCCGGTTTAGCAATCACCTGTTGATGGGTATACTGGCCAGTCTGTTCATTTACAATATGCGTCACCGTAATTTTACCGCGAAGGTCAAGGGAACTGGCCGCATGGTTACTGGTCATCAACGGAATCAGAGCGGATATAAAACGATACTTCTGATGCACGCTTTCCTCTTCGATACAGTCCATGAGCTGTAAAAATTCATAGGTATGACAAAACTTCTTACATTGTGCTATCATTTCGTTTTGGCTCTGTGTATCCAATGCCTTAATGTTTTGTTTTGTCTTTTCTAAATAATACAGCCGTTTATCCGGAACAGCATCTTGCTTTTTGTAGCAAAGGCAGTTAAATGCGTCTATATCGGCCGGCTCTATGACATGGTATGCCTCGATGGTTTGTAAAATCTGATACAACGTGTTCGGGGTCATCTCATTGGCTAAAAGAGTTGCTTCATAGTAAGGGGCAAAGGCCTGTTGTATGTCTTCATACGTATTGACAAAATCCAAGACAACCGTTTTCTTATCATCCGAAGAATACGTACGATTGAGCCGAGAAAGCGTCTGTACGGCATTGACACCTTGTAATTTTTTCAGAATATACATGGCACAAAGTTTGGGCTGATCAAAGCCGGTTTGATACTTATTGGCTACAAACAATATCCGATAGTTTGGCGTATTAAATGTATCAGCCGTCCGTTTTTCTGAAAAACCATTCATACCGGATTCCGTATACTCTACGCCGTGTATCTTCATTTTTCCGGAAAAAGCCACTAATGCGTTCATATTCGAATATCCCTTTTTTTGCACATACGCATCAAAAGCTTGTTTATATTTGACCGCTTCTTGCCGAGACCCGGTAATCACCATGCCCTTGGCTTCTCCTCCTAATTCAGCCATGACGTTTTTGCGAAAATGTTCGACAATAATCTGAATACGCTGCGTAATATTCGTATCTTGCAACATGGCAAAGCGATGAATCTTGCGTTTTGCCTCCCTTGTCTTATATTCCGGATCATTTGCAACGACCTTATGCAACGTATAAAAAGTCTGGTACGTCACATAATTTGCCAGTACATCGAGGATAAACCTTTCTTCAATCGCTTGTTTCATCGAATACAAATGAAAGGCTTCCTTCTGTCCTTGTGCATTCGGTGTGCCAAAAAGCTGCAATGTTTTCCCCTTCGGCGTTGCCGTAAAGGCAAAGAACGAAACATTCTTTGGCTTACCATGCTGATTGAGTTTGTCTTGAATCCGATCTTGTACATCCTCTTCTATATCATCCCCAGAAGCGAGCGATTGGGTAACAGCTGCCATATCTTTGCCAGCCGTCGAGCTATGGGCTTCATCAATGAGAACGGCAAAATGCTTATCTTTCAGCTGCGTGACAGCATCTACAATATAGGGAAATTTCTGAATCGTCGTGCCAATCATTTTTGTATGTCCCTGCAAGGCTTCGGCAAGGTCGGCAGAACTACACGCATCGTCCATGACCCGAATCAGGCCATCTTGATGTTCTATCGATTGTACAGCCTTTTGCAGCTGACGATCGACAACGACCCGATCGGTCACAATCAAGATAGTATCAAAAATCTGCCGATTCTGCCTATCATGCAACGATGCCAGCCGATAGGCCAGCCAAGTAATCGTATTGGTTTTCCCAGAACCGGCACTATGCTGAATCAAATAATTATGTGCCGTCCCATTCTTTTTTACATCGGCAATGCTTTTTCGAATGCAGTCCAGTTGATGATACCGCGGGAAAATTAAATCGCCTTTGCCATCGACGAAGAGGAACTTGCTAAGAAGTTCCAACACCGTATCTGTTTGCAAGATATCATCCCACATATAGTCTACGCCCAATCCGGTTTTCGGATTGATTTCATTGCCGGCACCTCTCGCGTTGCCTTGTCCTTGTCCTCTATTAAAAGGCAAGAAACGCGTAGATGCTCCTGCTAGTCTCGTCGTCATATAGACTTGTTCCGAATCCATAGCAAAATGAACGAGACAACCTGCATTCCATAAAAAGAGCCGATTCTTGGGGTCCCGATCGTGCCGATACTGATCTATCGCCTCCTTACAAGATTGGCCGGCCGCATTGCTTTTTAATTCAAAGGACATGATGGCAATGCCGTTGAGAAAAATGACCAAGTCGATTCGTTGGGTCTTGTCTGCTCGGACTTCTTCCATAACAGAAAATAAATTCTTCTCATACTGCTGCAGCAGATGTTGATTAAACGTCGTTGCCGGCTTCGTATACATCAAATCCAAATGACGACTAGAAATCACTAAGCCGTGCGTCAAGGTATGCAAGAGATTACCAGGTTGTTTCGTTACGGTCGCATTGAACTGCCGAATAAGGATATCTTCCGTTTTTTCTTGATACCGCTTGCGAAGAGCTGCCATGGTATCGGGCTGGGTATCTTGCAGGAATCGAAAGAACAATTCCCTATCCATGGCAAAGGCACGGTCATAATCCGAATTCTTCCGGACGAGATAGCCGTTTTTTATTAGTTTTTTCAGGATAAACTGTTGGTACGTCTTTTCAGGAAGGATCGTATTCACGACAAGGCACCTCCTTCTTGCCAGTTACATACTCGTAAATCAACGATTTTTTGTATTCCTTAAGAACATCTAGCTGTTTCTGCTTGCCTGCAATGGCAGCATCAATATCTGCACATTGAGCATCAAGGTAATCGACTATATTTTGTTGTTCTTGCAATGAATCAGGAAGAATAATATGTAAACGTTTTATTTCTTCTATTGATAATTCTGGACGCGTACTCTTCTGACCAGCAATATCCCATAAAAGTTTATATCCAACTGTTGAACTAAGAGCATAAAAAAGAAATCTTGGAACAATTATTTTTTGATTGACAGTAATTTTCCCCACATGAGAAGTTGTATTTGATATTAGCAATTCTTTAGGCACTATTCCTACTTTACCAATAGTTGCTCCCGTTTTTACAAATAATATATCATCAGGTTTTAAGGTACTATTTTTTATAGTTATATTTTGTTTTTTTGTAATATAAACAACATCGTCTAATCGCAAAGGAGCAGCAAATCCAAGATTTTGTACACGAATAAAAGGAATTCCCTCCTGAACATAGTTATTTGCCTTAATTGTTCCATGATCACCATCTCCAATGGGATATTCATGTTCAATATCTAATATATAAGTAATCTTGGGATAAATCCAACGCTTAGGCATTTTCCCAATCCATTCCATCCCGCTATCTTTCATTTCTACGTTCGGGTCAAGGCCTTTAGTAACAGCTTGGGTGATGACGGATTTCTTGTATTCCTTGAGGATGTCTATCTGCTTTTGAATGTCC
>DJEN01000108.1:3808-4242 GCA_002431345.1 Megasphaera sp. UBA5897 | reverse complement strand
AAAGTCCGCAAAGACGGTACACTGGCATATCTCCGTCCGGACGGCAAAACACAGGTTACGGTGGAATACGAAGACGGTAAACCGGTTCGCATTGATACCATTGTTATTTCTGCACAGCACAGCCCGGAAGTAACGCGTGAACAAATCGAAAAAGACTTGCTCGAATACGTCATCAAACCGGAACTTCCGGAAGGCTTATTCGATGAAAAGACCAAATTATTCATCAACCCGACAGGCCGTTTTGTTATCGGCGGTCCGCAGGGTGATTCTGGCTTAACAGGCCGTAAGATTATCGTCGACACGTATGGCGGCATGGCTCGTCACGGCGGCGGCGCATTCTCCGGCAAAGATCCTACTAAAGTTGACCGTTCTGCAGCCTATGCAGCCCGCTATGTAGCTAAAAACATCGTTGCTGCCGGCTTGGCTGACAAATG
>DJEN01000108.1:0-3687 GCA_002431345.1 Megasphaera sp. UBA5897 | reverse complement strand
ACCGGCAAAGTAGCCAACGAAACGATTGTAGATTTAATTCGCAAACATTTCGATCTTCGTCCGGCCGGCATTATTGAAATGCTCGATTTACAGCGCCCGATTTATAAACAAACAGCTGCGTATGGTCACTTTGGCCGCAATGATCTCAATCTTCCTTGGGAACAAACTGATAAAGCAGATGTTCTTCGCAAAGAAGCTGGCTTATAATATTCGCTGGTATCCGATAATTGAATATGGTACAATGTACAGGGGCTTGTTTTGCAAGCCCCTGTATTTTTTCGCATATACAGGAGCTGCGCATGATTGCAGAAATTATCATTAATACGACAGCCAAACGGCTGCAGCAGACGTTTACGTATACCATTCCCCAGGAAATGGACATACACATAGGAAGCCGGGTGCTGGTACCTTTTGGGTCACGACGAGAAGAGGGCATTGTCATTGCCGTAAAAGAAGGTACGGGTAAAGACCTCTCCTTTACGGTAAAGCCGATTTTAGCTGTTTTATCGATTCAAAATGGATTTCAGGAAGAAATGATTCAAACAGCGCTTTGGATCCATACGTATTATTTGTGCAGTCTGTCTGATGCACTGCGCCTTTTTATGATAGAAAAAAAGGGAATTACTGCTGAAGAATATTATGTGCCGACGGCAGCAAAAGCGCCGCTGTCAAACGAAGAACAGCGTGCCGTGGCGTATATACAAGAACAAGGCTGCGTTTCCAAGCACACGCTGCAGCGGAAGTTTTCTTCTGCCGTTGCGGGAGCACTCCTTGCTAAAGGCTGTATCCGCAGCGAAAAAAAATGGAAAAATAAAGTAGCTGACAAGAAAGAAAAATGGCTTCAATTTGTTCGAGATGATACGGAGCAGATGCTTACACACCGACCTCGGCAAAGCCAATTACTGCAGGATATCAAACAAGCCGGAGAAATGCCATGCCAAGAAGCCATAAAACAGGGCTATGGCACGGCTGTTATTCGCAATCTGAGTGCAACCGGTCTGATACGTGTCATAGAAAAAACACGCCGGACAGCCAATCTGCTGCAGACGCTGCCGACAGATACCGGTATTGTTCTGACAAAAGAACAGCAGGCTGCCATTGCAGTCGTTCGCCAAGATACGCAGGGTGATACGTATGTACTGCACGGCGTTACAGGCAGCGGCAAAACGGAAGTATATATGCAGCTGGCTGCTGATGTGCTGCAGCAGGGAAAACAGGTATTTGTCTTGGTGCCGGAAATTGCTTTAACCGGTCAAATCGTCCGCCGGTTTATTCGACGTTTTGGTGCAGATGTCGTCGTCATGCACAGCCAGCTTTCCAAAGGGGAACGGCAAAATAATTGGCTCCGCATGCTGCGCGGAGAAAGCCACATCTGTATTGGCGCCCGCTCAGCTATTTTTACGGCTGCTGAATCCATCGGGCTGATTATTGTGGATGAAGCGCACGATGCCTCATATAAGCAGGAAGAATCCCCTCGGTACCATGCAGTGGCAGTCGCCCGCAAACGTGCGGCGTATTATCACTGTCCGGTGATTTTGGGCAGCGCTACGCCGTCTATAGAAGACTATTATCGCGCTAAAACGGGAGAATACCATCTTCTGGAATTAAAGAAACGAATCAAAAACCATCCCCTGCCGCAGGTCACTGTTGTAGACATGCGCGATGAACTGGCGCGCGGCAATTACCGTGTCGTTTCAGATGCGCTGCTGGCTTTGCTGGAAAAAACACTGGCAGCCAGACAGCAGGCGATTATTTTGTTAAACCGCCGTGGTTTTTCTACGTTTGTCATGTGTCGTAAATGCGGCTATGTAGTCAAATGTGATACATGTGATGTGCCGATGGTGTATCATAAACAAGCATCGCAGCTGCGATGCCATTACTGTGAAGCCGAAAAACCGATTCCCGTTGTTTGTCCGTCCTGCGGCAGCAAATACATCAAGTTTTTTGGCACGGGAACAGAAAAAGTAGAAGAACAGCTGCATGAGCTGCTGCCGACGGCCCGCATTGTCCGCTTGGATCAGGATACGACGAGCCGCAAAAATAGCGGCGACCATATCATAGAAAGTTTCCGCCGTCATGAGTATGATATTTTACTCGGTACGCAAATGGTTGCCAAAGGGCATGATTTTGCTAACGTGCGGACTGTCGGTATTTTGTCGGCAGACAGCCTGCTCAATTTGCCGGCTTATTGGGCCGGCGAACGGACATTCCAGCTGCTGACGCAGGCAGCCGGACGAGCCGGGCGGGGACAGATTCCCGGAGAAGTAATTATGCAGACGTATGCACCGGAACATTATGTCATTCAGTATGCACAAAAACAGGATTATCCTGCATTTTATAAACAGGAAATTGAGTTTCGCCAAGCCTTTTTGTATCCGCCTTTTCATCAGATGATTAAGCTGATTATTACAGATGAAGACGAAACACAGCTTTGGAAAAAAGGCAATGATATTGCCAAGGCACTGCAGTACTGGAATACGACGCATGGCTCAGCTGTTGAAATCACAGACCCGTATGTGGATGTGATAAAAAAGATACGGAATAAATACCGGATTATTATTTTAATTAAAGGAAAAGACGTATCTGCTGTCAAAACGTATATCCGCCAAGAACCGTTGTGCTGGCAGACAGGTGTGCTGATTGATGTAGATCCGGCTTTTTGATTCTATTTGCTATCTTTTAGTGGTATAAATATCGAATCTGTTATATAATGAAACGATGGATTAAATCTTACACAAGTTATTATTATATGAGGTGAAAGCATGGCCATTTTAAAAATCATAGAAGCTGGTGCGCCTATTTTAAAAGGGACAGCAAAACCAGTTGACCATATTACAAAACATACGAAAAAGCTGTTGGACGACATGGCAGAAACAATGTACGCTGCCGAAGGTGTGGGACTAGCTGCACCGCAGATAAACCAATCGTTACAAATCGTTGTCTTAGATGATGGAAATGGATTGATTGAACTGATTAATCCGGAAATTTTAAGCCATTCCGAAGAAACGGAAATGGGAGTGGAAGGCTGCCTGAGTGTACCTGGCTACTACGGCAGTGTCAGCCGCTACAAAAAGATTAAAGTACGCGCCTTAAACCGCCACGGCAAAACCGTTGTCTATGAACCGGAAGGCTTTTTGGCACGTATTTTCCAACACGAAATTGATCACTTGTACGGTACGTTATTTATTGAAAAAGCAGAAAATTTACGGAGAGTGGACTAATGAAACCATTACGAATTATTTTCATGGGAACACCGGATTTTTCTGTTCCTTCCCTGCAGCGATTATATGATGACGGCTATGATATTGCTGCCGTCTATACACAGCCGGACAAACAGCGCGGCAGGGGCAAAAAGGTGACGTATTCTGCCGTTAAAGAAAGGGCGCTGGCACTGCACCTGCCTGTCAAACAGCCGGACAGCATGAAGGATGATGCTGTAATTGCTGAACTGGCAGCATATCATCCCGATGTGATTATCGTCATCGCTTATGGCAAAATTCTGCCCAAGGCCGTGCTCGATATTCCGCAGTACGGCTGTCTCAATGTCCATGGCTCGCTGCTTCCGAAGTATCGCGGTGCCGCACCGATTCAATATGCGATTAAAAACGGGGAAAAGACAAGCGGCGTTACGATTATGATGCTGGATGAAGGCATGGATACCGGTGCTGTTTTGAAAAAAGCAGAAAT
>DJEN01000085.1 GCA_002431345.1 Megasphaera sp. UBA5897 | reverse complement strand
GCTTACAAATATATTATACGAGGCGGGATTAGCATGGCAAAAACATATGTAATCGACACGAATGTATTAATTCAAGCGCCCTACGCATTGCATTGCTTTGAAGAAAATCACTTGGTTCTTCCTCTTGTCGTACTCGAAGAGCTGGATGGTCTAAAAAAAGCGGACGGTGAGCGAGGATATAATGCCAGAAAAGCCATTCGGTATTTAGAAAAACTGCGGCTGCACGGCAACTTGCTGACAGGTGTTTCTCTGCCAAACGGTGGTACACTGCGTGTTGAACCCAACTGTGTCGATGTAAGCCTTCCAGAAGACCTGCCTGATGACAAAGCAGATAACCGTATTCTCAAAGTGTGCAAAAGTTTGGAAACATCATCGCCTGTATTGGTTACAAAAGACCTCGTATTACGTCTAAAAGCACAAATGTTGTCCATTGAAGCACAAGATTTTAGTACGGAACAAGTCATTCCTGAAGAAAAACAATATACAGGACGTATTCCGTGTTACGCCAGCGAAGAAGCCTTTAATCACTTCCAAGAAGAAGGACTGGGTGTCGAAAACATATATCAATGGGATGAACAAGGGCACGCGACACACCCAATGCTGATAGAAAATCAATTCGTGTTGCTGCGGGCAGATCAATCCTTACGCAAAACCCATTTAGGTCGAGTAAAAGGAAAACGAATCATTCCGTTAGACTATATACGCTGCACCCCTTATGGAATAAAACCACGGAATGCTGGTCAATATTTTCTCCAAGAAGCATTAATGAAACCGGCTACAGAGGCACCTTTGGTTATCGTCAAAGGACAGGCCGGTACAGCAAAGACTTTTTATTCACTCGCTGTAGGGCTTGAAAAAATATTTAATCATCCCACAGGTGAATACCGCCGTATCCTAATCTGCCGACCTAATGCACAGTTTGATACAGATATCGGATTTCTTCCTGGTGATGAACAAGAAAAAATTTCACCGCTGATGCGTCCTATTATTGACAATTTAGAACAATTACTCGACGCCAATGAGGAGGAACGGTATACCAACGAAGTCGAATTAAAAAGTAAAATTGATGAACTCTTTGACCGAAATATTATACAAACAGAAGCACTCAATTTTATTCGCGGCCGTTCCTTTATCAAGACGTATTTGATTATTGATGAAGCGCAAAATATGACACCAAATCAAGCCAAAAGCATTATCACCCGTGCCGGCAAGGGTACAAAAATTATTTTACTCGGAGATCCCAACCAAATTGACAAGCCCTTTTTAGATGAACGCACCAATGGGCTAAGCTACGCATCAGAAAAAATGAAGGGAAGCTCCCTTTGTTTTCAACTGACCATGGCAGCTGATGAATGCGAACGGTCAGAACTGGCCTTGGATGCAATTCAACGATTATAATTTAGTTTTCTTAACGATTCATAGAAAGGAACGTTTTATCTGTATGAAAAAATTTACATATGAAAATATTCTGCACGCTAAAGAACTCAATGTATATCTTGAACAAGGAAATAATGTATTAGGCATGTTAGGCTATACGGAACATACACGAAAACATGCTGCCAAAGTCGCTGTTACCGCAGGAAAACTGCTAAAAAAGCTAGGCTACGATGAACATTGCGTTGAATTGGCTCGTATTGCCGGGTATATGCACGATTTAGGAAATTGCATCAACCGCATGGACCATGCTCATACAGGGGCATTGATGGCCTTTCAATTTCTCCGCGACTGGGGTGCGCCGCCTGACGATATTGCCAGAATTATCACGGCCATTGGCCAGCATGACGAAAACAGCGGTACTGCTGTTGACCCTATATCGGCTGCTTTAATTTTAGCAGATAAGACAGATGTACGCCGTAACCGTGTACGTAATCCTATCCGCGAAACCTTTGATAAACACGATCAAGTCAATTACGCAGCCTTATCTTCCAAACTAAAAATAGATGTTTCTAAAAAGACAATTACCTTAACGATCGAACTAGATGAAGCGATTTGTTCCCTTATGGATTATTTTGAAATTTTTCTTCAACGCATGTTGATGTGCAAACGAGCTGCCGAACTGCTGGGCCTGCGTTTCAAAATGATTGCGAATGGCAATAAAATCTGCTGATGATTACCATATAAAATACATCTGCATACAACAAGGCATGAACTCATGATATTGATTTATTCATGAATTCATGCCTTGTTCTGTATGCAACGGTTTTATGCAAAATTTCACTATTACCATACAAGGCAATCCCAAAGACAACAAAAAAGTGTTACTCTCCGGCATATGAACAAAATAGTTGCAAAAACAAAAAAAATTAGTCGCAAAAGCAGACTAAAACGATAAGATACGTCCTTGTTGCCGCTTCGGTAAACTATTACAATAAATACATAGAAAGTATGCATCTTAAACATATCTGTATTTGTCATTGTTTCACTGCGAAAAGGAGTTTTTTATACTATGAATATTCCTACGAATGCCGTAATGAAAAACCATATATTGCAGCACACGGACGATATTTCGTCCCGTATTATCATGGAAAGCGTACCGGGCCGCCAGATTACGCTGGCTCATATTATTGCCAGCCCTGACCCTATTTTATACAGAAAACTCGGTTTGGATCCCAACGTGGATTATAAAAATTCGGCTATCGGCATTTTATGCCAGACACCGTATGAAACGGCTATTATTACGGCAGATATTGCTTTAAAAGCGGCTGCCATCCGTTTGGGATTTGTAGATCGATTCAGCGGTACCTTAGTGGTTACCGGTTCTATTTCGGATGTGACCATTGCTTGGGAACAATCCCTGGCATATGCTGTCAATGTTCTTGGATTCGACGTCTGCTCTATTACCAAGGCGTAGTCTTATATATCTTAATTTGGAATAGAAAGGAGGAACTGTATGCCATGAAAAAAATTATGCTAGTTGGTCGGACAGGTGCCGGAAAAACGACATTAACACAAGCATTAAAAGGAAAAAAAATCACCTACCACAAAACGCAGTACGTATATTATCACGATGTCGTTATTGATACGCCGGGAGAATACTGTGAAAATCCAGCACTCGCCAGAGCGCTTATTGTGTATTCTCACGAAGCCGATATAGTCGGGCTTTTGGTCAATGCTGCCGAACCGTATAGTTTGTACAGCCCCAACATCGTGTCTCTCAGCTCGCGGGAAGTCATCGGTATCGTAACCCATATTCACGACGAATATGCCAATCTTCCCCAAGCGGCGTTGTGGCTCGAAAATACAGGCTGCAAAAAGATTTTTTATGTAGATTCTGTAACCGGTGAAGGAATTCCTGCGTTGTTGGCATACTTAAAAGAAGATGGAGATAAGCTCCCTTGGGATGAAAAATACGCCTTAGAAGTCGAAGAAGGAACTAAACATCTGCACGATGCAGAGCATTTACCATAAGGAGGGAAAATTATGTTTCCATATATTTGTGAATTTGTCGGTACGTTTCTCTTGCTTTTATTAGGTAACGGTGTTGTTGCCAACGTCCTGTTAAAAAAATCAAGCTTTCAAGGCGGCGGTTTGTGCATGATTACTTGCGCCTGGGGTCTTGCTGTTATGATTCCTGCTTATATTTTTGGGGCGTATTCAGGTGCTCATTTCAATCCAGCCTTGACAATCGGCCTGGCTGTTGGCGGATTGTTCCCGTGGGATATGGTTCCCGGCTATGTCATCGCGCAAATGGCCGGCGGCTTTTGCGGCGGTGCCTTAGTCTCCATCATGTTCCATGATCAGTTTGCCGCTACAGAAGATCAGGCAACCAAACTCGGCGTATTCTGCACAGCGCCGGCTGTCCGCAATCTGCCGCTGAACTTCTTGAGCGAATTTGTAGGCACTTTTGTCCTGCTCTTTGCTATTTTGGGCATCGGTACTGCCGCTGGTCTTCATCCCGCTCCCAATGCCGGTTTAGCTATCGGCATGAGCAACTTATATGTATTCGGCATCATCGTCTCTATCGGTCAATCCTTTGGCGGTCTTACCGGATATGCTATCAACCCTGCCCGTGACTGGGGTCCGCGTTTGGCACATACGGTAATGCCGATTCCGGGCAAAGGGTCTTCGCATTGGAAAGATTACGCAATCATTCCGCTGGCAGGTCCGATTTGCGGTGCTATCGCCGGTGTGTTATTCTATCAATTTATTTTCTCCTTTGCAGGATAATCCCCGGAGGAATGGTACATGGACTGTTTGTCAACATGCGCCATTTCTTTTCTGCAAACATGCTGTCTTTTTTTCAGTGCGTTTAAAGAAACCCGTTTCGGTTTATGCCATTCCGATTACAAACTATCCATGAAACGCTGCTATCAACAGGGGCTTGTCGCTTTGTGTGACAACCCCTGTTGTCATAAGGAGGTCTGTTTATGAACCATTCTCTGCATGACTTTTTTACTTCCCTGGATGCATTATATGCCCAGGGACAGTCCGCCGCGATTGAACCTTTTCTAAAACGAACGCTGGCCGAACATCGGATTTGCTGCGGCGGGCACGATCCGATTTTTACAGCGGCACTCAATGAATTAGGTACGTATTACCGCGGTGTAAGCCGGTACGCAGAATCAGCCCAGGCATTTGAAGAAGCCGGCCGGGATATTTTGAGCGGCGGCAATAAGGATACAGTCGATTATGCGACCAACCGCATCAATCTGGGCGGCACGCTGCGGCTGATGAAAAAATACAAGCAGGCACTGCAGTTATACGAAGAAGCTCTCAACATCTATACGCGGCTGGAAGGCAAACACAGCTATCACTATGCCGCTGTTCTCAACAATATGTCACTCGTCTATTTAGACCTCAAAGACTATCACACAGCCCGTTCCTATGCCGACAATGCCCTGCAAATCATTTCTATTCTGCCGGGACACGCAGAAGAACGAGCTATTTCTCTGGTAAACCGGGGAACAGCCTATTACTATCTAAAAAACAAAGAAGCCGCGCTTCAGGATATGCATCTTGCCTTATCCTTGTATGAGTCGCTGCCGGAAAAAGGCATTCATTATGCCAACGCGCTGAATTTGGCAGGTACGTTAGCCTGGGAAAACGGACAATATCAAAAAGCCCATGATTTCTTCATACAGGCTGCCCAAACGATTGAATCCGTTTTCGGCAAAAACGAGGAGTATTATACAGCCTGCAACAATGCCGAAAAAGCCCGCAACAGCATCCACGCTTCACTGCCCAAGAAAACGGCAGCCGTTTCCCCTGCAGGCAGCACACATCCTACCGGTAAGGGACTCGCCCTTTGCCGCGCCTACTACGAAGAAATCGGCAAACCGATGTTGTATCAGCAATTTCCAGACGTCTGCCACCGTATAGCTGCCGGTCTGGTCGGTGATGGTTCGGAATGCCTGGGATTTGATGATGAAATTTCCCAAGACCATGACTGGGGCCCTTCGTTCTGCCTTTGGCTGACCAACGAAGATTATGCAAAATTTGGTCAGGCACTCCAAACGGCATATACCCAATTACCGCAAGAATTCCACGGCTATACCCGCCGCACGACTGCCGGCGGCGAAGGACGCGTAGGCGTTTTTCGTATTTCTGACTTTTACCGGCAGTTTATCGGCTCTTCCCAGGCACCGCAAACGGTCTTGGAATGGAACCGTATCCCTGAAACATATTTGGCTAAAGCTACTAGCGGCGAAGTCTTTACTGACCCACTAGGTCAATTCACGGCAATTCGCCAGCAGCTGCTACAGTTTTATCCCGAAGATGTCCGTTTAAAGAAAATTGCTGTGCGCGCGGCTGTCATGGCACAAAGCGGCCAATATAATTACAGCCGCTGTCTGAAACGTCATGAAATCGTCGCCGCCAACTGCGCCCTGTATGATTTTGTGCAAGCTGCAACATCCATGGCCTATCTATTAAACAAACGCTATATGCCCTTTTATAAATGGGCGCATCACGGACTGCAGTATTTACCTAAGCTCGCGTTTCTGCATGACAAGCTGCAGCAGCTTTGTACCTGCCAAGACACGCAGCAAACATGTTCTTTTATTGAAGATATCTGCGTCGATATTCGTGATGAATGGCGGCTTCAAGGCATTGCCGACGGCCCCAATGATTTTCTCATCACGTACTGCAAAGATATTGTAGCACAAATTCATGATACGACGCTGCGCACCATGCATATCATGCAGGAATACTAAGGAGGAATGATGATGCCCGATATACCCGCTACCAAAGAATCGCTGATTGCCAAACTCATTGGCATGGAATGGCAAATGTTTACAGCCGTGCACAATACTGCCCGCCGTGCACTTTGCCAAGACGACCAAAAAACGTTTTTCATCATGCGCATGAGCCAATTTATGGCTTGGGACGTACCTACACTGTGCCACTATTATGGCGACGTATATGACGCACAGATACATCAGTGCAACTTAATGACGTATAAATACGGCTATATGATGGAATACACCTATCCGACAGAATACGAATGCATAAAAGACGAACTGCCTGCCATCAGCATGAAAAAAAGGCAGCTGATTATTCAAATTCTCCGGCAGCAGCTGCGCTGGCTTACAGAAACGGTCGCTTCCTATCCCAATATTCTGCGAAGCGGCCGCCCGCTCCGCCAATCCCAAGCATCGGCAGGCACTGTTTCTTTTGAAGTATACGCCAAATGCGAATGTATGACCTATTCACTGGCTACACTGGAATCGTTATGGGCATATATGCAGAAATTAAAAGCACAAGGCCGTAATCTCAACGAAGAAATATTGACCTATACAGCTAAATTGTATGGACTGACCACGATTGCCGCTTTATAAAAACATACTTGTAAACAATAACGTAACCTATAAAAGGAGATGTGATTCACCCGTTCACGGTTGGGTCACATCTCCTTTATGTATGTATTTCTATGATATTCTGTATTCTGCTGGGCTGTTATATATAGCCGTACTATGATAAAACAGTCCCTTCGCATCTCAAGTATGCAAAGGGACTGCCTATATTAATATAATGCTTTAAATAGTGTTTCAAACATTTCCTGGGTAACAGCTACGGGATTGCCTGGCAGGCATCTGTCTTCCATGGCATTGGCTGCCATTTGCGGAATGACCGCTTCATAGTCGCTGCGCGAAACGGCTTGTTTCAATTCACCAATACGCGTCGGCATAGACATGTCATGCATAAACGCCTTAATGACGGCACATAACGCCTGCACTGCCGTCGAAACGGCTGCTGTTCTAGGCACGATGCCTACGCGGTAAGCCAAATCTGCATACTTAGCTGCTACGCTTGCTTCCTGGCTGTTGTACAGAATCCCGGTCGTCAAGCACAAAGCGCATGCCAGTCCGTGAGGAATATGGAACATGCCGCCCAGCTGATGGGCCATGCTGTGAACCATGCCCAGTCCGCCAATATTAAAGGCGATACCTGCCATATTGGAGGCATTGGACATCTTTTCACGAGCTTTCAAATTGCCGCCGTAATGGTAGCATTTGGGCAGATTGGCAATCGTCATCGATACAGCCTGGCAGGCTACGGCATCGGTAAAATCCGTTGCCGTCTTGCTGACATACGCTTCTATCGCATGAGTCAGTACATCAAAGCCGGTGTTCGCCGTCACAGACGCTGGCACGCTCAAGGTCAAATGAGGATCTAGCAAGGCTACATCGGCATACATCAAGTCATCAATCAAGGCAATTTTCCGTTTTTCTGCTGTATCCGTAATAACGGCAAAGGCAGTCATTTCTGAACCAGTACCGCTCGTCGTCGGAATGACAGCAAATGTCGGTTTGGCCTGCAGTGCTTTGCCACCCATGGCAAAATACACAATGCCCTTCGCCGTATCAATAGCCGCACCGCCGCCAAAGCCAATAATCACCGTGGCTTGCAACTGCACGGCTTCTTTGACGCCGTCTGCGACAACATCCAATGTCGGATCGGGTACCAAGCGGTCAAAAACGACGGTCTGATTGCTCGGCGCAATCTGATCGGTAACCAGCTTAATCGTACCATTTTTGTTTAAAAAGGTATCGCAGACAATCAGAATACGTTCCTTTTCATAGGTTTTTAAAAAAGAAAGGGCATCTTCCCCGGAAACAACCTTCGTTACAATTTGGCAGGTATTCATTTTCCATAACCTCCCTTGTTAACGAATATTAAACATATCCTTCATGACGCATTCACGGCGGCGGCAGAACGAACGCGGGCTCGTCAAGCCTTCCCCTGTCGGGCCGGCAATCGTAAAGGTCGGGTAGCCCTGGCCACCAATGCCTAAGCCGGCAAAGGACGGGCCGTTTTTAACAAAAATAGTGGTTTCCATGAGTTTTGCCATCTTGCTCAATTTCGCAATGTTGGTAGAATGCATCATGGCACTGTGGCGGTTGCCGTGTTCTGCTTCATACGCCCAATCAATAGCCTGGTCTACATTATCGCAGCGAACGAGCGGTAAAATCGGCATCAGCATTTCCGTCTGTACAAAGGGATGATCTTTATCGGTTTCCATGATAATAAGCCGCTTGCTGTCTTCTACTTCAATGCCAATCTGATGGAGAATATACTGGGCGGATTTGCCGACAAATTCAACTTTCGGGCCATCGCCTTTATCGTTGGAAACGAGCTGCCAAAGTTTTTCAATCGTATCTTTATCTTTGATTTCATAGGCACCGGCACCTTTCATATTGATGACCAAGTAATCAAAGATGGAATCGACGGCAAATACTTCTTTTTCTGCAATGCAGGGTACGTTGTTGTCGAAAGAACTGCCGGCAACAATATCTTTCGCAGCCTGTTCGATGTTTGCCGTTTCATCAACGACGACCGGCGGGTTGCCAGGGCCGGCACCGATGGCTTTTTTACCGGACGAAAGAACTTTTTTGACAATGCCAGGGCCGCCTGTTGCTACGACCATGCGGACTTTCGGGCTGGCAATCATTTCATTCGTAGCGTCGATAGACGGTTCACGTACCATCGTAATCATGTTCAGCGGTGCGCCTGCTTCATACAACGCTTTATTTAACAACTGAACCAAGAATACAGATGTTTTTTTAGCGCGCGGATGCGGGCTGAAAACAACAGTGTTGCCGCCGGAAATCATGCAGATAGAATTGTTGATGATGGTTTCGGTCGGGTTCGTCGTCGGCGTAATGGCACCGATAACACCAAACGGGCAGTATTCAAACAATACCAAGCCATGTTCCCCTGTGCGCGCATCGGTTGTCAAATCTTCAATGCCCGGCGTGTATTTAGCAGCTGCCGTATTTTTGATGACTTTATCTTCGTAACGGCCAATAGCTGTTTCTTCTACAGCCATGCGGGACATGATTTCCATATTTTCTTTTTTCAGGCATGTTTCGCGAATCACATCTACCCATTGTTTGCGCTGGGCCGGTGTCTGGAACAGCAGTGTATGCTGTGCCTTGGCAGATGCATCAATAGCAGCATCCATAGAACCAAATACACCGTATTCATCAGCTTGTGCCGGTGCAACCGGTGCAGCAGCTGCGGCTTGATTGTTTTTGAGTTGTTGTACTGCCTGGGCAACAAGTTGCTGCAGGACTTCCGGATCAATTGTCGTGCTCATAGTACGTACCTCCGTTTTATTGATTTACTGCAATTCCCAATGGGGTAACGAATAAACAATCATTCGGTTTCCACGTCGAAATATGCAGGACTTTTTCAAAAATAGTTTCAAACTCTGTAAAGCAGCAGGCCCCGCCTACTACATATATGTCAGATACATCACGGCCTGTAACAAACCGCTGTACAATAGACGCCATTTTTTCGACAACAGGCTGTATGACAGGAAATACTTCCTGCTCCTTAGCGGCATCTTTTTTCATTGTTTCGGCTTCGGCAAATGAAATGCCGTAATAGCCAGCCAATACAAGCGACATGTGGGTTCCGCCTGTGGCTTCATCTGCTGTATAAATGACCTTGCCGTCTTTGAGTATGCTGATGCCTGTTGTACCGCCGCCAACATCGACGACGGCGCCGTCTTGTATTTTCAAAACAGCTGCTGCTGCCGTAGGTTCATCCATGACCTGCGTGACTTCCAGGTCCGCCCCTTCGACACAGTTGGCAATGCAGCGCACGTTGCCTTCTAAAATTCCCGGTGGAATCGCCGTAGCTGCTTTCGTCAGCTCTACACCCAGTTTTTCTTCCAGCGTGCTTTTCATCGTCCGTACAGCCCGTACAGCGCCTACATAATCTACTACAATGCCGTCACGGACGACGGTAGAGGGAATGGTCATACCGGCAACCGGATTGTTATGGCTGTCTACGACGGCCATAACAATGTTTGCCGTACCTAAGTCAACGCCTACCTTCAACGGGCCTTCAAACGGGCGAACATCGCCGGATGCTACTAACGAAGCAAATTCCGCCAATATGTTGTTGTCTATGTTCATAGGCGTACACTCCTTATCGTACAGGACTAATCATTACGTAATCTTTGTTGCTTAGTGAGCAGGCGTTCGCTTCATCTACATCGATGTGCATTTCCAGCCCGGCTGTATCCGATACGCGAATCACTACATCGCCCAATATACCATGCCGTTCGCCAAATGTTTCTACATTGACGATTTGCCCGTCATGCAGATGTCTTTCTGCTGCCTGCGCCGGTGTCATATGAATATGCCGTTTGGCAATAATAACGCCCTGCTTTAAAACGACAGTGCCGCGCGGCCCAATCAGCGTAACGCCAGGTGTGCCGTCCAAATGGCCTGACAGCGTAATCGGTGCCTTGATACCAAGGCGGAAACTATCCGTTTTGCTGATTTCTACTTGGCTCTGCGACCGTACAGGTCCTAAAATACGTACATGCTGCATTTCGCCTTTCGGTCCTTTGACCGTTACCGTTTCTTTGGCGGCAAACTGGCCCGGCTGTCCTAAATCGCTCTTTTTGGTAAGTGCATACCCTTTGCCGTATAAGATATCCAGGTCTGCACGGCTGACGTGCACATGCCGGTTTGATACGCCGATTTTAATTTTAAAATTTTCAAAATATGCTACATTATCCAGTATCTTTTCCGTTAAGATACTAGCTAAATTCGTCTGACTCATGAGCAAATGCTCCTTTCCTACTGAATGATTTCTTATGATTCAGCAGTTGGTTCCGGAGTCGTGTCCAAATGAGGAAGAATTTTTTCCACATCCGTATGAGGACGAGGAATAACATGAACAGATACGACTTCACCAACAGCTTTCGCTGAAGCTGCGCCAGCATCTACCGCTGCTTTGACAGCGCCTACGTCACCGCGAACCATAACGGTTACCAAACCGGAACCGATTTTTTCATAGCCAATCAAATATACATTGGCAGCTTTTACCATTGCATCTGCTGCTTCAATAGAACCAACCAAGCCTTTGGTTTCTACCATTCCTAATGCTTCACTTGCCATAATAGTACCTCCCAGCATGTATATATTACGAATTTAAGTAGTCTATAATGCCAACAATAGCCAAATCAATCGGTTTGCCGTGCATTGCCTGGGCAGTGCGGACAGCGGAGCCGCTGGCTACCAGCACAATCTCACCAATGCCGGCACCGACATAATCAACGGCAACTTCTTCATTTCCATACGGAACTCCTTCACTGGATTCAAACCGGACTACCATCAGTTTGGAACCAACCAGGCTGTCTTCTTTTTTAGTGGAAACGACAGAGCCAGTTACTTTTGCGATTTTCATAATATGACCTTCTTAAAAATTTATGTATGAGAATTCGTATCTGTATCCGATACATCAGGTGTTATTTTCGATGTCGTCTTGGCTGTCTTCGTCTTCTTGGTATTTCTCGTCCGTCTTGTGTGCCGTGCCGGTTTCTTGGCTGGCAGCGGCTTTTTTTCCTGAACGCTGTCTGTATCCTTCAAAGAAGGCGCGGACACGTCAGCCGATACATTCTGGACAGTTGTTGTATCTGCTGTATCAGAAGCTGTGTCATGCACTGCTTCTTCCGGTACGGCAGGAGCTGCCGGTGTATCAGAAACGGTTTCGTGAATTTCTTCTTTGGCTGCAGGAGTTGCTGCGGCTTTGGTTTCCGATACTTCCGTCTGTCCATAGAAATTCGGACGCTGCTTTGCCGCTTTGCTGCGGACAAAAACGCGTGCCGTATCTTCATTGGGACGAGCAATAATATCCACAGAAACCAGCGAACCGTCTGCCATGGCCGACGCCCGCCCTGCTTCTACGGCTGCCCGTACGGCACCTACATCGCCGTTTACTTTGACAGTCATCATGCCGCTGCCGCGCGCTGCTTCCAGCTCTACGAGCGTAACATTGGCAGCTTTGACCATCACATCGGCAACTTCAACAGCACTGCTCAGTCCCTTTACTTCTACAAGTCCTAATGCTTTTTCCATGTGTTTTTCCCTGCCTTTGGTCTAGTATGATGAACGTACAAATGAAATCCGGCGGTGTTCTGCTTCATCCTGCGCCAAGGACGTAACTACAGCATCCGGAGCGATCGTAATACATGTGCCTGCTGCATATGGATATACATCCGATGCCGTAATAATATGACTTCGCAAAACAATAGACGGAGCAGCCTGTGTCTTGGCTGTCCGGCTGGCTTTTGTTTCGGCGTGCCTGCTCGGATAGCCGCCAATCGTGATGCCATATGTCAGCAGTATTTTATAATACGAAAGAATCCGCTGTACATAGGCGTCCGGTTCTTTCCCTGTAAACTTTTGCAAGCCGCCAAGCATCAAATGCACCTGGCTGCCTGCTGAAATACAGCGCCCCAGCCACTGTGTTTCAAAGGTATCATATATACATAAAGCCGCTTTAGCTGCCAATGTATGCGATACTGCCGGATAGATAGTTACCGAATTTGCCAGCGAAAGAGATGCTGCCTCTGCCTGTTTAATCACTTGGCTAAAAGGAGAGTCTGCCATTAAACAGCAGACTCTATCCTGCGGCCAGTCATCGGGGATGACTGCCGTCAGCATATCTCCTTTTGCCAACTCTGGTTGTATGTGCCATGGACCATCAAAGGAATGGGAAAAGATAACATATACAGGGCGCATCGCCTGCTGTTTCTGCTTTTCTTCTGCCAATACTTGGTATATTGCCTGCAGGACAATCCTGCGAAAATCATTTCCATTGATATCCACTACATATCACCTCGCCGGGTGTTAGTCCAAATGAGGAAGAATTTTTTCCACATCGGTATGAGGACGAGGAATAACATGAACGGATACCACTTCGCCGACTACCTTAGCCGATGCAGCGCCAGCATCTACCGCTGCTTTGACAGCGCCTACATCGCCGCGGACCATAACGGTTACCAAGCCGGAACCGATTTTTTCATAGCCAATTAATGTAACGTTGGCAGCTTTTACCATTGCATCTGCTGCTTCAATAGAGCCTACCAAGCCTTTTGTTTCTACCATGCCTAATGCTTCATTTGTCATTATGATTTCCTCCTAATCTACTGCACTGTAATCTAAAATCATGTATTTCTATCTATTAAATATACGGTGTTGTTGTCGATTTCGGTTCGTCACCTAACGCACCTAATAATTTTTTGCCTACGGCAATCGCTGCTTTGACAGCCTGGCGTACTGCGCCGGAATCGCCGCTGAAGCACAAAATAACTTCGTTGGAGAAGCTGGTGCCGCCGTTGCCGGGAGACGAATAGCCTACGACTTCTACATTAGCTGCTTTGACAGCTGTATCAGCCAAGACGACGCCAATAGCAGCCGGGCCGGCACATGTCATGCCAAAGGCCTTGCCAAATTTAGCGCCCAATGCTTTTTCCAAGCAGTAGCTTGCTCTTGCCGAATACTGGAATTCCAAATGGCCGGCATCGTTGCCGTATACATCGCCGAAATATTTTGGTACAGCCTGCAGAGCTGTTTCGACAGCGCGGCGGGCATCGGATACATCTTCCGCACCAATAATAATCAACGAACCATGGCCAGCGCCGCCTTTTGTATCACGAGGCAGTTCGACAGAAATAACTTCTGTGTTCGTAGCTTTTACGGCATCATCGACAGCCATAATCTGCGGGCCTGCGCCTGTACGGCCACCAATAATACCGATAGAGCGGAATTTGCCCAATTTCATAGAATCTTTGAGCATCGGATCGACACTGGCAATGACTAAGCCAATCGTATCGCCAATCGCCGTGCCTACAAATTCGGTTCTTCCTACTGCGTGATTAATACCAGATGCATCGCCTTTCGTGCCATCGCTGGCAGGAGCAGCCGGAGCAGCGGTCTGGCTCGTCTGTCCATTCAGTTCTGCTTTGACCTGGTTCATAACTTTTTCTAATAATTCCTGATCCATATATGACCCTCCTTATGATTCGTCCCCAATCCGACAGTGCACTCCTGCCTGTTCGACAATGGGCCGATATTTTTCCAAATCCTGATTGGTTAATGACTGGGCACTGAGTCGGTTCATTTTATATTCAATCCCCATCATTTTATATTTACTTTCTCCTAATGCATGATACGGCAGCAAATGTACGCAGCGTACATTTCCCAGCGATGCGGCAAATTCTGCAATAGCCTGTATTTCTGCTTCCGAATGATTGAATTTGGGAATCACCGGAACACGCACCGTAATCGGCGCAAACGCTGAGATTTTTTTCGCGTTGTTCAAAATCAGCTCGTTGGATACGCCCGTAAACAAGCGGTGTTTTTCCGGATCCATATGTTTGATATCCATCAAAATGGTGTCAACATACGGTATGACTTTCAAAATATCACACGGTTCTGCGCACCCTTCTGTTTCAATCGCTGTATTCCAGCCTTGGGCTTTGCAAGCTTTGAACAATTCACAGGCAAAATCAGGCTGCATGAACGGGTCGCCGCCGGACAACGTAACGCCGCCGCCGGAATGCCGAAACGTAGACCGATCTTTCTTCAGTACTTCAATCAGCTCGCCCACCCGCATGCGGTGTCCTTTCATGACCAAGGCACCTACAGGGCACGCTGCTGCGCAGTCTCCCTGTCCGATGCACGTATGATAATCAAAATGACGCACACCATCATCGGTAAAGCGGACTGCGTGCTGCGTGCAGACGCTTTCACAGCGTCTGCAGTGCACACATTCACTTTCATTGTACATAACAACGGGACGACGCCGCTGCGATTCCGGATTGCTGCACCACCAGCATGAAAGAGGGCATCCTTTTAGGAAGACAATCGTACGAATACCCGGACCATCGTTTAAGGAAAAACGCTGAATATCAAATACATCGCCTTCTGCTTGATAATCAATCGTTACCGTAGACATGTATCTTTCATCCCCTCTCAGACAAGCAATCCACAGAGGGATTAAAATTCAAATTCCGTTCTGTCAATGATATTATCCTGTACTTCTTTCGCCAAGGAAATAAACTGTGCAGAATAGCCGGCAACACGAACGACGAGGTCTTTATGCTGTTCCGGATGTTTCTGCGCATCTACCAAGGTAGCTTTATCAATAACGTTAAACTGTACATGCATACCTTTGTTGTCAAAGTATGCGCGGCAAAGAGCAGCAAACCGTTTCAAGCCTTCATCGCCGGCAAGAGCGGACGGGCTGAATTTCTGGTTGTACAATGTACCGTTGGAGAATGTTTCATGTTCCAATTTGGCAACAGACATAACAGCTGCTGTCGGACCATTGGTATCACAACCTGCACGCGGGGAAACACCATCGGCAAGCGGAGTCCATGCCAGACGGCCGTCTGGAAGCGGTGCAACGTCTTTACCAAAGAGAACGTTGGCAGATACTGGATAGCATCCAGCCTGGAACTGGCCGCCGCGCGGGTTTTTATATTTCTGTACTTCGCGGGCATAAATCTGGCCTGCTTCGCGAGTAATAATATCAACAACATCATCATCATTGCCGAACCATGTCGTGTTTTCCATGATGCGTTTAATCTGCTGGTAACGGGCATCGTTGCCTGTTGCAGCCGGTGCTGCGCTCTGCGTCGTGCCGCCCTGCAGGCTCTGCTGCAATTCGTTAATATCAATGCTGCCGTTTGCCGTAAGGATTTTCTTGACAGCTTCATAAATCTGACGTTCATCCATGCCTGCCAGCGAGGTATTGCCAGCAGCGGCGCAGCAGCCTGTGCCGAACCATGTTGCCAGTTTGCCTGTTTCATCTGGATAACCAAAGTTGTGATCCATAGCTTCCTGTAATTCTGCCATGGAAACTTCGCCGTTTTCAAAAACATGTTTCTGAATAGCGGCAAAAGAGTCACCATTATCGGCTACGCCGAATGCCTGCGGGCCTGTGAAGTTGTAAATCGCGCCGCCTTCCTGCATAGACATCCCGCGGCCGAGGCAATCATCGACCAGTGCGGATTCAAACGGCAATGGTGCGCGTTCTGCATGCGCATAGTCAACTGCATTGTCTGCTTCTACCAACAATTTGACGAAATATTCCATCTGTTTCTTGTAAGCAGCCATCAATTCGCCCAAGTTTTTGAAATCTTTCATTTCGCCTGTTTTTGGCCCAAGCTGTACCTGGCCGTTGCGGCCGTTATGAAGGGTAATATCCAATACTTTGGCAATATTGAAGAATGCCGCATCATGCCAGCCTTCTGTCTTGTGCGGAACCTGTGGTTCTACGCAGCCGATAATGCAGTAGCCCCGCGCGTCGCGGAGTGGAATACCGCGGTTCATCATAGCCGGGATAATAACTTCATCATTGTACATAGCCGGATAGCCATAGCCCAAGCGAACCAGTTCGCATGCCCGATATAAGAATTCATCCGGTGTTTTGTTGGAATAACGAATCGAGAAGGACGGTGCTGCCATAGCAACATGGGCAGCTGCATCAATCAGCATGTAAGACAACGGGTTCGTTGCATCAACACCATCTTCATCAATACCGCCGCATTGGATATTCTGGAAAATTGCATACCCGGCAAATGCCTGGTCAGAAACAGCATCACGTGTTTTGTTCAAATCATTAAATTTAATCCAAACATTGTCCAACAGTTCCTGTGCAAATTCTTTGCTGATTGATTTATCTGCTGCCAAATACGGATACATGTACTGGTCAAAACGTCCTGGAGAAATGGAATGGCCGCTCGATTCAATCTGAAGAATCAACTGTACAAACCAGAAGGACTGCAGTGCTTCCCACCAGTTGGTTGCCGGGAATTCCGGAACACGGCGGCAGTTGGCTGCGATTTGCGTCAATTCTGCTTTGCGGGTCGGATTGCCTTCACGGGCAGCTAACTGATCGCAAAGATCGGCATAGCGGTGCGCATAGGTAATAGCTGCTTTGTATGTAATAATAACAGCGTCATAGAAATCACGTTTTTTAATATCAGCCGGAACAGCACCGGATAATTTGGCTTTCTGTGCTTCGGCTTCCATAATAATGCCGGAAAAACCTTTTGCCAGTACTTTGCCGTAATCGACGCAGACATGGCCAACACCATTAAAGTAGTAGTTGCCTACTGTAAATACGCCGTTTGTCTGTGCATCCAGGCAAGGCTGGGACATATAACTCGTTGCCAAGTCGCTTGTCGTTTTGCCCGGCCAATATAAAAATGCGTTATGCAGCCGTTTTGCTGTATCCTTTGGAATTTCAAAGGGGTCAGCCATACGAGTAGCCATCGTATCAAATTCTTTTTCTACCCAGTCAAAGGAATATTCCGGATAAATCTGGCAGCCATGTACGCTTACCGTAAGAGAACCTGTAATCAATTCATTGTCACGAACAGCAATAGGGATTTCCGTCAAAATCTTTTCTACCGCTTTCGCACGGCGGATAATGATAGGCAATCCTTCTGTTTCTTTATACGATGCCGTAACTAATTCTGCACGATCGGCTTCTACCGTCGGGGTTGCATCATAAATTGCATTTTTCAGGGCCTTAATACGGTCCGTCGGTTGTGTAAAACCTTTTGCTAATACATCCATTGTATAAACCTCCTTGTATCTTTCACTGAAACGTAGTCCATCTCATTGCTATATTTGACAGCATGCATAAACCGCAATTCGATGTTTCGAGATGATTATATCATCAAACAATATCACTTAATTATCATCGTTACCTTGAAATAACACTTTTTTGATGGAGCAATGACATTTTTTTAGCAAAAAAAATGATTACAGCAACCACCCTATCGGTTGCTGTAATCATGTTATCATTCGCCGCTAACGGCCTGCTGCGGCTTTCAATTCTTCTACTTTATCCAGGCGTTCCCAGGCAAATCCTTCGTCTTCCCTGCCAAAATGGCCATAGACAGCCGTCTTGCTGAACTGCGGACGGCGCAAATCCAACTGCTTGATGATATCGCCGACAGCAAAGGAAAATGTCTGTGCCACTGCTTTTTCAATCACAGGCTTGGGAATATGCTCGGAACAAAACGTATGTATCTGCACCGCTTCCGGATACACGCCGCTGATCGCATAGGCAACAGATATTTCACAGCGGTCACAAAATCCGGCTGCGACAATATGCTTGGCAACATACCGTGCCATGTAGGCAGCACTCCGGTCTACTTTTGTAGCATCTTTGCCGGAAAAGGCACCGCCGCCATGCTTGGCAATCGTGCCATACGTATCGACCATCAATTTTCGTCCCGTCAAGCCCGTGTCGCCGACAGGGCCGCCGATGACAAACTTGCCGGTCCCGTTGATATGAATGGCAGTCTGCGGGCGAAGCCACGAACCGCAAACAGGCTCAATAATGAGCTGGCGGATAATCTGCTGCAGCGCAGCCGTTTCAACAGCTTCACTATGCTGGGCTGCTATGACTACACTATGAATCCCTACCGGGTTTCCGGCGGCATCAAATTCCATCGTAACCTGGGACTTGCCGTCCGGCCGCAGAATTTTCCCCAAATCCGTATGATGGCGGACCCAATCCAGGCGCCGTACCAATCCTTGTGCCAAGTTGACCGTAATCGGCATGTAGTTAGCCGTTTCATTCGTCGCGTAGCCGTACATAATGCCCTGATCGCCGCTTCCCACTGCGTCGTCATCCTGTTTTACGACACCTTGGGCAATATCCGGCGATTGCTGATGCACATTGGTAAAAATCAAGCACGTATCTGCCGTAAATCCGAGTGCCGGATCGGTATAGCCAATACGCCGGATAACCTGCCGAGCCGTTTCGGTAATATCGACGTGTGCCGCCGACGTCACTTCGCCGGCAATCGTCAGCACATTCCCCGAAACAAACGCTTCGACAGCTACATGGGCATGGCTGTCCTGCTGTAAATAAGCATCCAAAACCGCATCGGAAATTTGGTCGCAAATCTTATCCGGATGGCCTTCCGTCACGGCTTCTGATGTCATATATCGATAATGGCAATTTCCCATCGCGTTCATCTCCCATAGGAAACCCGCCTAACGAATATCAAATTTTTTGCGATATGCGTGCGGTGTTTCCCCTGTATATTGTTTAAAAATTTTGCAAAAGTAACTCGTACGGTGGTATCCCAAATGACGGCTGATCATATCAATGGATGACTTGGAACTGCGCAGTATTTTTTCAGCTTCTGCAATCCGGCACTGGTTGATATACTGCATAAGATTCATATTCATTTCCTGTTTAAACAGCTTGGAAAGATACGATTCACTCAAAAATACTTCTTCGGCAATCGTCCGCAATGACAAATTACAGCTTAAATGCGATTTGATATAAGAGACTGTCTTACGGATTTCTACCCGCTTAATGGACTTCAGTTCATCATCTTCCATTTTTTCGCCAATATCCTGCGTGGCATATGCCATGTCCAGGTGTTGTTCACTAAATGGAAAATAACACGTTGTCAACGTATTGAGAACCCGTGACGCACTCATAATTTCTTCATACCGGTACTGCGGCACCGATTTGAAATATTTAAATGCATGCGTATCGTCTTCCCATCTTGTCGCATTCTGCATATACGGAATTCTCGTATCCGGAGATGCCATCTGCCCCGATACGATAAAGCCATGAAGCTGGTTTTCATGAACAATCGGAATGGCAAAATCTACCAAACCGGCGTGGCACCGATACGGGCAGCATGATTGATTTTTGAATGTTTCCAAACCGCCGCACAGGTCGCATTGATAACATTTCATGCGAAATGCCGGAATGCTGCGCATAAATTGGCAAAATTTAGTAAAGTTGTATTTGCTGGATCGTTCTCTGCCTTTAATGTCTACATACACGCAGGCAATACCCGTCGCATTCGTGTAATCATTAATAATACTGCCAACAACTTTTTTTACTTTATCTTCTTTTCCCAGTGTAATAGCCATGAGGTGGTCCTTTCTACAGAATTGGTGCATCGTCTGTCTGAAAAAATGATATAACATCATCTATCACGTCAAACTATACCGCAGTAAACTTCTCGTTTTCCTGCACGTATCCTAGCCAGTGTATTACGCACTGGACCTAACGATCTATTAAAACACAAGTAAAACGCAATCATCTGACAGCTCACGGCTCTATTCACTTCATCATCTGCGCATACCAAAGCATATGCCGTACTACTATACTTCGTATATGAAACATTATGAATAACTCGTTGCAGCTGTCAAACTGGACTTAAAACAATTATATCGTATTTGCGTTTTTATTCGCTATATCTAATATATATATCAGCCAGTAAGTAGTAAAAAATAATAAAAAAAGACAAAATAGTGTTATTTTTTCCTGCATATCCCCCATATTTACACCTAATTATATCTTTTTAGAGAAAAATCGTAAAGTTATCGGCTGTCCCTATTTTTGTATATATATAAATGTAATAATGCTTTTATTATCTATTACGTTTATGCATATCATCATACTAGACACACGTTTTGTATTCTTCTTAAATCATTTTGCTCGGCTCTTTTTCCTAGATACCTGAACACCCAATCTCCTGCCGGCTCCCTTGTACGGGATGCAAGCCGCAAAAAAAAAACAAAAGCCATGCCCCGTCAACGTATCGGTTCATGACTTTTGTTTAGATTACATCGCTGCACTATATGGTACTGGCTTCTGCCAATTTTTGTTTTTATGTCTTCTCCAATGCCAAAAAAGCAGGAATAAAACTATCTCGAATCAGTACAAGCAGTTCATCAATTTCATCCTCATCTGCTTTTGCAAAATCCGCCTTTGTTAATACATGCAAACAATTCGCGAAGTTATCTAGTTTTTTCATAAATCGTCACCCCATCCCGTTTTAATTCACGCCGCAGTTCTTCTGAAATGCCTGCATCTATTTGGACGACATCAAACCACAAAAGAGAATGCACCTGTTCCTTGATGTCCCAGTAAAATCCATCAAAATCTCCGCCGCATACGGCAATATCGATGTCGCTCCGTTCTGTATTCGTCCCCCTGGCGCGAGAACCAAACAAAATGACTTGTTGTATCTGATGCTTTTCTGCAAATCGTAAAATATCCCGCAGTACTCTTGTCGGGAGATTGTATTCCATACAACACTGCCTCCTTGCTTATACGTATTCCTCTTTAGGCTCATTGTAACAGATTGCCCATTTTTCGACAATTACCAGAAATATACGAATCGGATAGCCGTATCTGCCAATATGCACAAAACAGGCAGGAATCTTGTAACCGATGCGGGATCTTTCTCCCAATTTCTTCTCCTGATTATTTCGTTTTCATGGCAATGTATTCACTGACAACCTGTAAGCCCTGTATCAGCTCTTCTTTGCCGTAGGCGTAGCCGATACGCATACTGCGTGGTTGTTCAAAGCAATCTCCCGGCGTGACGAAGGCTCCTGTTTGCTGATACATCTCTTCACAAAACGCATACGACGGCATATCCAAATCATAATAGACCAATGCCGTCGTTCCCGCTTGGGGCTTTACATAACTGACATGGGGTTCGCTGTTTACCCAGCGATCCAAAATCTGCAGGTTTTCTCTGACAATCTTCCGGCTTCGTTTCAGCATTACATCGCTATGCTTCAATGTCACTGCCGCCAGCATTTCATCCAATACGCCACAGCTCACCAGATTATAATCCCGATGAGACAGACAGCTCTTGATAACATCCCTGTCACGCGTTGCAATCCATCCCAAACGCAATCCGGCCATAGAAAAGACCTTGGACATACTGCTTACAGAAATTCCTTTTTCATACAAATCGGCAATCGAAGGGCACCACATATCTTCTTGTGACAAATGGCGGTACACTTCATCACAGAGAATCCATGCATCGACAGAACGGGCCATGTCTATAATTTCCCTAAGCACGGATTCAGGCATCAATGCGCCCGTTGGATTGTTGGGATTGTTGAGGCAAATCAGCTTGGTTTCCGGTGTAACCAGACGGCGCAATGCATCTATATCGGGCAAATATTCATTCTCTTTGTGTAAATGCAGTACACGTACCTGCGCACCATACGATTCGGGTATGGAATACAGCTGCTGGTACGTAGGCATAATGCTTACGACGCGGTCTCCCGGCGAAATCAGCGAATAGAACACATGGTGATTGGCACCGGATGCGCCGTGCGTCGGCACAATATGTTCCATGCCTAATGAGGTATACAATTTGCAAACACCTTTTCTAAAGGCAGGCAATCCTTCAATATCGCCATAGCTCAAGCGGCGCGCGCACAATTGTGTCAAAAATGCATCTTTGTCTTCTCCCGTCAAAGCAAACAGTTCGTCCATGCTGATAGAATCGACACAAGTTTCTGCAATATTGTACTTGGCGCCAACTTCCCAGGCATTCATCCATTCTTCTACGGCAAATGGTTTAATTTTCATCGTATTCTCTCCTGTTCCTGTATCAAATAATCCCTTTTATAACGCCGCAGCTTCTTTTAACGCTAAAAAGAAAGGACATACAGCGTTTTTCCTTATAACATGGAATCCATGCCGTACCTACGGAAAAACGCTGTATGCCCTTGGTATCTCCACCCGGTGGTGAAGAGGGTCGTTATATGAAGTTGTTTTTATGCTACTACAAAACATATGGCGTGTCAAGGAAACAGAGCGACTGATGTAACTCCAAACCGCAGCAACGCGTAACCATTCAGCATTTTCTTCGATTGTTTTCTGCACGGCTGTAATAGGCTTTTTTGTCTGCATACATTCTCTGGTCCCCGATGCGTTCGATATCTTCCATTGAAGTCCATTCGACATCCTGGCTATACACATAACCGCATGCTACATGGATTTGGGATACCAGCCGTCCTTGCCATTTACTTAGGGTTTCTTCAAAATCCCGCCGGATATACGGCAGTTGTTTCCGATCCACCATCAGAATCGCCGCAAATTCATCGCCGCCCATACGATATACTTTGCCATAGCTGTCAAAGCACTGTTTCATACAGAAAGCAGCCCCCTTCAGCAGTTCGTCGCCGCCTTCATGGCCGACCGTATCATTGACCTGTTTCAGTCCGTTGACATCCATAGAGACATAGGCAAACGGCATATGCAACGCCAGCGTCATTTGCACGTCTTCCAAATAGGCTCTCCGATTGCGGCACTGCGTGAGTTCATCCGTATGAGAGGCATAGAGCAGGGATTCTTCTTTCCGTTTTTCACTGTCAATATCACGGATAGTCAAAAGCAGTGTGCTGAGGTCTCCGGAAAAACGGCGTTTTATGACTACAAACGACGCACGGAACCAACGATTTTCCGTCGTCAGATAATCCAAGGAAATAATTTTTTTACGGTGAATCCGTTTGGCAATCGTAGATAAATCTATAAATCGCTGCACTACGTCTCTGTCTTCGTCTGCCGTTTGATACTTCATAAAACGATACAGCCAACATTCGGCACCCGGCATGGCAACTCTTTTTTTAGGAAGTTTGGTATACGCAGAATAATCTACATACGTATCTTGTTGCAAATAAATCAAATACATGCTCTGATAAATTTTTGACATGGACAGCAGAATATCAAACTGATTATCTCGTTCTTCTCTCGCTTTCAATATTTTGGTCAGCATATAAATAATAATCAGTGCTGCCAGTACCAAGTAGCCGCCTACTACCATCAACGCCAGGGCATTATTTTTGGCCGTAGCCGCTGCCGACCAAGCCACCCCAATGGCATAGGGGCCGGAAAAGCGGAAGGAAACCTTGTACGCTTCCCCATCGATATAGGCTGTTCCTTTGTGTAAGTCGTTGGGATCGTTTTTACGGATAATACCGATATCATCTAGTTTTTTCCCGATTTTCTCTTTGTCCGTAGCCCCATATATTTCTCCCGTGTCTCGATTGGCCACAAAAATCTGCATGCCCTCATAGACAGGCATACGGCTGACTACTTCCGAAATTTCGTTTTGCTTCAGTTCATTGAGCAAGCGGACCGGCGCAATGCCCACTTCTACCAGGCGTGTCCCCGTTTCGTCCCAAGTCATGGCATACATCATTTTTTTCTTTTCGGATGTATTGGGCATGACGTCTTGGCAAAGAGTCAGCGATTTATCTTTTAGCATCGGTTTGAAAAAGCCTATCTGCTCGCCGGAGCTAAAACTATAGCCCCAGTACTTGGGAGTCGTGCCGCTGTAAATAACGCCTTTTTTATTGAGCAAATGAATTTCATCCACCGATACCAACGAGGCAATTTTATTGAGTTCCTCCACATTATGCTCTGCTTCCGGTTTGGCGTCAATGATATAGGCAACCGTTTTGGCTCGGACGATATAGTCTTCTTTCAAAGAATCAATCAACGCTTTTTCGTTCAGCTCGTTGTTTTCTATTACATTCATCACGCGATCTAACAAAAGCAGGGACGTATTATCAAAATTCCGATTGTTGATCGTATTGAGTATAATCAGCTGAATGCCCAAAGCCACCGCAATGATACAGGATGCTATCCCAATAATCGTATAGAGTTTTTTATTTTTTATACAGATATTCCTAATCTTGCTTTTCATAGGGAACTCCATTCTCATCTTGCTTTTCATAGGGAACTCCATTCTCAGCTCATGATTCCATACTGTTATGGACATGCAAAAAGACGTGTTCTCTCATAGGTTATACATGGCTAAAACAATCCATACAACAGAAAACACTATTCTTTATGATATACTAAAATCCACCTGCTGAACAGGGTAAAACTGATATTTTTCTGTGATGACCGGATTGCAGATTTCTCAATTACTTTTTCAAGCTATGACACGCCCATATAACACATTCTTTTCTTTACGCAAAACCCACCAGTCTTCCAAAAAAACAAAAACAGCCGCTACGTATTTTACTTCCAAACAGCTGTTTTCTCATCATTTTCAGTGTTTTTTTATATCATACTATAAAAAAAGTTACTTATCTAAAAGTTTTTATAGTATACTACGAAAACTTTTTCCTATTTTTTTGTGCCGCGGAAACAAGTTGCAAACTAAGGGGATATCCCCTTTATTTTTTTCTTGTAAACGTGCCGTTTACATCGGCTATGTACTTTTTCTTTCTGCGCGGACAGAATGCCGGGATAGTTCCCGGACACCCTCTGTTATT
>DJEN01000082.1 GCA_002431345.1 Megasphaera sp. UBA5897 | reverse complement strand
TTTGGCCCGATTTTAGGTACGTTTGGTTTACCGTATTATTTAGAAATGTTTGGTATTCAAATGACGATGCTTACGATGGTCGGTATTATTGTCTTTGGTTTGATTATCTGTGTCTTGATGGCTCCGGAAACACGCGGCTTAAACTTAGCAGAAGCCAGCGGTGCCGTACCGATTGGCACAGAAGAAAAACGAAAAGCAGAAGAAACATAAATACAAATAGTTAGTTGATTCATAGTGAATAGAATATTTTACAATAAAAACAAATACCCTAATATGCTTTTTTACTGATTCTGTTCACTTCTCATTATATTATTTAACATTTAACAGAAAGTAGGTTGATGACATGTTAACAAATGAATTGCCAAAAATTATAACAAGTACTGTACCAGGCCCGAAAGCGGCAGAAATTATCAAAGAACGTGAAATCAATACGCCGGATGCCATTCACTGCGGCTATCCTGTTGTCATGGATGAAGCCCAGGGCGCGATTATTAAAGACGTAGACGGCAACTTATTCCTCGACTGGATTGGCGGCGTTGGCGTATTGAATGTAGGTCACTCGCATCCGGAAGTAGTCGCAGCTGTTAAAGCACAAGCTGATAAATACATGCACGGTATGTTCAATGTTGTTACCCATGAAGGGTATGTAAAATTGGCTGCCGAACTAAACAAACGCGTTCCCGTTCGTGGAGAACAAAAACAGACGATGTTCGTTAACAGCGGTGCGGAAGCAGACGAAAATGCCGTTAAAATTGCAAAAGCCTATACAAAACGCCCAAATATTGTCGTATTCTCTGGCGCATTCCACGGACGTACAGTGATGACCATGGCAATGACTGCTAAAAAAGCGTATGCCAAAGGCATGGGTCCATTCCCTGATGGTGTATATCGTGCTAAATATCCGTATATCTACCGCCGTCCAGAAGGTATGTCGGAACAGGAATATTTAGATGAATGCATCCAAAGCTTGTATGAAGTATTTGATGAAGCATCGCCGGCTCAATACGTAGCAGCTGTTGTTTTGGAACCGTTGCAGGGTGAAGGCGGTTTTATTCCAGCTCCGATTGAATGGGTGAAAAAGCTTCGTGAAATTTGTGATGAAAACGGCATTCTCATGATTGCTGACGAAGTACAGTCCGGTTTCGGCAGAACAGGTCGTCTCTTTGCTTCCCAGTATTGGCAAGAAGCTGGCGTAGAACCAGATATTATTTCTTCGGCTAAATCTATTGCCGGTGGCGTACCGCTCAGTATGGTTTGCGCTCGCAAAGAAATTTATGATGCTGTTCCTCGCGGCACTATTGGTGGTACCTTTGGCGGTAATGCCTTAGCTTGTGCAGCTGGCTTGAAAGTATTGGAATTGATGGATCGCGATCACTTGCCGGAACGTTCGTTGGAACTTGGCAAGAAATATGTAGATACCGTTAAATCTTGGCAGGCTAAATATCCCGTTATTGGCGATGTACGCGGTCTCGGCGGCATGGTCGGCGTAGAATTTATCGACCCGGAAACGAAAGCACCAAACCCGGAAATCGTAGCCAAACTCGTACAGGATACAGCTAAACACGGCTTATTGGTAGAAAATGCAGGCTCTCATGGTCAGGTTATCCGTTTCTTGGCACCACTTGTCATGACAGACGAACAACTCGACGCAGGCCTTGCTATCTTTGAAGCATCTATCCGCCGCGTATTAGGCTTGGAATAAAAGACCGTTCTTGTTATAATAGGAATGTCAATTATCATAAAGGATGGTGTATACAATGGATACGTTTATGCTCAAACCTACCGTACTGGCGTACGATACGTGTAAAGAAATGGCAAAAGCCCTGCAGATTGGCGAAGGCGATTTGATGATTACGAATAAGTACATCTATGACCCGTATTTTGCTGACCTTGATTTGAAATGTGATGTATTATTCCAAGAAAAATACGGAGTCGGCGAACCGTCTGATGAAATGGCTGAAGCCATGTACAAAGATTTCAAAGGCAACCCCAAACGTATTATTGCTGTTGGCGGCGGTACTATCATTGACTTGTCCAAATTCTTCTCGCTGAAAACAACGACGCCGATTTTGGATCTCTATGACGGCAAAATCAAACCGGAAAAAGGCCGTGAACTGGTCATCGTTCCGACGACTTGCGGCACAGGCAGTGAAGTAACGAATGTAGCCGTCTTGGCTCTTATCAGCCGGGATACGAAAAAAGGGCTGGCTGTTGATGAATTTTATGCAGACCAGGCAGTACTCGTGCCGGAACTCTTGAAGACGCTTCCGTACCGTGTGTTTGCTACAAGCTCTATTGATGCCTTGGTACATGCTGTTGAATCAGCATTGTCTCCCAAAGCCAACGAAACGACAAAAATGTTCAGCTACCGTGCTATTGAAAAAATCCTGAACGGCTATATTCAGATTCGTGACCATGGCCCGGAAGCCCGTATTCCGTTGTTGGCTGATTTCCTTGTAGCCAGTAACTATGCCGGCATTGCCTTTGGCAACGCAGGATGTGCCGCTGTTCATGCCTTGAGCTATCCGTTGGGCGGCAAATATCATGTAGCCCATGGTGAATCCAACTATGCCATGTTCACTGGTGTCATGAACTGTTACATGTCTATCAAATCCGACGGTGAAATTGCCGTTATGAACCAATTCTTGGCAAATATTTTGGGATGCGATGCAGCCAATGTCTATACAGAATTGGAAAATCTGCTCAATGTCGTACTGCCAAAAAAGGCATTGCATGAATACGGCGTAACAGAAGAAGATCTGAAAGAATTTACGGAATCTGTCATGCTCAACCAGGGCCGCTTGATGGCGAATAACTTTGTTGTTCTGGATGCAGATAACGTATACAGTATCTATAAAGCGTTGTTCTAATTCACATAGCAGTTAGAACATTGCCATAAACTCCAAGAAATCTCCTTCCAACCGACATTGGACCGTGGCGGTTGGAATGGAGATTTTTACTTGCCAAATGACGGATATACGTGTAAAAATCTTCACATCATGAAACGATTTCTTACTACGTAAAAAAAACATCCCGATGGCGGCTCATGAAAAATGAAATAAGCCATTACGTGTATGGAATACCATAAAAGAAAGATGCCGCAGCCATTAGGATGTGGCATCTTTCTTTTATGGCATTTGAATATATTCTTACTTTGAATTATATATCATTTCATAATTCATTTACAAATAAAAAAAACAAGCTTATTATATACGTATAGGAAATGTGAATTTTATAACTTGTTTTTCTGAGAAAGAGGGATTTGTTATGAGTATCAAAAAACGGATTGTCGGTGTTGTTGGATTAGGCCATGTTGGTGCCCATGTTGCGTATAATTTAGGCATGATGGGTGTGGCTGATGAAGTAAAATTATGCGATAAAAATACGGATAAAGTAGTCAGTGAATGCAATGACCTCATGGATGCAGCGTATTTTATGCCCCACCGTGTCGTGTATAAAGTCGTGGATTATGCAGGTCTTGCTGATTGTGATGTCATTGTCAATGCTATCGGCAAAATTGAATTATTAGCCACCTTAAACCGTGATAGTGAAATGGAAAATTCTGTGCGGGAAGTAGCCGGCTTTGTGGATAAGATTATGGCAGGCGGTTTTAACGGGATTTTTGTAAATATCACCAACCCTTGCGATGTTATTACGGATTTAGTACAAAAATTGAGCGGTTTGCCGCGAAATCGGGTATTTGGTACGGGTACAGGATTGGATTCTTCCCGTTTGATTAGTGCAATTTCCCAACAGACGAATTTGGAACACCATTCGTTTACGGCGTTTATGATTGGTGAACATGGCAATGCCCAGATGGTTCCCTGGTCATTGATTTCCTTCCATGGCAAGCCTTTATCGGAATTAGCAGGCGATCCCCGCTTTGATTTTGACCGTGAAGAAATGACAAAACGCGTTATTAACGGTGCTTGGACAACGTTTAAAGGCAAACAATGTACAGAATATGGGGTAGCTGCTACGGGCGCGACTGTTGTTCGTTCTATCCTTCATGACGAAAAGAAGATTATGCCTGTCAGTGCTTACCTTGATGGAGAATATGGTGAAACAGGTATTTATTGCGGCATTCCGGCGGTTGTTGGTGCGAACGGCATTGAACAGGTTATGGAATATACGTTGAATAAAGATGAAAAGACTGAATTTAAACGTTGCTGTGATGCCATTCGCGGCAATATTGCCAAAGCAGAACAATTTTGGAAGAAATAGTATACTTTTCCATTTTAACGAAATGAAATAATATAGCCGGCTGTACTGTAATCTTATAAAAGAGGACAGACAGTCGGTTTATTTGTATATAATGGCTGCCATAAGAATGGGATGAAGGTGTTACCAAAAGAAAATGTGAAAAAATTCCCATAATGCTTGTGCTAAGTAGGATGTTATAGCAAATCAGAATCGCGTATTGAATCGGAGCATTTTTGCTCTGAACGGCAGCGTGGGAGAGTTTTTTGTTGTTTTATAATAAATAAAGTATATCCATGCAAAAAGCAACGTAATACTTCTCTTTGATATAAATAATTTATGTATTTTTGCTTGTCAAATGTCCTGTATCAGTGTAAAATTTTCCATATAAAGAAGTGTAAATATGTTAAAATTCAGTATGTATTTGCATTCAAACTATTTATATTCAAGGAGGATATAGTTATGGACTTATTACGGTGTTGGCGGATACATGTCTTTGCATTGTGTCTTGTCGTGGTTGCTGAACTCATTGGCATCCAAAAGTTTGGTTTAATTGTTTTTCTGCCCTTATTTTATGCCTTAGTTCTCGGCGGTGTTATTAGTTATCCTAAATTTCATATCATGACCGATGATATGATGGAAAAAGCAGGGCTGTTTATGCCGATTGCCATGTTTTTTCTGCTCGTCAAAATTGGTTTAGGAATCGGTCCTAATCTGCATATGCTGCTTAACTCCGGCTGGGCATTGATCTTGCAGGAATTCGGTCACTTCTTCGGCACGTTGATTTTTGGTCTTCCTATGGCATTGCTTTTGAAAATGGGTCGTGAAGCTGTCGGTGCCTGCTATTCGATTGACCGTGAACCGAATGTTGCTATCGTTGCCGAAAAATACGGTATGTTTTCTCCAGAAGGCCGCGGCGTTATGGGCATGTATATTTGCGGTACCTTGTTTGGCGCATTGTGGATTTCTATTCTTTCCGGCATTATTGCCCGCACGGGTATTTTCCATCCCTATGCCTTGGCTATGGGTGGCGGCATCGGCAGTGCCAGCATGATGGCGGCTTCTGTAGGTTCGATTGTCGCTGTATTCCCTGAAGAAGCACAAAAAATTCAGGCTTATGCTGGCGCGGCAAACTTGATGACGTCCGTGCTTGGTGTATATTTTGCACTGTTTATTTCCCTGCCTGTAACAGTCAAAGTTTATGAAATGATTACAGGTAAAAAACGGCACGAAGAAATTTCAGAAGCCGAAAACGCCAAAGCGGCACAATTATCTGCTGAAGCAGCTAAACAGGCAGCGGAAGACGCAGCAGCTTTAAAAGATCAGAAGAGCCTGACGCGAATGGATGATTTGCTCATTCTTTGTCTGACCGGTATTCTCGGTTTTATTGGCAATACGATTGGCAACTATCATGCCAGTGTAGAAGATAGCTTTGTCGGTGCGCTGATTTTAGTCATCATCGCCTTCGTGGGGTTGTGCATTGCCCATTTACCCGTACTGCGCAAACTGCCTGTTGTGTTCTGGGTATCGATTTTCTCTGTCATCTGCTCTGTTCCCGGCATTCCGGGCACGGAATTTATTATTGAACATACGAAAAACTTTAACTTCTTAGCTACTACCACTCCGATTTTGGCGTATGGCGGTTTATCTTTAGGCAAAGATATTCCTGCTTTCAAACGCCTGTCTTGGCGCATCGTGCCGGTTGCCTTGATGGTTGCAACAGGGTCTTTCGTTTGTGCGACATTGATGGCAGAAATTATGCTTCATTTAGAAGGAATTTTCTAAGATAAAGAGGCGATATGAATGACAAAAGAAGAATTGAAACAGCAGGTTTGCCAAGCCGTTGAAAAGCGGGCAGATGAAATTAAAGCTTTCGGTGAATCCGTATTTGCAGAACCGGAACTTGGGTATAAAGAACACAAAACCTCTCAAAAAGTTCAAGACAAACTAGCTGCATTGGGCATTCCATTTACGACAGGCCATGCTATTACCGGTGTCAAAGGACGTCTCAAAGGGAAACATTCCCGCCGGACTGTAGCTGTACTGGGCGAATTAGACTCGATTATTTGCCGCAATCATCCGTCAGCAGATGAAACGACAGGGGCGGCTCACTGCTGCGGTCATTATGTACAAACAGCCGATATGCTCGGCGTGGCAATGGCACTGAAAGATACCCATGCCATGCAATATTTGGGCGGTGATGTTGTGTTCTTTGCTGTACCGTCAGAAGAATGCATTGAAATTGAATACCGCAACGTTCTCCGTGAAAAGGGAAAAATTCATTTCTTTGGCGGCAAACAAGAACTGTTGTATCAAGGTGATTTTGACGATATTGACGCTGCAATGGAAATGCATGTAGCGACGACAGACGACCCCAAGGGCAATATTTTTATTGGCGGTTCCAGCAGTGGCTTTATCAGCAAGCTCATAGATTATCACGGCAAGGCAGCGCATGCAGCTGCAGCACCGGACCAAGGAATCAATGCGTTGAATGCAGCCATGCTCGGCATCATGGGAGTCAATGCTCTTCGTGAAACCTTCCGGGAAGAGGATTATGTCCGCTTCCATCCAATCATCAACAGCGGCGGTGATTTGGTTAATGTGATTCCTGATTATGTCCGTATGGAAAGTTACGTCCGCGCGGCCTCTGCAAAAGCGATGAAAACATACAATAGTGCCATTGATAGGGCTTTGTCTGCCGGTGCTATGGCCGTTGGCGCAACTTGCGATATTCACAATCTGCCCGGTTATTTGCCTATGTACCAGGATGAAAGCACGACGGCTCTTTTGGAAGCGAACTGTAATGAAATCTTTGGCACAGAGCATATTGTCCATGCTGCACACAACGCAGGCAGTACGGATATGGGAGACTTGTCCCATGTAATGCCGATTATTCACCCTCATGTAGGATGCGTGCACGGTGCGCTGCACAGTGCCGACTATACGTTGTTTGAGGAAAAAACGGCATATATCAAAACAACACAAGTCATGGCCATGACGCTTATTGACTTACTGTATGAAGATGCATCCGGCTTGGAAACGGTTCTAGAACAGTTCCAGCCAGTTATGACAAAAAAAAAATATACAGACTTTATGGCTTCAATTCACTAAAAAGCGAAGCAGACAATAACCTATGCAGGGCTGTAACAAGATGAAAATTTTTATTCATTTTGTTGCAGCCTTTTTTATGCCGGTTTATATGTATAGTTTGCAGTAGGCTGCGTCGTCATTTTTGGCTTATCTACACAAAATCTGTTCCTGTGGTATAATACGTAGTAATGAAAGGAGCTTCGATAGTGTGTGGAATAAAGTAATAACCATGATTTGTGCGGCTTGGATGGGCGTGACGGCAGGCTGTCCTGTCCATGCTATTACGCAGGAAGAACTGGTGTATGACCAAGTCAGCAAATATATTACCGGCCAGGATGCGGCCGATATTGCCCAGGACATCTGTGATGCCTCGTATACGTATCATGTCGATCCTATTTTGGTAGCAGCCGTGTTTACGACAGAAAGTAATTTTGACAATTCTGCCGTATCCGGCGTAGGCGCGATTGGCATTGCCCAGCTCATGCCGGATACAGCAGCTCAGCTGCACGTCAATCCGTACGATCGGAAAGAAAATATTTATGGCGGTGTAAAATACTTGGGACAAATGGTAGATCGTTACCGTACTTGGGATAAACCCTTTGTATATGCCGAAGCAGCGTACAATGCCGGACCCGGTGCCGTCGATAGAGCTGGCGGTGTACCGCATTATACAGAAACGATGAACTACGTCCAAAGCGTAGAAAAAACACGGCAGGAAATTTGGCGGATTGCCGGTGCAGAAGCCAGCAGCGGCCGAGCTTATACGTCTAATGACTATAATCAGCCATTGCACCAAGCAGCCAAAGAATTTCCCAGCCTGCAGGAATGGCATGCCCAGCAGGTAAAAATGAAACAAAACGCCGTTGTTTCTCCGACAGCCCATAAGTCGGCAGCTTCTTCTAGCCGCGAGGAAGCTGCGTCATCTATGGAAATATAGATAATAAGTGCAGTATACAGGCTGTATAACCGTGAAGCTGGATTCGAATCTTTTCGAATCCAGCTTCCTTTTTGTTTTTACTACGTATTTTTTCTGGATAGTACTGTCGAGTTTTTCTACAGTGTCTCAAATTTTAATCTAATTCTAATGTTCAGACCCCATTTTTTAATCTTATTTTAATCTTTCTGCGGTATACTATAGGCATCAATCAGAAAGAGGTGGATATGTTATGAAAAATACAAAATTAGGTTATGGACGTCCTGCCCTGCACACACAGCTTCTTACGCTGTATACGCATGGCCGTCTTCCCACGCTGGGAACTATTCGCTCTATCAGCCAAGTGTATGTCTGGAAACCCAATGCGTGGGGGCGGGCTGCTGAAGCCGTGTTAAAAAATATGCAGTATCTATCCCGCATCATGCTGGTACAAGAATACGTTGTCATGCCCAATCATATTCATATTCTCGTTTCATACCGGCATCATACACCTCATATACTCAATTGGTTCGCATTGCGCTGTAAACAAATGATGACACAGTCTATGCTGCACGACAAACAAGTATCCCAGCCAATTTGGGAACGTTCTTTTCATAGCATTGAAATCCGCCATGACGGCACACTGCGTGCTGTGTGTGAAAATTTGCGGGAACATCACAGCCACTGGCAGTATGATGCCTTGTGTAAAGAAGCCCATACTGCATTACGAAAAGAGAAAGACACTCAGCGGTAGCTATTGCTGCAACATAATGACAAGAATAGAGCTAGTATGGGTAAATCATAAAGGTGCTGTATGCCTTATTATGCCGATGATGCAGTGATACACCACACAAAAAAGGGGCATATCGCTTTGTGCGACAGCCCCTATCGTTTGACTGCAAATACCTATTATAAGAATATGTATTTCAAGATAAAGATAATTGCCAGGAAATACATAAGCAGAGAAATCTTTTCTTTTTTGCCTGTAAGCAGGTTAATAATGACATAGGAAATGACGCCGAAGGAAATGCCTTCAGAAATGCTGTAACAAAACGGCATGGAGATAATGGTAATATAAGCCGGAATCGATTCGCTGAAATCATTAAAATTAATACCTGCGACAGATGTCAGCATGAGGAAGCCAACGACGACCAGTGCCGGAGCGGTAGCAAATGCCGGGATTGCCATGAAAAATGGCGAGAAGAATAAGGACAAGGCAAAGAGGACTGCGACGCAGACGGCAGTAAGACCTGTACGGCCGCCTTCACTGACGCCGGTAGCGCTTTCAACGAAGGTTGTCGTCGTGCTTGTGCCGAGCAGGGCACCGGCTGTTGTTGCTACGGCATCAGCCATGAGGGCGCCTTTGATATGCGGCAGTTTGCCGTTTTTGTCCAGCATGTTGGCTTTGGAAGATACGCCGATTAATGTACCGAGCGTGTCGAAAATATCGACGAACAGGAAGGCAAACATGACGACGAGAAAATCAAAGCTAATCATATTGGAAAAATCAAGCTGCCCGAGAATCGGCGAGAGACTGGCGGGTACGAAAGAAGCGGCACCGGCGGATAAATCAGGAATAACGCTGTACATGTGTGCATCCGGATTTGGCGTATATAAACCGGTCATTTCGCAGAGAACGGCTAAAATCCAAGTAAATAAGATACCCCAGAGAATGTTGCCGCGGACTTTCTTGACCATGAGAATGGCTGTAAAGAGGATGCCGATCATAGCCAGCAGGACCGTGATGCCTACCGTACTGAATGTGCCGGCAGCGACGGATTGTTTGAAGGAAAACAAAGAAATTTTGGTAGCTGGGTTGGCAACGATGATTTGGGCATTTAACAATCCAATAAGGGCGATGAAAAGGCCGATGCCGGCAGACACTGCTTTTTTCAATGTCAGCGGAATAGCGTTAAAAATAGCTTCACGCACATTGGTCAGCGATAAAATAATAAAAATAACACCTTCAACAAAAACAGCGCATAATGCCATTTGCCAGGTGTAACCCATTTGCAGGACGACCGTATAGGCAAAAAATGCATTAAGCCCCATGCCGGGTGCCAGAGCAAAGGGATAGTTGGCAAAAAAGGCCATGCACAGACAGCCGAGGCAGGATGCCATAGCAGTTGCCGTCAGTACGGCTCCTTTATCCATGCCGGTGGCACTTAAAATCGTAGGATTGACGGCCAAAATGTAGGCCATCGTCATAAACGTCGTAATGCCTGCGAGCAGTTCGGTTTTGACAGAAGAGCCGTTGGCAGACAGATGGAATACCCGTTCCAAAATGCTGGAATTTTGTTCCATGATGATTACCACTCCTTTGGAATAAAAAATATAAAAGATAAAATAAGGAATACTAAAATTATAGGGTCCCGTGACAAAATAGGCAACTGTTTTTGGCAGAATTTGTAAAAGTTTTCTGAATAGATGTTTTAGACAGGGGATAAAAAAAGAGAAATAGCGCGGCATGCGCTTTTTCTTTACATTTTTCTTTACTTTTGTATGGGTACATGATATTATTCAATATATGGTTAGATGGACCATGGGAATGTGAGAATAAACTAAAAGCGAGGGATTTAAGTTGGCATTAATCGTGAAAAAGTTTGGCGGCAGTTCTGTTGCGACGCCGGACAAAATGCGTGCTATTGTACAACGTGTCTTAAAAGGCAAGCAGCCTGGGGATAAAATTGTTATCGTTGTATCTGCAATGGGGGACACGACGGATGAATTAGTAGCATTAGCAAAACAAATTACCTCCAAAACATATGGCCGTGAAATGGATATGCTGTTGACGACAGGCGAACAGGTATCGATTGCGCTGATGGCAATGGCATTTCAGGAAGCAGGCCAAAAGGCAATTTCCTTTACAGGTGCGCAGGCAGGCATTAAGACGAGCGACGCTTTTAATAAGGGCCGAATTTTGGAATTAGAACCGGATAGAATCATGGAAGCGCTGGATGACGGCAACATTGTCGTCGTAGCAGGATTCCAGGGTATTACAGGCCATGGCGATATTACGACACTGGGCCGCGGCGGTTCGGATACGACAGCCGTTGCGATTGCCGGTGCTATTCATGCCGACGTCTGTGAAATTTATACAGATGTAGACGGCGTCTATACGTCCGATCCTCGTATCGTGCCGAATGCGAAGAAAATGAAAGAAATCACGTATGGTGAAATGTTGGAAATGGCAAAGCTGGGTGCCGGCGTTATGCAGCCGCGCGCTGTAGAAATGGGCAGCCGTTTTAACGTTCCTATTCATGTACGGTCTACATTTTCAGAAGACGAAGGCACAATTATCAAGGAGGATTGCTCTATGGAACTCAAACAGTATCTCATCCGCGGCGTAGCTTCGGATAAAAACGTTGCAAAAATTACCGTATTAGGAATTCCCAATAAACCGGGATATGCTTATAAGATTTTCGCAGAATTGGCAGAAAAGCATGTTGATGTCGATATGATTGTGCAGAGCGTGCGCATTGCCAAAGAAGGCGTAACGGATATTACCTTTACGATTGCCCGTACGGAACTGGCAGAAGCAAAAGATGTATTGGCCGGCATTCGCAAGGAATTTCCTGTAGAAGATATTTTAATTGATGATAAAATGGCTAAAGTATCCGTTGTCGGTGCTGGTATGGCTGGCCATCCCGGCATTGCAGCAGGCATGTTTGGCGTTCTTGGCGACAAAGGTATCAACATCGAAATTATTTCTACGTCTGAAATCAGCATTACCTGCCTGATTGGCGAAGAAAGCGTGGATACGGCTGTCAAAGCTATTCATGCACATTTCTTTGACTAATTGATTGAGGTGAATTCATGTCTGTATTGGATAGCTTTGTAGAAGAAATGCTTCAATCAGAAGTGCCTAAAACTGTCTTCATCAACCGTTTGATTCATGGACTTGAAGTAGAAAAGCCGCCTCAATTTAAGGTGCCGGCACCTAAGTATACCTTTGAATCGAATCTGCACGGTTTGGTATACGATTATCAGCACAAACAAGTGACGCTTTGTTATAAAGTGACGCATTCTGTATATACTGATATGACCGTGTCTTTTATGACGTTTCGGGCCTTGCTGGAAGGATTGGCTATTTGTATCCGAATGCAGAAATGGTAAGTAACGTGCCGCAGTCCCGTCAATGGGATTGCGGCTTTTATATTGGAGGAGTATTATGGTTTGCGGAATAGATATTGTGCAGATTAGCCGCATGCAGGAATTGGTCCATCATCACGAACGGTCGCTCCATCGTTTTTTTACGGACCGTGAGATTGCCTACTGCCGTCAGCGGCAATATCATCAATACGCTTCGTTTGCAGGCATATTTGCTGCCAAAGAAGCTCTGTTTAAAGCATTGGGTACCGGATTTAGACAGGGAAAATGGACAGAAGTGGAAATTGACCATACGGAACTGGGAGCACCGTTTTTTCGGCTGCATGGATACTATCAGGATGCTGTCAAAGCAAAGTCTGTGCAAACCCCGTCCGTGTCCATCAGCCATGATGGAGACTATGCGGTGGCTCAAGTTATCATGTAGTAAAGGAGATTGACAATGCAGAAATTAAATACAGCAGAACAAATGAAAAACATGGACCGCACTGCCATGCATGGAAAATACGGCATTTTGCCGGCAGTCCTCATGGAAAACGCCGGCCATGCCGCAGCTGAACGGGCTGATGCGTTTATTGGCGGCTGGTCAGGCAAGGACGTCATCATTTTTTGCGGTAAAGGGAACAACAGCGGTGATGGATTTGTGCTGGCACGGCATATTTTGGCAGCTGGTGCCAGAGTATATGTCTATGTGCTGGGCCATACCCAGGCGTATTCTGAAGAATCGCGGCAGCATTTGATGACCTTGCTGGAATTGGAAGATAACGAATCATGCATCGTGACAAAATGCGGCAGCGGGGATATAGACTGGCAGCTGCTGCGGCAGCGGCTGCAGCACAGCCAGGTGGCAGTCGATGCGATGCTGGGAACGGGATTTCACGGTGATTTGCGGGAACCGCTGACCTCTATCGCAGCAATGATTAATGAAACGGCAGCGGCAGGAAAATTGACGGTCTTGGCAGTCGATATACCAACCGGTGTCAATGCCGACACAGGGGCTGTCAGCGGCAGCGGTGAAGAAGAAAACGGACCGGTGTTTGCCGATATGACCATTACGTTTGGCGCATTGAAGCGGGGACTGCTGTTGTATCCGGGACGTACTTGTGCTGGTTCGATTGAATTGGATGCGATCGGCATGCCGGCACCGTTGCTGACACAGCCGGAAGATGACCCGGCATATTTGCTGCAGGAATCGGATATCGCTGAAATTTTAGTTCCCCGCAGTCCGGCCAGCCACAAAGGCAGCCACGGTACCATCGGGATTGTGACGGGCAGCAGCGATATGGCAGGAGCGGCTCTCATGGCAGCACATGGCGCTGTACGGAGCGGCGCAGGCAAAGTATTTTTGCGGGTACCGGCGCAAACGGCACCGTACTGTATCGGCCGCCAGCCGGAAATCATGGTTCGCGGCGTCGGCAGTCATGCCTTTTTTACGCGTGAAGATGCCCCTTCGATACTGGCAGAAAGTGCTTCTTGGTCTGTATTGGCTATGGGCCCTGGTATGGGCAAAGAAGCTGAAACCAAAGAATTTGTCAAATTGATGCTGCAGGGGACGACCTGCCCTGTCGTATTGGATGCCGATGCGTTAAACGTATTGACAGATGAAAAAGATTTTATACAGCCTATGGGACAGCGTATTATCATGACGCCGCACTTGGCAGAATTTAGCCGTCTCAGCGGTGTACCTGTTGCAGAAATACAACAGGATTTGATTGGCGCAGCCAAGGCATTTGTGAAAAAATGGCATGTCAACCTGGTACTGAAAGGCGCACCGACGATTATTGTTTCCGCTAAAACGGGCAATGCGTATGTCAATCCGACGGGCAATGCCGGCATGGCCTGCGGCGGTATGGGTGATGTGCTGACGGGAATGACGGCTGCAGTAGCAGCCAGAGAAAGCCGTCCGGACATCTGCAGTGCTGCCTGCGCTGCTGTATACCTGCATGGCGCAGCCGGTGACCTGTGCCGCAAAGAGTATGGTTCCTATGGCTTTACTCCCATGGAAGCAGCGGATGCAGTCCCACGTGTAATCAGTGCGCTGGAAGAAAATATGGCCGTACCGTTACTGCAGGAACCGTTGATAGGAGGAATACATCATGAAGAAATGGAATAAGGCATTTTCCTGCCTGGCAGCTGTATGTCTGGCATTGATGGTTTTGCTGGGCGGCTGCGGCACCAACGCCACACAAGACCATGACAGCAGTACGCAGCGTGCATCGGCAGCAGCAGTAACCGATTCAGATAAAGCCCTGCATGTGTCTATGCTCAACGTCGGACAAGCTGATGCGACGTTAATTCAATACAAAGGAAAAAATATGCTGATTGATACTGGCGATGTGGACAGCCGGGACGCTTTGGTTAAGCAGCTGAAAGAAAAGAAAGTCAAAACACTGGATGTTGTTTTGATTACGCATCCCCACGGCGATCATTTAGGTGGTATGGCTGCTTTGTTTAAGGCGTTTCAGATTAAACAGATTTATGATAACGGCCAGGCTGCCAATACGGCGATGTACAAGAACTATTTAAAAAATATTAAGACTAAGAATATTGCGTACAAATCGTTGAAAAAAGGCGATACCATTACCTTAGGCGATGACGTGAAGTTTGCCGTTCTCTCGCCGGGCAAACCATTTACCAAAGAAAATACCCAGGGTGTATCGGAAAGCGGCTTGACAAATGACAACTCGATTGTCTGCAAAATGACATACGGTACGTTCTCGATTATGTTTACAGGAGATGCACAAAAAGAAGTTGAAGAACAGCTCCTGAAAAACTACAAAGGAACAGAACTGCAGGCAAACGTGCTGAAAGTAGGGCATCACGGCAGCAAAACCTCATCATCGCCGGCATTTGTAGCAGCAGTGAAGCCGGCAGATGCAACGATTTCCTGCGGCGTCAACAACCAATATAAGTTCCCGCATAAACCGACCTTGGATACGTTGAAAAAATATCATGTCAATGTATATCGGACTGATAAAGACGGTATCATTTCTATTATCAGCGACGGCTCTTCGTATGAAATCAAAAAGGAGCATTAAATGAAAAAAGAACTCATCGGCAGTATTGACCGCATTACCGAACAGACAGCCTACATCCTCTTGAATGATGATGAACATGAACTGCAGTTTCCAACAGAGCTTCTGCCTAAAGGGGCA
>DJEN01000075.1:11124-15743 GCA_002431345.1 Megasphaera sp. UBA5897 | reverse complement strand
CGTTGCCTTAGTAAAAATTAATGGGTATTTGGGGACATCCGGCATGGCTGTCTTATCAAATTCCGCAATATGTTCGGCATAGTTTTTGCCAATGCAGAATACGTTGCGTTCCATATGGGGAATCGGAGCCATGACACGAATCGTTCCCAGCGGTTTGGCTTTGACGGCCTGTGTTTTTTCGTTTTGTTCCAACGCATCAGCCAGTGCCAGCAGTCCATCATTTCCCTGGCGGATAAATTCCAGCACTGTTTCCGGCAGCGGCGTAAAGAAAGCTTCTTCCAGAGCAATCGCACCGTATACGCCTGTTTCGTCTTCATTGAGTACGCCCCACTGTACGAGGCCCATATCTTCAAAGGTCAATAATTTTTTTATCAAGTATATCCTCTCCTTTAGCAGTAGTATGTACGTTTATTATATCATATTTTATATTAAAAATACCGATCCTTGAGAAAAAGGAAAAAATATAGGTAATCGCTAGTGCAACTATCGTTTTTGTGATAAAATGAAATATCATATAAAAAGGGGAGAATCGTTGATGGATAACGAAAATACAAAAAATTTCATCGAAAATCTTATCGATGAAGATAACGAATCAAATACATACGGAAAAAGGGTTCATACACGTTTTCCGCCGGAACCGAATGGCTATCTTCATATTGGCCATGCGAAATCAATCTGCCTTAATTTTGGCATTGCCAAGAAATACGGCGGTTTGACCAATCTTCGTTTTGACGATACGAACCCATCGAAAGAAAATATAGAATACGTCAATTCTATCAAAGAAGATGTCAAATGGCTGGGCTTTACGTGGGATGACCGCATGTTTTATGCATCCAATTACTTTGACAAATTATACGAATATGCTGTTAAACTCATCAAATTAGGCAAAGCGTACGTCGATGATTTATCTGGTGACGAAATCCGCGAATACCGCGGCACTTTCAACACACCGGGTAAAGAAAGCCCGTACCGTAACCGCAGCGTAGAAGAAAATCTGCAGCTCTTTACGGAAATGAAAGACGGAAAATACGGCGACGGCGAAAAAGTACTGCGTGCCAAGATTGATATGGCCAGCCCGAACCTGAATATGCGTGACCCTGTATTATATCGTATTGTTCATGCGCCGCATCATCGCACAGGCACTAAATGGTGCATTTATCCGATGTACGATTTTGCCCATCCGGTATCGGATGCGATAGAACGCATTACGCATTCCATCTGCACGCTGGAATTTGAAGATCATCGTCCGCTGTACAACTGGGTGCTGGAAGAATGGGACGATCCGGAAGGGCAAAAACCGCGTCAGATTGAATTTGCCCGCTTGAACGTGACGCATATGATTACGAGCAAACGCAAACTCCGCACGCTGGTAGAAAAAGGCATTGTCAGCGGCTGGGACGATCCCCGCATGCCGACCATTTCCGGTATCCGCCGCCGCGGCTATACACCGGAATCTATCCGTGATTTTTGCGAACGCATCGGCGTTGCCAAAGCAGACAGCATGGTAGATATTTCGCTGCTGGAATACTGTATTCGCGAAGATTTGAAACTCAAGGCACCTCGCCTGATGACCGTTATCGACCCGCTTAAAGTAGTCATTACCAACTATCCGGATGGACAGACCGAAACGATGACAGCAGACAATAACCAGGAAAATGAAGCCATGGGTACGCGTGAAATGACATTTAGCAAGACCATTTATATTGAACGTAATGACTTTATGGAAGTGCCTGTCAAGAAATTCTTCCGTCTGGCACCGGGCAAAGAAGTTCGCCTTAAATACGCCTATATCATCAAATGCGAAGACGTCATCAAAGATGACGACGGCAATATTGTCGAACTGCACTGCACGTACGATCCGGAAAGCAAGAGCGGCAGCGGCGCCAATGCCAACCGCAAAGTAAAAGGCACGCTGCATTGGGTCAATGCGGCTGATGCCGTAGACGTAGAAACACGCGTATACGACTATCTTTTCAACGACCAAAACGATGATGAAGAAAGCGACAGCAAAGATTTCTTGTCGCAAATCAATCCGGACAGCCTGCATACGTTCCACAGCAAAGGGGAAGCTGCACTGGCATCCTATCATGTCGGCGATAAGTTCCAATTCCTGCGCCAAGGCTATTTTGTCATAGACCCTGACACGACGGCAGACCGTATCGTAGTCAATCGTATTGTAGGCCTGCGTGATACTTGGGCTAAAATGCAAAAACAAAAGAAAAATTAGAAAAAAATTAAAATAAAATTAAAAAAGAGCCAGCTTTCTGCGTTAGATTAGAATAAAATGAGAAAGTTGGCTTTTCTATTGCTGTGACCTGAGGAAACGGGTATAATGGAATTCATACTAAGAGGATAAACAGAGGGGGCTAAAACAGCATGAAAACTTTTGGCTCACACAGCTTGTTGCTATTTATTTTGTTTTTAATAGCAGGAGGTATGCTGGGCGGGATTTTGGGTGATGTCGTGTCCGGCATGCATCTCGGCAATCTCATGCCTATGATGTACCAGCATTATGAGATCTTTAATATTCAGCATGTGGATTTGAATTTATATATCATGCAGATTCAATTCGGCATTCGGTTTGCCCCCAACATACTGAGTGTTTTGGGTATTATCATCGCGTTTATCGTATTTCGCCGTCTTAGATAGGAGAGAGGTATCATGTTAATTTTAGCATCTGGTTCACCGCGGCGCCGTGAGTTATTGGCACAGATAGGTATTGCATATATGGTCAATCCCAGCTCGTATGAAGAACATGCGGCTAAGAAAAAAGAGCCGGAAAAACACGTACAAGCGCTGGCTGTCGGAAAAGCCTGCGATGTAGCGGCCAAATATCCTGGACAATGGGTGCTGGGTGCGGATACGATAGTAGCCATTGACGGAAAGATATTGGGCAAGCCGCGCAATACCAAAGAAGCCGCTGCCATGCTGCATGAACTGTCAGACGCGAAACATTCCGTATATACCGGCGTGGCGCTGGTCAAAGACGATACAGTGATTACCAAAGTAGTAGAAACGAAAGTCTGGTTCCGCCGTCTTACGGATCGGGAAATTGATGACTACGTGGCCAGCGGCGAGCCGATGGATAAAGCAGGCGCCTATGGCATTCAAGGCAAAGCGGCGGCATTTGTGGATAAAATTAACGGCTCTTATACGAATGTCGTCGGACTGCCGCTGTCACAAGTATGCAAAATGCTTCGCAAAGCCAAGGTGGACGTATGAGCCAGCCACTCTATGCGTTAGCAGAAAACGAAAAACCGCGTGAAAAATTCATTGCCCAAGGGGCGCATGCGCTGACAGATCAGGACTTATTAGCTATTTTACTGCGTACCGGCACAAAGGGGCATTCTGTATTGGAAGTATCAAGAGAGCTGCTCCGCTCGATGCCGGGAGAAAACGTGTATTATCTCAGCGAAGCGAGTATTGCTGATTTATGTGCTGTCCATGGCATTGGCATGGATAAAGCGGTTACGATTTGTGCTGCCGTAGAATTGGGCCGGCGTATTTCCAAACAGCGCGTCAAACGAAACGCCCCTGATTTTAGCACGCCTGAGGCGATTGCAGAATACGTCATGGAAGATATGCGTTTTTTGCCGCAGGAGCAATTCGCTGCCGTCTATTTATCGACAAAAAATCAGCTGATAGCCGTGCGCACCTTGACGATTGGTACGCTGAACGCCAGCCTAGCCAAAGCAAGAGAAGTGTTCCGCCAGGCGATTCAATATAATGCCGCAGCCGTTGTGCTGCTGCACAACCATCCCAGCGGCGACCCGGAACCATCTCCGGAAGATATTGCCGTAACGCAGCAGATTGCCAGAGCCGGCGACATCATGGAAATCCCCGTGCTAGATCATATCATTATTGGCGACGGCCAATTTGTCAGTCTGTGCGAACGGGGCTATATCTAACACCAGCGTGTATGCAAGCAGCGTGAAATCATATGCAAAGGTTTTGCAAAACTATAACTCCATGGTATAATACACATATAAGTATCAGCGAACGTATACAGTTTCATACGATGGGGGGATCATCATGATTCTTTACTTTTCCGGGACAGGCAACTCACTGGCTGCGGCCAAACAATTAGCAGACGAAACGGGCGACACGGCTGTCCATATTGCAGACATTACCGATCGCTGTCTGCGCATTCAGGATAAAGTGATTGGCTTTGTGTTTCCGGTGTATTTTGGTGAACTGCCGGAGCCCGTACGGATATTTGCCGAGTACGTGCAGTTTAATCCATCTGCCTATTTTTATGGCATTGCCACCTGCGGCAGTTCGGCAGGACGGGCGTTGTATTCGCTGCAGCAAATTTTAGCGCGCAAGGACTGCACCTTGGCATATGGCCGCAAAATCGACATGGTAGCAAACAGTACGCCGGCCATGCGCCGTCATATCCGCTATCCCGTGGAAAAGTTGTTCACAGCAGCAGAAACGATCAAACACATAGGAAACGACATCCGCGTGCGAAAGAAAGATACCTCCCAAGTCAAACATCATTGGTATCATGCCGTATTTCATTGGAGCCCCCTGCAGCGTCTGGGAGAAAAATGGTTTACCGTTCGGTGTGATACGACGCGTTGCATCCACTGCGGCATTTGTGAAGAGGTCTGTCCTGC
>DJEN01000075.1:0-11024 GCA_002431345.1 Megasphaera sp. UBA5897 | reverse complement strand
TGGCATGCGCCCATTGGTGTCCGCAGCAGGCAATTACCATTCGCAATCGGCATATTCTGCTGGAAGATCAGTATCATCATCCTGATGTGACCTTAAAAGATATGATTCGCAAATAAAAAATAAAAAGCACTGTACGCGATGCGTACCTGTGAAAAAACTTTGGCAGGGATAAGCATATCGGTGCAGTGTTTTTTTATATACTACGCATACCCAATAGAGAAAGGAAAATACGATGAACATACAAATCTTTGGCACGAATAAATGCTTTGATACGAAGAAAGCTCTTCGCTATTTTAAAGAACGCCGCATCCCTGTCCAATTTGTCAATATGAAAGAAAAAGGACTGAGTAAAGGAGAATATACCCGCATCAAGCAAGCCGTCGGCGGCATAGATGCGATGCTCAACCCAAACTGTAAGGACAAAGATGCGTTGGCCCTCATCCAGTATTTGGCCGAAGAAGAAAAAGAGACCAAGCTGCTGGAAAATCAGCACGTGCTGCGCACGCCCATTGTCCGCAACGGCAAACAAGCGACGATTGGTTATGAACCAAATATTTGGAAAGATTGGCAATAATATATATTTTTTTATCTCTATATAATAAACATGTATATAAAGTAAAAAATCCTGAATGTAAATCGATGTAGGAACCGACTCTTCATGGTGAGAGGAAATATTTAATGAGTGAAGAGGTTATTACAATATGCGTTCAGGATTTTTTATTTTTATATATCCCATTAGTATGCAACTCGTATTAGATGTCATATTCTTATTTAGTATTTAAAAATACATAGATAGAATTGACATTATAGACAAAAAATATATAATTATTATTATAATTTAGATAAAAAATTAAAATAAAAAGGGGAAGATAATAAATGAGGATAACTCCGAAAGAAATGGAAAAGCTTATGCTTCATATGGCAGGAAATTTAGCTAAAGAACGAAAAGAACGAGGATTAAAGCTAAATTATACGGAAGCCGTGGCCTATATTAGTTCAGAACTGATGGAATTGGCCCGCGATGGCAAGCGTGTGACTGAGTTAATGGAATTGGGTTGTCATATGCTGACCAGTGATGATGTCATGGATGGCGTAGCGCAAATGGTTACACAAGTCCAGGTCGAAGCAACATTCCCGGACGGCACAAAACTTGTAACCGTTCATCATCCTATTCAACAACTATAACAAGGGGGATACGTACATGGAAATAGGGGAAATTAAAGCGTTAGACAGAGACATTACATTAAATGCAGGAAAACCAACTTGTACGGTGACCGTTGCCAATACGGGCGATCGGCCCGTACAAGTTGGTTCCCATTTTCATTTTTTTGAAGTCAATCGGTGCCTTTCGTTTGATCGAGAAGCTGCATATGGGTACCATCTCGATATTCCTTCGGGTACATCGGTCCGGTTTGAACCAGGCGAAGAAAAAGAAGTACAGCTGACAGCGATTGGTGGAACAAAACGGGTTTTTGGCTTAAATGATTTGACAAGAGCGCAAGTAGGTGAACATACGAAAGCCGCATCGCTGGCCAATGCCAAACGAAAAGGATTTATCAAATAGAGGGGGAAAGAACATGAGCGTAACCATTACAGGCAGCAAGTATGCCATGATGTATGGCCCAACAACAGGTGACAAAGTACGATTGGCTGATACGAATTTGATTATTGAAGTAGAAAAAGATTATACGACATATGGCGATGAATGCAAATTTGGCGGCGGCAAGACACTGCGCGATGGCATGGGACAATCCGTGACGACGACCAGTGCCGGCGGCGACTTGGATTTGGTTATTACAAATTGCCTTATCGTCGATTATACGGGAATTTACAAAGCCGATATCGGCATTAAAGATGGACGCATCGCCGGTATCGGTAAAGCCGGCAACCCTGCTGTTATGGATGGCGTGACACCAGGGATGATTGTAGGCGCGTCGACAGAAGCGCTGGCTGGTGAAGGACTCATTGTGACAGCTGGCGGTATTGACTCCCATATTCATTTTATTTCGCCAAGTCAAGTAGAATGCGCGCTGTACAGTGGCGTTACGACGATGATTGGCGGCGGTACCGGCCCGGCTGATGGCACCAATGCAACGACATGTACGCCCGGTCCTTGGAATATGAAAATGATGCTAAAAGCTGCCGAAGAATATCCCATGAATATCGGCTTTCTTGGAAAAGGCAATTGCTCGGATGAAAAAGCCTTGGCAGAACAAATAGAAGCCGGCGCCATGGGCTTAAAGATTCACGAAGACTGGGGTGCAACACCGGCCGTTATCGATCATTGTCTTAACGTGGCTGATGACTATGATGTACAAGTTGCCATTCATACGGATACGTTAAATGAAGGCGGCTGTGTCGAAGATACATTACATGCTATTGCCGGCCGTACCATTCATACGTATCATACAGAAGGTGCCGGTGGCGGTCATGCGCCGGATATTATTCGTGCAGCTGGTGCGCCCAATGTATTGCCGTCTTCGACGAATCCGACCATGCCGTTTACCGTGAATACGTTAGATGAACATTTGGATATGTTGATGGTATGCCATCATTTGGACAAACGCATTCCTGAAGATGTTGCATTTGCCGATTCCCGTATTCGTCCTGAAACGATTGCTGCAGAAGATGTTTTGCATGATATGGGTGTATTCAGCATGATGAGTTCCGATTCCCAGGCCATGGGCCGTGTCGGTGAAGTCATTACACGGACGTGGCAGACTGCCAGCAAGATGAAAGATGAACGAGGTGCTTTACCGGAAGATAAAGGACACGATAATGATAATTTCCGTGTCAAACGGTATATTTCCAAATATACGATTAATCCGGCTATTACCCATGGGATTTCTCAATATGTCGGTTCCTTGGAAGTGGGAAAATTTGCAGATATCGTCCTTTGGAATCCGGCGTTCTTTGGCATCAAACCGGATATGGTTATTAAAGGCGGCATCATTACGGCATCTAAAATGGGCGATGGCAATGCGTCTATTCCGACGTGTGAACCGGTTCGGTATCAGCCGATGTTTGGCGCACATGGTGCAGCTAAATATGCATCGTGCCTGACCTTTGTATCACAGGCGGCGATGAATCGCAATGTAAAAGAAGAATATGGCTTGCAGAAAACCGTCGTTCCTGTTTCAAATTGCCGTCATATTGGTAAAGTCGATATGAAATTCAATAATAAAACGCCGGAAATTCTGGTCAATCCGGAAACGTATGAAGTACGCGTAGATGGTGAAAAAATTACATCTAAACCGGCTGAAAAATTACCATTGACACAGTTATATAATCTGTTTTAAGAAAGGACGTGTGCAAATGCTGGGGGTTTGTTTACTGTTTGTAGGGATTGTCCTGATTAATAATGGATTGTGTACATTATATCATGTCGATGGAGAATCTACGGCGGTGATGAATATTTTTACGGGTGGTTTATCATTGATTGCCAACATCATTGCCATGGTTCAAGGCCATTATTATGCTGCCGGTACAGGATTGTTATTTGGCTTTACGTATCTCTTTGTAGCCTTTTCCAAAATTCGCGGTTTAAGTCCGTTGCCCTTTGCTTGGTTTTCTACATTTGTTGCTATTAATGCCTTTGTCTTTGGTACGATGGAAGGATTTTATGGCAATGAACTGTTGCATATTACAGCTGATTGGCGTTGGGCAGCTATTTGGTATTTATGGGGCATTCTTTGGGGAACGGCCTTTGTAGAAGATATTTTAGGAATTAAATTAGGAAAATTTGTGCCTTCGCTACAAATCGTAGAAGGCGTTATTACAGCATGGATTCCGGGCGTTCTCTTATTGATTGGACAATGGTAATTTAGAATAATAAAATACATCAAGAAAGATGGCGCGTAGAGCGCGCTGTCTTTCTTTAAGGAGGAATACGATGATTTGCACGACCATTTATGGTAAATTGGCAGATATGGATACGACAGGGAAACAGATAGAAACTGTCGATATTGAATGGCATGAATCCTTTAAAAAGATTCATTCAAAAACAACCAACACGGGACGAGAAATCGGTATTCGTATGGGCGATGACGTACTTACACGTGGTTTGTATGAAGGTGATGTCATTTATAATCATGATAATCTTATGATTGTTGTACATACGCCGCCCTGTAAGGTTATTGTTGTTCATGTAGATCCCAGTCACCGTATGATGACGGCAAAAGTATGCTATGAAATTGGCAATCGCCATGCATCACTGTTTTGGGGTAATGATGAATGGACATTTATTACTCCATATAACGAACCTATGCTAGCGATGCTGCAAAAATTACATGGCGTAACAGCGACAATGAGTGTACAATCTCTTGATTTTACCCATCGTATTTCATCGCAAGTACATGGACATCATCATTAAGAGGTATCTATGAATACACAAGCATTGGAAGGACATTTCCTCTTATTACAAATTAATGACTCCCTATTTCCTATTGGGGCCTATTCTCATTCCTATGGATTGGAAACATACATTCAACAAGGCATTGTTCATGATGAAGAAACGGCTGCGACGTATATTACCAATCGCCTGCGATATAATTTTACGTATACAGATTTGTTGGCAGCACGATTGGCTTATGATGCTGCAGCAATGGAGGATATAGAAGCAATTCATCAATTAGAAGACATTATGGAAGCCTCGCGTATCCCCATGGAATTACGGGAAGCGTCTAAAAAATTGGGAAATCGATTTTGCAAGACCTTGATGCATATGGAAGGTCCATGGCATCACAACTTTTTCCAAACCTATTTAACCGCTCGTAAAGGCAAGACGACATGTCATCCCTGTGCCTATGGCGTATTTTGTGCGGCTAATGGCATTCCGAGAGATGAAGGATTGGCCAATTACGTATATGCTCAAACATCCGGTATGGTTACGAACTGCGTCAAAGCCATACCTATCAGTCAGTCGTCAGGGCAAAAAATTTTGACGCGTCTCCATCGCGTGTTTGCCGAATTATTGCTGCGTGTAGAAGCAGCTGATGAAACGATGCTTTGTGCGTCTACACCGGCCTTTGATTTGCGCAGTATGGAACATGAACATTTGTATTCTCGTCTATATATGTCATAACGGAAAGGAAGAATTACTATGTCGTATGTACGTATTGGTGTTGCTGGCCCGGTTGGTTCCGGAAAAACAGCACTGATTGAAGCCTTAACCCGACGCATGTCGTCGGAATATAGTATCGGCGTCATTACCAATGATATTTATACGAAAGAAGATGCCGAATTTTTAGCAAAAAATTCCGTCATGCCTGTCGAACGCATTATCGGTGTTGAAACAGGCGGTTGCCCCCATACAGCCATTCGTGAAGATGCATCGATGAATTTGGAAGCTGTCGATGAAATGATGGCGCGGTTTCCAGATATTCAAATCTTGTTTATTGAAAGCGGCGGTGATAATTTATCTGCTACGTTTTCACCGGAATTAGCGGATGCGACGATTTTTGTCATCGACGTATCGGAAGGTGATAAAATTCCCCGCAAAGGGGGACCGGGCATTACGCGGTCCGATCTGTTAGTCATCAATAAAATTGATTTAGCTCCCCACGTCGGTGCCAGCTTGGAAGTCATGGAACGGGACTCACGAAAAATGCGCGGTAACCGTCCTTTTATGTTTACGAACATTCGCAGCGGCGAACATGTCGATGATATTGTAAACTGGATTAAAAAACACGTTCTATTGGAAGGCATGGAATAATGGAAGGAAACCAGTTTGGACGTACATCCTCCTTAATACTCACTGCGACGGCTAATACGCAGGGAAAAACGGTATTGCAAGATGTATCCTTTACGGCACCTTTTAAAGTGATGGAACCGTTTATTCGTGACAACGGTTTGATGCAAGTGATGATTTTGGCTGCTTCTGCAGGGATTATGGAAGGAGATAGACAAGAATTTTCTTTCTCGATTCAGTCCGGTGCTGCTTTGGAAGTCACATCGCAAGCCTATGAAAAAATTCACCAAATGGCAGGGAAGGATTGTGCCAAACGCTATGCATCCATTTCCGTAGCCGATGGGGGCTTTTTTCGCTATAATCCGCAGGCAACCGTTCCTTTTGCCGATTCGTCCTTTGACAGCACCGTAGAAGTACATTTGCAAGGTACGGCAGGATTTCAATGGAGTGAAATTTTCACATGCGGCAGGTATATGCGCGGTGAACGATTCGCTTACAAACGATATACTAATCTCGTAACGATTTATCGAGATGAAAGACTTATTTATCGCGATAATGTGCAATTTAGGCGTAATCTCTTTGAGATGTCTAGTATGGGTATGTTTGAGCAGTATACGCATATGGCAAGTATATTTGTATCTAAGCCTCGTCATCCAGAGGCATTTGTTACTCAAACGTATGAATTGCTGCAGGAAGCAGCGCAACAGGAAGCAAACGGGAAAGCACCTCTCATAGAAGGCGGGATAACAGCCCTTTCTGATGGCGATTATGCCATTCGTATCTTTGGTACTCGTGCTCAGCCGTTGGAACATCTCAAAGAACGGATTATGGATTTGGGACGTTAAATAGAGCATATTTTTTGGTCATCTATTATATAAAAATGGGATGTATCAACAAGTGTTTATCTGTTGATACATCCCATTTACGTATATCTTACGATGTATATTCGCGTACGAATTAAACTAAACCCAGTTCAATCATGACATCAGCTACTTTTTTGAAAGCTGTAATGTTAGCACCGGCTACATAGTTATCAGGTACACCATATTTTTCAGCATTTTCTTTGGACTGCGTGAAGATATTTTTCATAATGTCGCGGAGTTTACCGTCAACTTCTTCGAATGTCCAAGCCATGCGTTCGGAGTTTTGTGCCATTTCCAACGCAGATACAGCGACACCGCCGGCATTAGCTGCTTTAGCAGGAGCGAAGAGAACGCCGTGTTCCTGGAAGTATGCCATAGCTTCCAAGGTAGACGGCATATTAGCACCTTCACCAATTGCTTTTACGCCGTTTTTAACGAGGATTTTGGCAGATTCCAAATCAATTTCGCTCTGTGTTGCGCAAGGAAGAGCTACGAAAGCTGGTACAGTCCATACATCACGGCTGTTTTCATGATATTCTGCTTCTGGATGCATGTTGATATATTCTTTGATACGGCCACGATGTACTTCTTTAATCGTCTGTACAGCAGCGACATCGATGCCGTTCGGATCGTATACATAGCCATTGGAATCGGAGCATGTCACAACTTTCGCACCCAATGCCTGGGCTTTTTTCATAGCGTAAATAGCGACGTTGCCGGCACCGGAAACGACAACGGTTTTATCTTTCAAGGAAATACCTTTGTTTTCCAACATATCTTGAACGAAGTAGAGCAGACCATAGCCGGTAGCTTCTGTACGAGCAAAACTACCGCCATAAGCAATGCCCTTGCCTGTGAGAACGCCGGCATCAAAGGCATCACGAATGCGTTTGTACTGGCCATAGAGAAAACCGATTTCACGAGCACCTACACCAATATCACCAGCCGGTACGTCGATGTTCGGCCCAATATGACGATATAATTCGTTCATGAAGCTCTGGCAGAAACGCATGACTTCGCGATCGGATTTTCCTTTCGGATCAAAATCAGAACCGCCTTTGCCGCCGCCGATAGGAAGACCTGTCAAAGCGTTTTTAAAAATCTGTTCGAAGGCGAGAAATTTAAGAATGCTCAAATTAACGCTCGGATGAAAACGCAAGCCGCCTTTATATGGCCCAATGGAACTGTTGGCCTGTACACGATAGCCGCGGTTGACGTGGATAACACCCTTATCATCTTCCCAAGGTACGCGGAACATGATAACACGTTCTGGTTCGACAATGCGTTCCAAAATGTGATGTTCTTTATATTTTGGTTCTTTTTCCAACATAGGAACGATAGAATTCAGTACTTCATAGACCGCATGTTGGAATTCTGCTTGTTCGGGATCACGATGTTTAATGATTTTCATAACGTCATCGACGTATTGTTGCATTTCTGACATAGTTTCATTCTCCTTTGAATGTATTTTATTATATGGCTGTGATAGTTAAATTAAAAAATAATTATCAGTCAATGTATGCATTTTATAATAAATTTCGAAAAAAGTAAATAATTTCTTAAAATATTAGGAATATAAAGAATAAATTCATAAAATGACTAAAACGCAACATGCGATGCACTGCGTGAAATGATAAATAGTACATACAGCAAAACGCATGACAGGTAGAGCGTGCGTTGCTCTGCAATCATACCATCGTATGCTATAATACACATGTGGTAAATTCCTGTTTGATATTGTCATGAGCCATGTCCATGAATCAAAGGAGCGATTGATATGGAAACGTTAAAGAAATATTTTGAACCGATTTTGATTGTCACGCTGAGCGTGTTGATATTTTTGACGATATATAACCTTTCCCTGCTGCAGGGAACCGCCAGGGTAATCAACTATGCCGGTATTGTCCGCGGGGCTACGCAGCGGGAAGTGAAATTAGAAATTGCCGGTGTGCCCAGTGAAAAACTCATCAGCGAGCTGGACGGCATTATAGAGGGCCTGCAGCATGGCGGCAGCCAATATCAGCTGGTAAAGCTGGACGACCTACAGTATCAGGAAGATCAGCAGAAACTGGCGGCGTACTGGCTGGATTTGAAAGAAGAAATACGAAAAAGCCGTCAAATCGGGTATGCCAATACGGATTTGCTGCATATGAGCGAAACATATTTCCACTTGGCAGACCAAATGGTCAGCGATGCCGAAGTATACAGCCAAAAGTTGGCTAACCGGTTGGAACTGTTGGAAATCGGCATGGTGCTGAACGTAGCCGCGTTGCTGGGCGTACTGCTGCTGTATCATTTTCAGTCTGTACGGCTTCGCAAAAAATACAATAGTTTGTCAGCTACAGCCTATGTCGATGTGCAAACGGGCCTTTCCAACAAAAGCAGCTGTGAAAAGAAACTGCGGGATACGCATTTCTTGGATAAAAACATAGGGATACTCATGTTTGACATGAATAATTTGAAAAAAATCAACGACTCGTTGGGCCATGCGGCCGGTGACAGCACCATTCAAAACTTTGCCCGCATGCTGCGCCTATCCGTTCCGGAGCATCAGTTTGTAGGCCGTTTTGGCGGCGATGAGTTTATCGTCATTTTGCACGATGCAGACGTACAGCTGCTGGATGAAATTATTGACTCACTGCACGAAAAAATAGGACGATTCAACAAAAAAAGCAGCGACATCAAAATCAGTTACGCCGTCGGCAAAGCCCACTCGTCTTGGTATGATACAGCCGTAACCATGCAGATCCTGTTTGAAAAAGCCGACTACAACATGTATCAAAATAAAATGGATAGTAAAAACAGAAGAGAGCATGAAAAAGAATAAAAAATATTTTAAATACACGATGTTTCATTTTTATCTAGCAGATGAATCTGCTTTGAAAGCGGGGCGAGGAACGTGTTAATGAATACGCCGGAGTATCTTTCTATATCTAAAATACATGGCAAAATTTGCTGAGACTTATCCGGATCGGAAATTTGTGCAGACGGTGTCTGCACAAATTCCGTGGTCCCATAATATTGCAATTTTAGAAAAAGTCAAAGATCCACAACAGCGTATATGGTACATTGAAAAAACGGCTGAGAATGGATGGTCTCACAATGTTTTGATTCATCAAATAAATCCGTCGATTGGTTTGCTTCTGTGCAAAAGCAAAAACAATGTGGTTGCAGAATATTCTCTCAAGGATATTTCCAAGCCGATTGGCGTAAGCGAATACAAAATAACCAGCAGCCTGCCGGACGATCTGGAAAAGCAGTTGCCGTCCGTTGAAGATATTCAAAAACGGATTAAATACGTTGTTTTTTAGTGTTCGAGATGTGAATGTCAACATCTGCTACGGCACTACTGTTTAATTTTTTGACAAACTGCATGAAATCGGGCTTTGCGGCAGATGAAATAGGAAACCGTACTACTACGGCGGCAATCCTGTCCTCAAGTGGATGGCCGGGAACATCGTCATACATCAAGCCGGATAAAGAAAAATCCGTCGAAAAAATCGACGGAATCGTGGCGTCCATCATGGCGCTGGGCCGCTGTGCCCGCAATGGTACAGGAAATGGCAGCGTCTATGATGAACGGGGTGTTATTTCTTTTTAGAATAAGTCACTATGGCTTCCTGTACGGGTCAGCGTCAATGTCAGAATATCGGTCTCTACTTTGTAAATCAGCAGCCAGTCTGGCAGGATATGACATTCGCGGAAACCGGCATAGTTCCCCGACAGGGCATGGTCCCGGTACTTCGCGGGAAGCAGTTGTTCCATCACAAGATAATCAAGCACTTCCTGAAAAAGCTCTGGCGTATGTCCAGGCTGCTTGACTGCCCGCTTGTAATCCTTGCGGAATTGCTTGCGGAAACGGATCTTAAGCATTCAGTGCCTCCATGACATCTTCTACAGAGTCATAGGTCTTGCTGAGGTTGCGATGATGGTTTACATCATCAACGGCTCGTAAGGTTTCCAGCTCATTCGGCGAAATACGCAAATCAAACGGGATGCCGCCATAGCGGACAACGGTGCGCAGGAACATGTTGATTGCAGTAGAAGTCGGGATACCCAGATCCGAAAAAATAGTCTCGGCCTGACGTTTTAAATCCGCATCAACACGAAGATTCAACGTTTTTGTATCAGCCATATAAATCAACTCCTTTACTGTCATTATAAAGCTAATAAAGGAAAATGTAAAGTAATTTACGTTACAGTATAAGCTAGGAGGACTTTATGTAGATTCCATTTATATGGGCTTTTCCATGGTCTCTTTTGGCCATGGCCTTAAGGATATGTCGCCTTCGTCCAAGGAAATGTTTAAACTTCTGATGGAAGAGAATATCATCTACGGCGGCAACCCCGTCCTCAAATGGATGGCTGGGAACATCGTCATGCGTCAGGACCCGGCAGGGAACATCAAGCCGGACAAAGAAAATGAGTTTTTTGAAAGAATCCATCATAAAACAAAACACCACCTTTCTGGC
>DJEN01000017.1 GCA_002431345.1 Megasphaera sp. UBA5897 | reverse complement strand
CGCGGCGGCATGAGACAGTTGGTCGTAAAGAGAATCGGTGCCGGAAGCGCAGCAAATTCTTTTTGCTGGTTTTGCCAAGCCGTGCCAAAATTGCCTTTGAGCTGCGGATGTTTTTTGAGAAGCGGATAAGCATGGGCCGGCAGCATTTCGCCGTGTGTGTAGATGTTGATGCCTTTGCCGTCTGTCTGCTGCAGCAGTAGTTCCAGATCTTTTAAATCATGGCCGGTAATGACGATAAACGGGCCTTTTTCAATCGTCAAGGGAACCGTCGTAGGCACTGGCATGCCATAGGCTGACGTGTTGGCTTCATCAAGCATTGCCATGCAGGTCAGATTTACGTTACCTGTTTCCAAGACAAGCGGCAGGAGCGTATCCATATCTGAATCTTCGCCGAGGGCTGCCAAGCCTTTGATGAAAAAGGCATTGACTGTCGTATCTGTTTTTCCCAGCATCAGGGCATGATAGGCATAGGCAGCCATGCCCCGCATGCCGAACAGAATCAGTGATTTCAAAGAACGAATGTCTTCGTTGGCGTCCCAAATGTGCTGCATGTCATACGCACTGTCTGTACTGCCAAGGCGTGCTGCTTCGGCATGGACGGCATCTGTCATTGCCTGAATCGTAGTGACATCAAAGTTGACATTGGTTACAGTGGTAAATAGCCCTTCAATGAAAAGACGGTATGTCTGCTCTGTCGGTGCGGCATGCTGACAGGTACGGGCCAGTCCGATTAAAGCCCCCGTCAATGCATCCTGCAGTTTGGCGGCGTCTGCCGATTTGCCGCAGACACCGGCACAGCCGGTACAACCAGTACCAAAAGCTGTTTGTTCACATTGAAAGCAAAACATGTTTTTATCCATTTGTATTCCTCCTAAGATATGCGCACAAATTATGATTCACACGGAAAGACGACGGTAAGCAGCATTTTAAAATCGTCTGCGGCATAGACAGCATGCGGTTTGCGTGCCGGCATGACGAGTGTTTGCCCTGCTTTGACGATGTGTTCTGTGCCGCCAACCGTCAGCCGGCCTGTACCGGATAAGACCGTGACCATGGCATCACCTTCCGATTGATGCGTGCTGATTTCTTCGCCTTTGGAAAAAGCAAAGAGGGTAATGCTGACAAACTGGTTTTGTGCCAGCGTGCGGCTGACAATCTGCCCTGGTACGACAACTACTTGATCTGCCAGGGACAACTCTTTTTCGTGTGCAATATTTTTGATATATACAGACATGAAAAATGCCTCCTTGTATGTGTGTCTTTGTTCTTACAAGTACAGTATACAAGAAGGCAGTATAAATAGCTGTTGGATTTGCAACCAATCAGCGGGAATTTTTTAAATTGTCAAACATGGTTTTCATCATCTGCAGCATATCCTGCCGTGTTTGTTCTGAAATACCAGCCAAAGACTGCTGCCGCTGCCGGGCGACGCTGGCGGCTAACTGCGGAAACAAGGCACGGCATTTGGGGGTCATGGAGATATGTTTTTCCCGTTTGTCTTTGGCACTCAGGCGGGTGACCAGTCCTTTCTTTTCCATTTTGCCAATCGTTTTGGATACGGCAGCTGCTTCAATCTGCAGGGCAGCCGCTAAATCTGCCTGAGAGATTTCGTCATGATGATGCAGATAGTTGATAATGGTCCATTCCGAGCTGTAAACTTCATACGGCGTAATGATTTCGTTGAGGTTTTTGGTAAACAGACGCATCGTGACATAGATTTGATGGATAAGGTCGTCATCTTTTTGCAGCCAATCTAAATCAGGCATGGGGCTGTCCTCCTTTGGGGAGCGCATGCGTAACATGCTGGAACAGGAAAACGACGAGGAACAAGATCATAGCAACGAGAACGACATAATACATATGAATGTAGCCAATGATGTCAGCGATGCTGCCTAAAACGATAATGCCGGCACTCGTGCCGACGTCGAGCATGTTGTAATAGGTCGCGCTGGCATTACTGCGGCGTGACGGTGCGACTGAATTAAAAAGCCAAGTCATCAGAGCCGGCATAATCAGCCCGGCACCTAAGCCGTAAAACACGGCAGCTGTCATCAAAACGGCAAATGTCGTGGCTTGAATAATCAAAAAGACGCCGAGGGTATAGCAAAGAATACCCGGAAGCAGCACCCAAAAGGGGCCTTTGATGTCGTAAATCCGACCGCCGAACGCACGGGTGATAAAGACGAACACCGTACCGATGACGAAGAAAAGTCCCGGATTTGCAATGTGTGCTTCTTGTGCCATTAAGGCAATAAACGTATTGACACTGCCGTATGCTAGCCCAAACAGCATCGTAAAAAAGGCAGGATAGCCTGTACCGGCTTCAAAAAAATGGCTCATAAAAGGAATTTTTTCTTTGGGGGCTTGCTGCTGTGCTTTTTGCAGCCGTTTAGCCTTGGCGGGCATATGGCAGAGCAGCACGCTGCCAATAGCAACTACCGAGGCGAGCGTAGAAAAGGTAAAAAGCCAGTCTGAATTGAAGGTTGTCAGTAAAAATACGCCAAATGCCGGGGCAATTCCCATGGAAATCGTATTGCCTAAGCCAAAGTATCCTACCCCTTCGCCGCGGCGGGATGCCGGAATGACATCAACAGCAATCGCAGCGGCAAAAGTCGTTCCCAAACCGAAGCCAAGGCCTTGAATAATGCGGGCAGCCAGCAGCATGCCTGTGGAAGTAAAGAACATGTAAGAAATGGTTGCCAAAGCAGAAAGAAAAATGCCTAAATACAGGCAGCGTTTTTTACCGAAGCGATGCACAAAATCGTCCGTGAAAAAACGGATACCAATAGCAGATACCCCAAAAATACCGGAGATGAGGCCGACAATCGCGCCGGAAGAGCCTAAGGAAGCAATATACATTGGCAGCGTAGGCAGCAAGCTGTGAAAGCTGGCAAACAATAAGCCGTTGGCTACAATAATGGCAGCAAACGGTTTCGTCCATAAAATTGCGGAACGCATAAACAAATACACCCCTTTAAATCAAATAGATAACTAGTTAATGAATACTACAAAAAGAATGCTTTCAGATAATTAACTAGTTAATTATCTGAAAGACTCATATATTGTACGACGCTTTGTCGTATTTGTCAAATCGATACCTCTATATATGAAAATATGCGGATGATGCGGCGAGATTCCTTGCATGTCCGGCGAATCTACGGTAAGATAAAATAAAACTATATAATATGGAGGAAGTATTCATGGCAGATAATACATTATATGCAATTTTTCAGACGAATCGCGGAGATTTTACAGTACAGCTGTTTCCGGATAAAGCTCCTGTTACAGTAGCTAATTTTAAAAAATTAGCTGAATCCGGTTTTTATGATGGCACTATTTTTCATCGCATCATTGCGGAATTTATGATTCAAGGCGGCGATCCGACCGGTACAGGCTGCGGCGGCTCTGACGAAACGATTCCCGATGAATTTGACCCGTCTTTGACGTTTGCCGAACCGGGAATTTTGGCAATGGCTAATGCCGGCCCCAATACGGGCAGCTCGCAGTTCTTTGTTACGGTCGTTCCGACACCGTGGCTGCAAAACCACCACTCTATTTTTGGCAAAGTAGTTAAAGACTACGAAACAGTAGAAGCTATCAGCCGTGTAAAAACGAATTTTGCAGATAAACCACTCGATGATGTTGTGCTGAATACAGTCAAAATTGTAACAGAATTGCCACAATAATATGGTATATTATACCTATACGGTGCGCTGTGCCGATGGGACGCTTTATACGGGATGGACGACTGATGTAGCCAAGCGGGTAGCTGCGCACAACAGCGGCAAAGGTGCTAAATATACACGGTCACGGCGGCCTGTCGTACTGGTATGGCATCATGGATTTGCGACAAAGCATGAAGCGATGCATTGGGAATGGCAGATCAAACAATGGCCGCGGTCTAAAAAAGAAGCGTTTTATCACGAAGCAGAAGCTATATTGGCTTTGTATCAATCTGAGGAGATGAACCAATCGTGATGCAGTGGAAGAAAAAATTGACAGCATTAACCATGAGTGCGCTGTTATTGGCAGCACCTATTGGCACGGCTATGGCAGCGACGGCTGTACAGACACTGCTCTACGGAGCAGCCGTCATGGCCATGGCTAAAAAACAGCTGACGGCAATGGATGATTCCAATCAAAAACAGATGCTGGCCAGTACGCAGCAAAAAACAGGGGTCACGCAGAACCAAGAATATAATGAACGCTTGGAACGTATTGCGCGCAGTCTGATTCGTACAGGTATGATTAAGCGGGACTATGATGTCTATGTCAATCCGTCCAAAGAATTGAATGCCTTTGAAACGATTGGCGGCGTCATTTCTGTCAATCAGGGCATGATGGATGTCCTCAATGATGACGAGCTGGCCTTTACGCTTTGCCATGAAATGCAGCATGGCGAAAAGCGGCATGCTGTCAATGGCATGCTGAAAAGTATTGGGATTTCTACGCTCGTAGACGTCGCGATGGGCGGCAATGCCGATGTATTGGATATTTTGCTGGGCAGTGTAGCTATCAATTATATTGACAATGAAGTCGTTACGATGGATCAGGAAAAAGAAGCTGACGCGACAGGATTCAACGTGATGAAACATACGGCCTATAACGTTGGCGGTGCGCCGTCATCCATGCAGTTCGTCTATGAAAAATACGGCGATTTGTATACGGAAGGATTCAACCGGGTTATCAGTCCGAACAACCATCCGCAAATGTCCAGCCGTATTGAAAAATTGGCTAGCCGCGTCACGAAGTGGTCCGGCAACCATGTCCAAGTCGGCGGCGATACAGTGTATGTCCATGCCCAGCCGGTCGTACGTCCTGCTGCAGACGGAGCGTATTCATCACGGCGCCGTGCCTTTTTGGTCGAAGGCAATCTGGCTCGGGTCATGAACCAACTATACGGTGAAGCCCCTAAAGATAATGCCGTACAGAATACCCCCTTGACTGCTGATACAAAGGCATCGTCTTCTAAAGAAAAAAAGCCTGCCGTTGATTGGCAGGTTGCCTTGGATGGACAGCAGGTCATGGTCAATGGCACACGTATTATGACATGCGCTGCTGGCGATAATGGAACAGAAATCGTGCAAAACTTGGAAAAAGCGCTGCAGGCCAAGCCGGCAATGCTTTCTAAGAGTGAAATCAGCAAACAAAATGCAGCGTGGAAGAAAACGTATGGTTACAAAAATCCTAAGAAAGAAAAGACAAAAAATGTAAAACCTGCTTCTGCATAGCATGGCAGTGAAGCGGAAAGGTACGCAGTATGTGCAGCTGCGTACCTTTTTTTGCATGCAGGGACAGTTTTCTGTACCCATTTTTTGTTAGTAAATGTGTTGTTTACATCAGCATATGTACTTTTTCTTTCTGCGCGGCTAGAAAGAAAAGTACCAAAAATAAGCAGTGAGCCGAAATTTTTAATTTCGTGCGAATCGCTTATGCAAAGCTAAAGAAGCCGCCGACCAGAACTCCCGCTCCCTTGCCAGCCAAAGGGCTTACTAAACGGTTGTAAGCTTGACGGGGCGGTGGAGTGCTGCGAAAGAAGTCACGTTGCTGCTGTCAGCACAACCGTTTTTAACGTAAGCCCTTCGTCTGTCATGCTGGCGCAACGGTCGCTCCCGTAATGGTCGGTGGCGTTCGTCATGCAGAACAGATTTCGCTAGGTTTCCAAAAGAACACATTTGTCAAAAAAAAACGTTAGCAGACATAGGCTCATCGGTGTAAGTAATTTATTTACGAGGGATTGTCTTATCATGCATAACCATTACAAAAAAGCAATACATAAAAATATCGCCAGCAATATGTGCGCAAAGGAATAGCCATATGAGTACGCAGAGAACCTTCACTGTACTCTAACACTGTACTCTAAATCATACAAAAATAAATATGAATATGTGTCGTAATTTGTTCAGACGAGATTTATCTGATGTTTCATGAAAACGAAGATAAATTTCTCAGCATACAGCTATCTGTAATTGTTTGCATT
>DJEN01000063.1 GCA_002431345.1 Megasphaera sp. UBA5897 | reverse complement strand
GTCGGCAGCACAATCCACCACAACATAGCGTTCCACATACCAACTTTACTTTTTCCGGCGCTGATGTTGTACCCTTCTTGGATGAGCGCATTCATTACCGTGCTGCAGTATGAATAAAAGGGTATGATTTGAGATACTAAACCCTGGGTTCGCTGTACTTGTGCTTGGTCTTTTGTCATGCCGGACCCCAGTACATTTCGCACGGCTCTATCTGCTTCAAAGGTTGCTTGATCTCGCATCACCAATTCATCTGTTTTGCCTTCTTCAATTTGCCGCTGCAGCGATTCCTGGTATTTCCATTTCCAAAGCGGCATAGACAGCATTAAGTCTGTTTCTGCTATTGCAAAGTACGCAAACCTGTTTATGCCATCTTTTATGCCCCCTATATATTGTACCTTGTTTCCTACTCCGTTTGACTTCACACTTAGGATACTTGCGTTTTTGTCAACATCGAATGTCATGTGCTGTTGAAAATCCTTGTCCAATGTGTTGATTCGTTCTGCCATAAACGGCGAGTGTTCCATCACAAACTGCCGGCTCTTTTTATAATTACCTGTAATATATACATCTTTCAGTGCTTGCCATGTATTTGCAAATCCGATTTCGCGCATCATCGGGAAGATATTCAATGCATTTAAAATCGCTGTACTGGCACGGTATGCCATGACACTATACGCCGTATTTCGTCTGAGATTTTCCAACATTCTGGATATTTTGTCTGTTTTAGCTATATCTGTTTTCCAGCAGTCCCGCGCCCATTGTTTCAGCATCTGATACGTTTCTATGCCGTAGTCCTGTACTATGACGGCCTCCATCTCTTTTCTATTCAGCAACTTATACACATCTGTAACAGCTTCTCGCATGCAAATAATGTGTATCGTTTCGTTGATTGTCTGCGGCCATACATTCAGGTTTTTCATTACTACCTGATCCTTTACTACTTTTACTCTTTTTTTAGAACTTCCCATACCGATTGCCATTGCCGCATTGCCGGAGGATTGTGATTTTACTATATCTTCTAATTCCATATCCGTTGTTCTCGTTGAGATTTTCGGATCGTAGACGATATGATAATAGCCGCCGCTTACGGTTCTACCGTTAACAGTGTACGGTGTTGCCTGCACTCTGCCAAGACCGACGCCATACAGCCGTTCCTGTACTTTGTTTCGTTCCGGCCAGTACTGTCCTACCTGTTTCCACACGGCTTCTAAAAAATCCAAATCCTTGTCTGTGAGTACTTTGGCAAATAGGTTTTCCACGTCTGTCTGTGTGTATTTTTCATATTCATGCTGTATGCCTTCGTTGAGATTTTCTAAAATACGCTGTCGTCCTTCTTTATTTCCCCAATTCAGTGCAATGGCCATTACCTGTTCTTTGGTGTAGTTGCTGATTCTGCCGAGGTTATACAACTTATCCTGCCGGATATGCCGCCATTCTTTTTTGCTGTACATATTGTAAATTTCACCAAATTCTTTATAAGCTTGCTGCAGCATACTCATTTCATTTCGTGATGCTGTATCAATTGGTTTGTAGATATATTTGATAAAAGATTTGCCCATGTCGTTCAATACGACTTCCGGCTTAGTTAACGACAGCAGCGCGTCACTCAATGTATCTTTTAAGCGCCCCTTTGCTGTTTTGTCATTCTCTTCTTGTTCCGCGCTCCACAGTTTTTGTTCTATCGTATCCACTGAATAATCTCGTTCTGCCAGCATTTCGGCGACGGCATCGATGATACTTACTTGTTTGCCGTCGTCATTCATGAGTGTTGTTGCTTCATAGTCCCGTTTTCCTACACGGTAAATTGCTTGTATGGCTTGGTGAATATCTCTCATCTGTGCCATGTTAATATTTTTTTGATAATCTTCTATGCGGTCTTTTCGCTCTACCATAGCTCGCACCCAAGGGGCTATCAAGTCATCCGGATTTAATTTTGATTTCTGCTCTGTTGCATTATCCGGCGACAAGTCACGGTACAAGTATTCCCAATTTATGCCGACGGGGTTGCCTTTATCGTCAAGCGGAATACGGCCATCCCGATTATCCAGCCCCAATATATACGCCAAGTGTTCAATAAAATAGCGTTCGTTCTGTCCCATTCGTACAGGGTTCTTTTGCCGCTTTATGCGGTTAATAATACCGGCAATCCCTGTCCGTTCTTCGCCGGTAGCAGCGTCTTCATAGTCATGTCCTAGGGCTTTTCTTAGGAAGTCTTCATTTTCTTTGGCTACACGTGACATGCAGTAGAATTTTTGTGCGTTGTTTTTTTCTATGACAGCTTCCGTAAAGTTTCCTGCTGACATTTGTATGTCCGCCCGGCGGCTTGCTGCTTTCGCTTTTACTTCATAGTGCCGCCACGTCGTCGCATCGCCGATAGTCATATCATTCATTTCTTCACGTGTCAGCCGCAATACAGATTGATAGTTGCTGCTGCCCATGTCACGTGCATCATTTAATCCTTTAATGACTTCGTTCAGCCCGGCTTTTAGTTGGGCAATCGTCCGTTCATTTTGTTCTTTTGTTTCTTTTCCTTTTTCTTTTGTTTCTGCCAGCCGTTTTTTGAGGTCTGCTATTTCTTTGCTTTTAGCCAGTATGCTGTCTTTCATAGCCCCTTTGGCGGCTTTTTCTTTATCTGCTATATCTTCTACATGCAATATGTTACGTAGTTGTGCTGCTACTTCCGCATCCGTGCCGGATACATTTCCTACTTCCCGCATGGCTTTTACGCATTCCGCAATATAGCCGTTTAGTTTTCGCCGCATCGCATGGGCTTCCAATTCGTTGATGGCTATTTGACCATTCGTAGACGCCAGCTGTTCATCTGCCATCACTCTGATTTGTTCCGGCGAATACATCAGCGAATCGTATTCTTCTCTTTTGGCTTTCATATATTCATTCGTGCGCTCTTCCAGTGTGCCGCCTGCTTCTTGCAGGGCTTTTCTAAATTCTTTTTCATTCGCAATATTCAATTTTGCCAAAATACCCGCTCTGGCTTCCGGCATGGTATTGTACAGGTTTTCATATTTATATAGTTCGTTTTCTTCACACAGTTGTTTTTGATAGGCTATTTTTTCTTCTTCCAAGCCGCGCCGTCGATCCGCTTCATCTTGTTTCTTGATGTCATCCATATATTTCTGCATCAATTTTTCTTTTGCTGTTTCTCTGATTTTTTCAGCCCATTTTTTTATCATGGTTCCTTCACTGCCGGATAAATCGCCGCTAAATCCTTTTCTGTCCCAAGCGTTTATTTCCCGCAGTTTCGCCCATGTTTCTATTTCTTCATCGGTTGCAAGCATTCTGTCCATGACGCGTTTTACATCTTCTGGCGGTTCTTTGCCCAAATTTTTGAGGTCTTGATAGATACCGACCAACCATTTTTTAAATTTTCGGAACGGCCCTTGCAATTCCCGTGCCGGTGCTTTGCCATCTGCCATATACCGTTCAAAGGCTCTTGCAAACCGTTCCTGCATCCATCGTTCTTCCGCTGCTTTGATGGCAACGGCATCGCCGCTTTTACGGGCATCTTCTATCGCTTTGGCGTATTCCGCAAATTCTTTTTCGCGATTTGTGCCAGCATAATCTTTCATTTTTTCCGGGCTGTATGCACCCCATGTATTCAAAACATCTAAGTCCTTGATTAATTGTTCCGGTGCGCCGTCCTGCATGGCCATGTTCTTCATTTCAGACAGCCACATATGCCCAGCCTCATGGATAAATGAGGACTGGTCGGCCGCATCAAAAAGATGAATCGCTCCGGTATTTGTATCATATGCCGCTTTGACATTGTTTAGCTGCTGATTGTACTTATCTATGATAGAAATTGCTTTGTCATCAAAAACGACATAGCAACGGCCATCTCTTTCTCCTTCATACGTTATGCCTCTGATACCGTATTCATTTAACAATTTTGACGCCGCTTCATCATATCCTGGCGTAGACATTGCTAACTCATTATAAAATTCTTCACCAGTTAATTCTTTTACTTTGTATATATCTCCCGTAAGATGGGGCTTTTCGGGGTCTTCATAGCTTAACTTTTCTTCCTGTGCTTTCAAGAGCAACTCTTCATCGACGTATTCCAATGCTTTGTTATACGCATTTTCCACTTCTTCCTCAGAAATGCCGCGGGCTTCCAATTCGCTTTCGTCTTCGCTTATATAACGCAGTGCTTTTTCTACTGCATCTTTCCCTTCGTATCCGCCTTTATTCTCTGCTTCCCGCAATGCTGCGTTGACATTCCTGCCAAACAACATATCCATAATCGCATCTTGTACTTTTTGCGGTTGTTCCCCTATTGTTTTTTGTTCATCAAGCAGTACATCGTTTTCAGGAATTTCTACTTCATACAGCCGGTCGGTTTTATTCAGTTTTATATTTTTCTCTTTTAAAATTCCAATTGCTTTTCTAGCCTCATCTGCATAAACTCCTCTGATTCTATTTCTTTTCAATGCGTCTTTTAAATCAGCAATCGCTTTTTCTCTGCTTCCCGTTTCGTACATTGAATCCAATACGTACCCCATGGCACTGCCGTATTTGATTACGTTTCCATTTTCTACCCAATCTTCTTCTTCATTAAGCCGATATATAGTCTGGTTTACTTCTATCGAGGTGTTTTTATCTCCTAAAACCTCTTTATAGGCTTCTGATACGTTTCGATCTTTAGCAAAATACAGTCCCCAGCCATGTGCTTGATGCCCTTCACCTTTTCCCATGGCACCTAAATCGAATATGTCAAAACTATATGGACTGCCATGCCATGCGCGCTGCTCGTATGTTGTATCTTTCGGCGTGATGTGTATAATGCCGCCTGTTTTAATATCACCAAAGTAAATGCCGTAGTTCGGGGTGCCATCTGGATTAACATATGGATGTCCTTGCCAATCATTGACTTGTTTCAGCAACTCGCGTATACTTATATTAAAAGGATCAATATTTAGTAATGGCTGGTTAGACCCTTCCTCTTTTGAGGAAGAATTTCCAGAGGTACTGCTAAATATTGGTTCTTTTTTATTAGACACATCATACGCTTTTAAAGAAGTGTATTCTCCGCTCTCTACAAGGAAACGGTTTTTTAAATCTTTAACCGTTATTTTGACAAGGTAAACATCTTTATTCATCTTGACCAGAGAAAAAACCAGTGATATTTTCCTTGCTTTACTATGTCGATCTATATGATCTTCTACCCATATCCCCTTTTTTAAAATATCTGGTATTGCTTCAATCATTTCATAATGGGTGGTATTACTTCTATTTTCTTCACTGCCTTCTGAACTAGTTTTATTTGACTTGAAATGGTCAATCGAATCTTTATTAACAATAACCTTATTTCCCGTTGCTTCATTAACATACGGGATATATTCCCCTTTTTCATTTATCTTGGAAACAATATCGTTTTCTATGGTGCCGGGCAGTTGCTTTCGTAACTTCTTCCAATCCATTCCTGCATATTTTTCTTGAATGGTAATCACCGGTGCAGGCTTATCTAGTTGAATATCCATGTTCGTAATTGGCTGGCCATACGTGCCAGCTTTTTTATCGCCTACTATAATCGGGTGTTGTTCCATAAATTTTTGCGGTGTATAGGCTGTGTCGCCGTATTCATGCATGATATTCGTCCAACGTTCTGCCATACGGGCATAGATAAATGCGTTTTCTTTGGCTGCCTGGCTTGCTTTTTCACTGGCATTAGACAGTATATGCAATGCCTGCGTATACACGTTGGCGCCGTCCTTGGTGAATGTATTTCTAATGGCATAGTCGCTTTGTGCAAGAGCTGTAAATTTTTCTTCCATGCCTTTTAATGTTTCATATCTTGCTTTCTTTTCTGCCACGTTATTCTCCCATTCCTGCAGCAGTTCCGGAGATGACGCGGCAATTTCTTTGCGTTCATTTTTATAGGCTACATCCAGTAGTTGCTCTTTTGTTGCTTTGCCGCCGTATTCTTTATACATATCGCTGTACCATGGTTCATTATTGCTCATGCGATAGCCGCGGCCCGTCTGTGTGTTGTTGTATCCGTTTGCATCGGCTGTAATGATAGATACGCCCTGTGGTTTGTACGTGCTGTAATATTTATAATTTACAGCGTTTTCATATTCGCTGCGTGCTTCTTTTACCGCATCCTTATAGCTTTTTTCTATATCATATGGATTTCTGTACACCACATCGCGTGCTGCCGCCTGCGTCGGTTCGTCCGCATCCTTGAAATGCTCCTGCACGATTTCTTCTGCCAGCTTATCCGATTTATCGCTAGCCAGTTGTGAGAGTTCCTGCCGCATTGCTTCAATGCGTTTTGCCCGTTCGCGCAATGCTGCCATATGAACGCCGCCTTTATTCATGGTTGTAGCATCCATCAGCGTTTTAGTATCTGTCGTTTCATCTGCCAGCTGTGCAAATACGCCGGTGTTGATTTCTAAGTCTGTGCCGTTTGATACAGCGTTATCTACTTGTTCACCGCTTACAATACCTTTATTGACCATATCATTCAGTACATTTACACCTTCTTCTGTCCGTGCCAACTCTTGAGCGTCTACATACATTGTATCCATACCGACTTGTTTTGCTTGTGCATCTATGACTTTTTGATATACATCCGGAGCTTCTTTTGCCAAGTTGTTTTCTTTTTTCTGTGCTATCAGCTGGTCAATCGCCTGTTTCTCGACGCTGCGTTTATATTCTTCTTTCCATTCATTCAGTTTGATACTGGCTATGTCATTCATAGCTTTATAGTTTCCAGCCGTGTGCACTGCGGCACCCATGCCGCCCATGCCGAGGGCTGCCGGTACGGCTTGTACCATGGAATCTATAGCATCATTTAGCACATCACCTACGGTGTTCCACTTTCCCTGCCCATGGATACCGTATTCAATGTTTTCTGCCATACTACCCACCATAGATTGTGCGCCTTCTTCTGCAAGTTCAGACGCTACGCCGCGGGCATACTGCATAGCACCTTGTGCCAAAGCAATACGAGCAATCGCTCCTTTTCCGGCTTCGGCAATATCTCGTTGTGCTGCACCATTTGTTAATATCGCTTTGGCTGCATCTTTTCCCCAGGCCGCTTTGATTGGTTTATATCCCAATTCCAGCAAGCCCAGTTCTATAGCCCCGTTAATGGTTCCCGTTCCTATCGAATCCAGTAGCATGTTGTTTCGGCTGTACATCGGTTTGCCGTTTTTGTCTTTGGCGTTTGCCATCTGCCAGTATCTATCTGCCATGGATTGGTTTTGTATTTCTTTAAACATGCCCGTGCGGAATCCCCAAAGCGCACCGGTTATGCCCGCACTTGCCAATATACCTGCCGCGCCTAAGCCCAATGTTTCCGGTCCTGCTGCCGCTGCTGCAGGGGCTGCCGCTGCCATTGCCATTGCCATACCTTTCGGCACATACTGTAAGGCTCTCAGCCCTTGCGTACCATAGATAGTTAGCTGCTGGATTGTGTCATATACTCCTTTGCCCAGTGGTGTAGTAGGCTCATCTTGTTCGTGATATTCTTTGAGCCGCTGTGTAATTTCGTCTACTTCCGGGCGTGCCGCTTCTACATCGCCGGTCTTGACGGCTTTCATCTGTGCGTCGTACAGTTTCACCATGTCGGATCCGCTGTTATAGGCATCTAAAAATAATTCTTTTGTGCCAAAAACAGCATCGTGTATGCTGTCAAAAATATTGCGTGTGCCGTGTACGTCTTGATAGTTCTGCAAGGCTTGTGCAGCTCCGACAGGGTCTGAAAGCCGTATATCTTTGAGTTCCGGGTAGTTTGCATCCAACATGCCGGATGAATAATTTTCATCCACTGGCATAAAGCCTAATTTTTGTTTTCTGTCATATTCTAGCCGTGCCCGTTCCATTTCATCCGGATTATCTACTAAATACTGTGCCGTTACACCGATGGCCGGGGCATATCGTCGTGCGTCACTCAGTACGTGCGCTTGGTCATTTGTTAAATTCCGGTATACATCCCATAGTTTTTCCTGCGCGCCGTATACCAGTTTTTCACCTATGCCTAAATCATCCCATCCCCGCGTTGTTTCCGGCATACTCAGCGAATTGCCGTATATTTTCGGCAGCGTTAATAAGTCCGGCATTTTACGCCGGACCGGCTGACCGGAAGCCATAATAGCGTCCAGCTTGGCATAGTTTTCTTCCTTCTCCTGCTGCAGGTCTTCTGCTATTTGCTCTTTTTCTTCTTCTGTCGGCGTGATGTTAATTGGATTGGAAAATGTTTCGCCGTTTTTATTAATAGCGTCTGCAATATTGCCTGCCGTAAATTCATATTCTGCCATGTCTTTTCCTCCTTATTAAAACCAAGATGTTAGAGTATTTTTTAAATCTTCAAATCTGTTTTCAATGACTTCTCCAATCGTGTTGGATTCTGCTATCTCTTCATTTTCTTCTTCACTCGATTGATAATTATTAATGTTGTCTGAATTAGTATCGTACACGGCTCGATACGCTCCCATGTCGGAAGTATTCGCAGTATCTTTATCCGTATCATTTTCTGTGCCATTTGCTTGTGCTTCTTCCGCTTGTTCTACCACATCAGCCAATGTAGTCTGCCCAGTTAATATATCTTGTAAATGATCCGTATAAATGTAATACGTATTATGGTTCCAATCTTTGACGATATTATACCCGTCATTCAGCGGTGTAACGCTTAAGATACCCGCTGCTCTCATTTGTGCTTGCGAATACCCTGCCGCATCTTTGGTTACTGCATTTACACCAAATTGTATTAGCTGATTAAGTGACGGTTCTTCACCGCCATGCTGCGTTCTATACTGCACTGCAGCCGCTCTAATCAATTGTTGAATAACCGGCATATTTCCTTTAAATTCCCATTTTCCAATGCCGCTTGCATCTTGTATTTGTTCCGCTGTCACTTCATACATGGGCTTATATTCACCGGTTCCCGTTTGATATTGATTTGCTGCTTTGGCTAATTCATTCACTTGAGACGGTGTAAGAACAATACCGTTATTAGTACAATAATTTTGTATGTCTGATAACGTTTCTATGCCGTTTTGTCCAAATAAAGACTTGAGTACCAGCATATCGGCTTTACCTGCGCCAGCGTAACCGCCACCACTTCTGCCGCCTCTGCCGCTTCCACCGCCGTACATGCCGCCCGAAGCTCTCACAGATACGTATGTACTAATACTACTTTTCAGTGTGTTGTATACGTCCGGATTATTTGCGCCGTATTTATCAGCTATGGCCTGATAACTGGTAATGTCCAAGTTTCCACTGTCGTGCAGTTGCTGCATTTCCAGCAGTCCCTGTCGTACTAACCCATCATTTGCCATTTTAGTAGCTCTGGCTTCCTGGGCATCGAATTGTGCTGATAATGACAGGGCTTTTTGTATTTCTGATTCATCGTACAGTTGTGTTGTTTCTTCCCGCATCACCCCACCTGTATCACTTGCGCCAGTTTTTAATATTTTGGCTGGCGTCATGCCGGGTATGTTAATATCTGTACCATGCACTTTGCCGCCTGCGCCGCCATTTGCCGAACTGGAATTGCCGTAGAATCCCCCATGGCCGTCATACACTACGGTATGTCCATACTCACCTTCATCTGTTGTATAGATGACTAGGTCGCCTATTGCTAATTGATTGGGGTCGTAGTCTATTTCTTTTATGCCGTTTGCTTTCGCATCGTTTGCCATTGCTTCTACATTAAATAGTCCTTTCCGGTACGCATCTGCCGCCCACGGATTAGCCCACGAAAGTGCCGACAGGGCTTCTTCCGCGCATCCATTTGACCCATTTTGCGGAATATCTGCCGCATTCTGAAACCCCTGTATGAGATTGTTCTCAAAGCTGGCAGCACCGCTGCCGCCGGAAAAATCCATACTTTCCAATCCTGCATAGTTGGTCTGTACTTGTGCTAAATACTGATCCGCCATAGGGCCAGCGCCGTTATACGCCCGCACGCCTGCCCATTCATCACCGCCGTTTTCTTCTGTTTTTTTCTTTAAAATAAATGCTGCTGCGCGAATGTTCTGCCGGCCGTCTGTTTGCCAGTTCGGGAATTTTTCATCTAAACCGTACGCCTGGGCGGTTTCGTCTGTGATTTGTCCAAAGCCGCCTCCTGCTGCCATATTCATGCCGTCTATGGTGTCTCCGCCAGTTTCCCGCATGCCAACAGATAAAAGTTTTCTTGGATCCACGCCAAACTCATGTGCCGCATCAATAAACTGGTCCACGGTGCTGTTGCCGGAATTACTGCCGCCAACCATAATGGTTTTCGTGCTATGTTCTCTAATCCATTTTTCTTGTCCTTTAGGGTCATTGGGAAATTTTTCTCTCGCTTCTTTTGCCAGTTGTAATAGTCCGTTGTCATGCTTTCGTTTCTGCAGCATGCCGCGCATCGTCGTTAACTTAGCATCATTGATAAACGGCGATATTTTTTCCAAGATATTGAGTGCTTTATCATAATCGCCCGCGTTGCCGCTGGTTACGAGATTATTCAATACGTTGTTTGCCATCTCTGTATTGCGCTCTTTTACCATAGCATCCAATTTATCTTTACCATAAATATTGCCATACAGTGCATATGCCGTTGCTGTTATCCTGTTAAATCCTGTAAACAACCCCTCTGCATTATTCGTTTGTACCAAGTTATCCGTTTCATTATCTACAAATGTATTCCACGTCAATTCCCGGTGTTCCATATCCTTTGCGTACTGATATTTCATCATCTGCCCGGTATTACGGGTATTGACTTCATTTGCCATATTTAAAAACGTATCCTGCGCTTTTTTATAGTTTGGCAGCCCTGCCAGCACTTCGTTTCGTAGTTTAGACTCGCCCTCTTGGTATTTCTGTACCACATCCAATGCATTCAGGTCCTGCTGATTGAGCAATCCTGTTTTCGGGTTGTTCAGTAAATCATTCATACCGGCTTCATATTTATTTTTGGCGTCAATGACGCTCAAATTAATCTGGTCATCTACATAGCCCTGCAGCTGTTTCTGTGCTTCTCCCAGTCCTGCCGTGATAGCCTGACTGCCGCTTGTGTTTTCGCCGTATGCGGTCGGATTGCTCGACGTCTGCACCTGTCCTTGTATTGTATTCGGTTCTACGGCTCTGTTATATGCTTTTATCGTAATCGCCATAGTTTTTCCTCCTTACATCCATTTTTCTAAATTAACCGGACGAATTGGCCCATCATACTTTAAACTCGCCGCATCCAAGTTAACCGGGCGTATTGCCGTAGACTGCCAACTGAATTTCCTACTCCACGGGTATTTAAGAGTATAGTTTTTTCCCGCTTTACTGCCAAACAGCCCACTGTTTAATGTGGTTTTGATACCGTTGGGGCTGCTGCCAAATGTATATGCCTGATATGCCGCTGGACTTGCACTAGTCGCTCGGGGTTCCAGCTTCATCGTATTTTCTCCTGCCGTTGCTTTAGACGCACTGCCATAGGCTCGTTTTATTCCATATATGCCTGCTGCCGTCGTAAGCAGTGTTCCCCACAATGCCTCTTGTTTTTGTGCGCTTAGATTTGCCGCGCTGGATCGATACGCGTTCGCCTGATTAATATAGTTTTTTCTGCTTAATTCCTGACTCCATATATCATTTCGCTGATTCTGCAGCAGTGTGGTGCTGTCATCATTCCACGTTTGATAGCTTGAGGCTAGCGAATCCAGCGGCGAGCCAGACAGCATTACCCCGTTGGCTCCGGCTTGGGCCGTTGCCTGCCCTGCTGCTAGTTTCATGCGTGCATTAAGCTGTGCTTGTTTACTAGCATACTGTTCTGCTGTTTGTTCTTCTTTCTTCTCTTGTATTCTTGCGTTTTGCTCTGCTGTCTGTGCCTGCTGATTCGCCATGGCAATATTTGCGTTATACTGCTGTTTAGTTTGGTTATATTGGTTTAACCCTTGTACTGCTTGTACTCCTATCATCCATGCCGGACTGCACATATTAATTCACCTCGATTTTAAATAATTGCCAGTTTTGGCCATTGTATATAAACGGATCGGAAAAGGTCGCACCCATCCGCTTCAGCCAGCGTTTGGATACGTCGTTGCGCTCTAATATCATGTTCCATAGTTGGCCGTACTGGTGTTTCCAGTTTGCCAGCAGCGCATTGCTGACGCGCACCCATTCTCGTTTGTATTTATCATACGTATCGTACCGGCACACCGCCCATATCATATGCCCATAGCCGGTGTAGGTTTTTCTGGATATGCCGCCAATGAACAGCGGTTTATCGCCTAAATAAGCTATATAATTGCAAAATTCATCATTAAATAAATCTTTTTCCACGTCGGTTTCTGTGAGTGACAGCTCCATATTATCTGTTTGCCGTAAATTATTTAGCAGCCATCGTACGTCCTGCCATTCATTTTTTGTGATTTTTTTAACCTGTATAGCTCTTGACCATGCCGCCATCCATGGATACCTCCTTGATAATTGCGTTTAATCGGAACGGATACGGTTCATCACTCATAATACATAAATGATTTCGTGTATTTGCGCCGACATCATACAGCGGCACACTTTGCACAATATCCCCGGTAAATAGTTTATATTCATCGTCATATTTTAATTCGTCCATCTTTTTAAAATTCAGCCCCAGGCGGCCGCCGTACGTATTTTCCACGCGTAACGTTACGGCATTGATTTTGTTTACCCGTGCCTGCAGCGTGCCTTCTTGCAAGCTGATTTCTGCCCCTGGCTGCTCTATCTTTGTTGTATACGGCAGTCCAGCAATGATTCTGTTATATGTTTCTTGTAGTTGTACAACGCCGTTTTCCTGTACGACTTCATCACGCTGCTGTATGCCGTCGCCAACCACAGCTACGGTTTTTCCCGCCAAGTGCGGCAAGGAGATACTATTACCGCTTCCCGTTGCGTAACTGTCTACATATTCGTCTGTATCATCACGCATAGCTTTAAAACGTTCAATATATCGTTTCTTCGTACTGTTTATTGTGCGTTCTACAATAGCGTACAGTTCGTCGTTTTCATCTGACGGTATGGTACATATCCACTTGTATTTTCCATCTGTCACAAAATGCGACCAAGCAAATACCTGTTGCTCACGAATCAGAGTAAACGCCAATAGTACGCCGTCATCACGCACAAAAAATAATGTTGAATCCGGTTCTTGACAATATGCAGATGATATGAGCTGATGGTCTTTCACCAAGTGCGTTGCTAATATATCTAATTCATCGCCGTTGTAGTTGTCTGATTCGTATTGATACCCTAAATCACGTACCGTAGAGCCGGAACGCTGAACGTGAATAATACGGTTTCCGATATGCTGCGGCAAACACGTCGAAGAACCGCGCATGGTCTGCGCTTTTGGAAAAACCTTGCTTGGTGTAATGGCACTGTCACCGCTGATTACCCATTCATTACCACTCGTTAGGATAACTAAATCATTAGACGGTATCATATGCCGTATCTGATATGCATTGCGGACGATTAAATCTAACTTGACGGCGCTGTCATCCGTTAATGTACCATCTACTTTTTCCACGCTGAAATTACCGTAATCTCCCGTACGGCTCATCCAGATAGAGTACGGCTGTCTAGCTGTTGCCGCAAAACATAATCTGTCTTGAAAAAAACAGGATTGCGTCGGGTATCCAAAATAGTTGGACCAACTAGAAAACGCATAGTCTGCCGTACTTTCTGTGCTTCCGATACCGTGTTTTCCGATTGTCGCCCCAGCTGCAACGGTTCCACTTGCTACTGTTGCCGATGTAATACCGGTTATTTTTACGCACCCGGTGTGTACATAAGATAGCCGTGTTAAATCAACCGTTACATGACTATTACTTGCTTCATCATCATTCCACGCCTGTGCTACAAACCGCATATAGCATGGATCTGTTTCTGCACCTGATTCTGTATAGTTGGTATCATCGTTTGATGTATACGTCCGGAAGTCGTGCCAGGTTACATTATCCGTTGATTTCTGTATCACCACTTTATAGTGATGTGTACCATGGGTAACAAATTTCCACTTTTCACCTACAAAAACACTTGCGCTGGTCGTTGAGCCGCTCGTATCGCCTTTGCATTCCCAGCTTATCGTTTGAGATGGCATATCATGCGATATTTTTATATAGCCGCCTTCCATGCCGGATTGAAAAATGGCTTGATTTGATGTGATGGTAATATTGCCGCTTGTGCCGGAGGGTCTGATTTTATTTTCTGACAAGTTTTTTTCCAGCAGCAAATCATAGTATTGATCGTCAATGGAAAAATCAATAATATCCCATCCGTTCTGCAAGTGCCGCAGCTGTTTTACAGGATATGTACCGGAGCATATAAACATCACGTCTGCTGATTGCGTAAACTGCAGCTGTTTAGGGTGCGTGTATGGCGTCGCCAGTTCTGTGCCCGTGTATACGCCATCTTTCCAAATTCGGATATACTGCACGCCTACCTCCAGCAGGTACGCTGAATTTTCTGTGTCGTAGAAATTCACTAATACAGCGTCTTTATCGCTGTATTTCAATTCTCCTATATACTTGCTCCCTTGCCGTCTATAACAGCCTCCATACGGTCTAATAACTGTATTTTCCGCATCCAATAGTGCTGACTTGTATTTATCCAAGTCGACACGATTTCCTACAGCCGGTGATATTTCGCCGGTCGTGAACGCCGCCTGCAGCATGTAGATATTAGCCATTTATAAAACCTCCTTTCCTGGCTTCAATATAACTACTTCTAAAATCAACGCGTGGCTCTTCTTCCCGCGCATCCTGCGTTTTGGCTGCCATAATAGTGGCTTGGTAAAATTGATATTCCTGCTGCACCAGCTGCGGATTTCCTACGAGCCGCTGTGCCAGCCTGGACGCCAGCAAATGAGCAAAGGCTTGGACAAAAATATCATCCCAGAGATTCGGGTCTTTTACATCCCACGTATAATCTATGTAGGCATTTTCCAAATGAGCTGCTACTACTTTTGTGCTGCTGCCGACGTTATATATATCCCAGTACTGCCGTGTTTGATAATCCGGTACTTCTTCGGTTAGTTTATTGATTTTCAAGCATTCTGCCGGATAGCCGTACACGTATTCCCAACCGGGTATATCTATGTCCATTTTCGCCAACCGTTCTATGCGATGGGCAAAGCCCCAAATGCATTCCCGCAGTATTTGCCGCCGGGTCGTTTCATAGTACAGCTTGCATGCCCTGGCGTTTTCCTGTTCTTCTTCCATATTGGAGATGACGCCTTTTCCGATGTACGATAGTGCCATGTTGCATATATCTGTATCTGTCATATACTCACCTCCTAAAAAAAATAGGGAGAGCACCCGCTCCCCCTACAGTTTGTTTTTGCGCACGAGTGCTATTAATTCTTTTTTGCTTGCATTATCGCAATATGGTATCCCTGCAAGTTCTAATTTCATTCGCAATTCATTCGCGCTTAAATCCTCATATCTTCGTTTCGGCCCTGCATCCTTAAACGAGATGGCCTGCATTACTGTAAATCTACATCCATGACAAGGGCTGCCGAGATTTCACCGGACGTAAGGGCCGCATCGCCGGTATAGCTCAATCTCAAATAACCTAAGTCTCCATACGGTAGTTTTGCTTTCACGGTTCCGTCTTTTGCCACAGTATACGTTCCTAGCGTAACCGGGCTTTCCATACCTTCGGTTTTGGATGTTTCCAGCTTTACCGTCATACCGCCGCTGGCTCCGGTAACCTGGATATATAAATCCAGCGGGCACACCGCATCCCCGGTGCCAGTTTTCACAACATCGCTTGACGCTGTTGTGGTTGATTTTAATGCTTTATGCCAAAAAAACGTATTCTCTGCATCATAAATCATGGTATTCCCTCCTATTCTGAAATAACTGCTTCTGTCGTTTTCAGTGCGTCACACTTGGAAATTTCAATACCGGAAATGTAAATCTTAGGCATTTCGTTCATAAGTTCCTGCCGCGTGACATAGACGTTGTTTTTATCATTCAGGTGTAATTCGAGCATGGTATAAATATCATCTGCAACATACGCAATCGGCCGTTTTGGATTTGTGATACGGTTTTTCGCTACAATGAATTTATCCACAATGGCTTTTCGTTCTGCTGCTGTTTGTGCCGTAACGGCTTTACTCCATTCTACATTTCGCAGTGCTGCTACTTTCCGCAGGTTTTGTACCGCCAGCCCTGCGTCCCAAGCAAACCATGTCATCAGCGCCGGATACTTGCCCCCTTCGGCATCGTCTACAATCTGTTCTCCTTTGTCTTCCATCTGCAATCCCGCTTTTGAGCCTTTGGGATAAATGCCTGTTACGGCATTGTCGCCCCAGTCTACGATATAGATAGAGGTCTGTTTATTTTCTGTCGTGCCACCGGCATTGATGGTTTGATAGCCAAATGTCCCTTTTTCCCCGGTGAATGTATCGTACCGCACGCCAAAGCCGTTAAACTGATCCGGGTTGGTGTCAGTATCGCCGTAAAACATGTACTTAGCTAAGTCTTGTGTAAAACCTTCGACAAACGCCGAATCCTCGGAGCGGCGGAAGGCTTCCGGACTGGGTGCCAACTGTGCCAAACGGCGGTCTACCATGGAATAGGCTTCCATAATGCAGCATGTATCGACAATCTGTCGTGTCGTCGATTTACCGGGCTTAACGCCGCGGTTAATGCGTCTTAGCTGCGGATGTGGATATGATGTACGCAACGTTGTCTGGTTGCCTGTCGGCAGGTTCCCTTCTTTCCACGGAATATGCTGCATAATCGGGTTGGACTGCGCCATGATTTCCATAATCCAGTCAATTTTATTATCCGGTGCCATCCGTTTACGCAAGTCTGTAAATGTCAGTGCTGTTGTTCCTACTGTTGCCATGTTCGTTTCCTCCTACTATTTGACTAATATTTTGCCCAATCTGTATTATCGTAAATGCCGCCGCCCGGTGTGCCGCTGCTGCCGTTATGACCGCTATCTTCTCCCAGCAAGCCGTTAAGCAGCGATAATGCTTTAATCATAGCGACGTGATTTCCTGCGCCGGTGATATTCAGCATTTTTGTAAAGCCGGGTACTTTTGTTTCAATGTAGTTGACGGCCTGCACGCCTTTGGCTAATGTGCTTTCATAGTCGCCGCCCAATTCTTTTTTAGCCGCTTCGCCCCAGCCGCGCACTTCTTCTACATATCCCTCCTGGATTTGTTTCGCTACAGACTGGCCAATGTCCCGGCCAAATTCAAGGCCAAATTTTGCCATGGCGGCGGCTTGTTCCTGGTTTGCGTGTACGCCCTGCAGCAGTTCCGAGAATTTCCCGGAAACGGTTTCATCCAGTTCTGAACCTTCGCCGAACACGTCCGTTAAGGCGCCGCTAAAGTCGTAGGATTCGGGTGCAGTATTGGGCTCTGTGCCGCCTTGGTCTCCTCCCAGCAGACTGCTGCCTGTATCCGGATGACTGGGTGCGCCTCCTTCCGGCGGGGTTCCTCCTGCGTCCTGCGGCTGGGTGCCGCCGTCCGGTGGTGTGCCTCCTGCGTCGCCGCCGTCAGCAAACAACTGCAGGTTTAATTCAAATGTGTTTTCCATAGTGCATGCTCCTTTCTTCTTCGATTAGTCTTTCTTTTATTTCTGTGTATTCTTTTTCGGCCAATTGTTTGAGCTCGATATGTGCTGTATCCTGCGTCAGCTTCTTGACATACTCGATACCGACGGCGCGGCGGCCTTCGTTGTATGCACTAAATAACGCCGATTTAGCAAACGTTGGCTCATTGATACGTGCCGCATCCAGCAGCCGCATCATAAACCAGCGGCCTTTTTTATCTGCCATGACATAGCGCAAGGATTCATCATCACGGCGTTTCATTTCTTCTTCGTACCAGTTCATCATGTGTTCATCCCCATTATTTGTTGTAATGCTGGATTGCCATCATTAGCAGCATCTGTCAGATTTTTAGCTGCTTGCGCCAGTGGTGCTGCTTGTTGCATCTGCTGGGCTTCCATTGCCTGTTGCTGTTCTGCTTGCTGCTGCTCTGCCTGCTGCTGCATGATTTCTTTATACTCGTCTTCACTGCGTACCATTGTAGCCGGTACGCCCACCCTATCGAGATATTTCGCTACCGCGTCGGATAAATCGACACGCTGCAGCACGCTTGGATCGAGCTGCGCTACCTGTCCAACAAAGGCAATACCCTGTTCAATGGCCGTCAAGCCGCTCATTTTCTGCGCCTGTGCCAACGGCGACAGGTACTCTATCTTGATTTCCTGCCCGTTCATCAACTCTGCTACATCATCCGGCAGCGGCGGGAATACATGATTCCTGTCTAGGATATTGTAGATACGCTCGATGACGTGATTTAAAAATTCGCTTTGCAGTCTTTCAACGACCGGCCCGATTTGCTGCAGTTTTTCTTGATTGCGTGCTATGACTTCTTGCGCTGTCATTTGCCCGCGGTCGAGCTGGTCTAACATCAAGAATAAATCCGTAGAGTATATGCGCTTTATGCGGTCTTCAATGCGCATGATTTTATTATCCAGTGAGCCAATATCCAATTGCCCATGAAAAATCGGCTGTATCAGTTCGTTTGGATTGTCATTCGGTGTATAGCCGCCTGGGAATAGATTGATATTTCGTGCAATGTTTGATGGCCCTTGCATGGGTGGTTTTACTCCCAATTCCACGGCTACTGCGCTATCGTATTCCATTTTTTGCAGCATCTTGGCTTCCGGCAGTGCATCCCAAGCAGGTGCTGTTGCATAGGATTCCAACCCTTTGACATTGTAACGTGCTACCGGCACGGGCCATTCTTCAAAGCCCGATACTGCTAGCATTTCGTCTTGACTGCTACCATCCACCCAGTATGCCGACGTATACGCCATTTTCCGGTTTCCTAGCTCTTCCGGGTTACAGTCTTTATTCGGCTCTACTAGCCAACACACAGTATACCATTCTGTATAGCCGCCATTACGCACATAATTTTCTCTGATGTGCTGCGGGCAGTTATCTATACCAAATTGCGCAATGATTTGTGCTGCCGTCATTTTTGTTTTGCGAGCAAAGGTATTGACTTCGCCTTTGTGATTAGTTCCTAAAGCATATGTACCAATAGGATACGGTACAAAGGTAATCCCGTTGTCTTGCGCAAAAATTCCCATTGGCGATTGGCCAAAGGGTAATTCACGGTATACGACATGTACAGCGTTATAAAAGTTACTGCGCCCCAGTACATACTCTGTAATATCGCACCGTTGATCGAGTACGCGTTTTACGTTCATGTTATCATTGAGCGTTGCATCTGCCAGCGTATAGCGGAACCACTTTCGAGACGGTGGCGTTAAGCCACTCATAATACCGGCCGCAAATATATCCCGGCACTGCGCTATGATATTGCTGTATACTTTGTCATCATGGAGATTCGGTTTGCCCGGTTGGTCATCGCTGAATTGCCCGTCATAGGGTAATTCGTAGTCCCGGATTTCTTTCCAGATGTTTTCCCAACGCAGGCGTTCTCGGTACAGCGCATCCAGCCGCATCTCTAAGCCGTGTTTTCCCTGGTACGTGTTTTGCCTCGTGTTAATTGTCTTAGTCGGGCTTCTTGCCAGTGCTGTTTTTACTTCTTTTCTCATAGCTTCTCCTATCCCAGCGTACTTTTGCCGCCGTCACTGTTGCCGCTTCCAAGCGCCGTATTCATATTTGACCGCCAATCCCGTAGCTGCGTTGAGCTAAAACCACGTTTGCGTTTTGCTTTCTTTGTTGCTTCTTCATCGCCTGTTAAATTTCCACTGTCGGTTACGTCTTGCTGTGTTGTGACCGGTTCCGTTTTAGGTACAGATACATCTTGACTGCCGCCACCCAGCAAGCCGCCTGTTACTTTATTGATTACTTTCCCTACTGCTCCACACATTCTTTTATCACTCCTCAAAATAAACTATATGCCGTATTCGCCCTGTCTTTTATGCTGCTTTTACGTACGACCGGATACGCAAATGTCAATGCCAGTGCATCCGCTTCATTCGGTGACGGCAGGCCGCGCCGTTTCATGTCTTCCTTTTTCTCAAGCAGGATTTCACCTTTGTTGTTTATCATGGCTTCCGGTCCTACCAGGTCGTCATGTATCACTTCGCCATCTTCCAGCACGCCGCCATCTTTGAGCCACTCGCGCATATCGCCCCACATTTCAGCACGCTTATTGGCATAGCCTGTTTTGCCTGGTTTAGCTGCAAACGACACGAGCCGCCATTTACGGCCCATTGTCAAGCCAAAACTAAATACGCCCGTGCCGTACCCTTGGTCAATAAATACCGCATCGGCGTTATACTGGTCTTCAAACGCCGCCAGCTTTGCCGCCATCACGCCGTCATTGTCATTCTTTTCATAGCTTCCCAGCTTCTTGCTGTACAAGCCCTGCCGCACGTAAATAACCGTCGCATCGCCGCCGCTCCACGCCATATCTACGCCGATAATTACCGGTGCAAAAGAATATTGTGACGGTCGTATGGTGCGTTTCTGTGCCGCATCCACGAGCGCCGTTGATATGAACTGGTTTTCTGATGTTGCCGGAAATTCGCCGCGAACGCGCACTTTGAAAAAATCCGAATCTTCGCCGTACTGGTTGGCCCACTGTGTTAATTGTTTTTTGTTCGTGATAGCCACTGTACGCGAATCTATTTTTACGGTGTTCCAATAGGCACGGTCTTTGTGGAAGCACTGATAAAACCTGCCCGTGTTCCGTGTTGGGTTACCGTACGCACACCAAATGATTTGTGTTTCACGGTCGGTCAATGCCCCTTCTGCGACTTCCCATATTCGGTCATTAATCGCCGACGCTTCATCAAAAACCAGTAAGATTCGGCTGCCTTGGTTATGCAGGCCCGCAAATGCTTCTGTGTTCGTGTCGCTCCACGGGATAGCATCGATACGCCATGTTCGTTCATGCCCTTGTTCTATCGAAAATATTGACGTTGCCGTCATGCAAAACAGGCCTTTTGCAATAAATCGATGATACCATTTGGCCAGCTCCGGCCACGTTTTCGTCCGCAGCTGTGCCTCAGTGTTTGCCGTGACGACGCCGCGCGTGTCCGGATACGTAGAAATGGCCCATAAAATAATCCAAGCTACAAGACTAGACTTGCCTATGCCATGCCCTGATGATACAGCCTGCCGAATAACTTCGTCCGGTGTTTTTAGGCCGTCGCTGATTTTCCGCAGCTGGTTTAACTGCCATTCCTGCGGTCTTTTGCCCTGCAGTTCCGGGTTGTTGTCCCAGTCAAACGCAAACCACACGAATGTTTCCGGGTCATTTGTACACTTGCCCAGGCATTCGATGATTTCAAATGCTTCCTTTTCCGTCATGGCTTGCTTCCTTCCTGCGTATCGCTTCTTTCAGCTTGTCTGCTGCTTTTGTTTTCGTGTCAATATTGAGATTTCCCGCAAGCTCAGTCTGCTGCTTATTACTCCATTCATCCGGCGCACGGTTTGTCAAAAAGAATTTTTGTGCGGTCGGGTTTGGCGGCACAAAGAGTTCATTTTCATCTTCAATTGTCGTTTTTTGCACGCCTTTCGTATTGCCATCCGCATCTTTCGTCAAAACCGTAATCGTACGACTAGATTTTGTCGTCGTACGAATGCCTTTACTTCGCTCATACACCGCATTTTCCACGACGGCTACGCAATATTCCCTGGACTCGCTGAGGGCCTCCGAAAACTCCGGGTGTTTTTTCTGCCATTCGTAAAATGTTGACATCACGATACCGATTTTGTCGGCAATTTCTTCGTTCGTCCAACCTTTACGCGCCCAGGACTTGACTATCTGTAAATTGCGTTCCGTGTGAAATTGACGCCACGTTACGGCCCGACGCCTTTTAGTATTTATTTTGCGCGCGTTATTTGCGCGAAAATCTGTTTTGTTTAAAAATACTTTGCTCCGCTGGATCGGCGGTTCTCTCGTTCGTTTTTCTGTCTTCATAACTTTCTCCTTAGTACAACAAAGCCACCCGCAATACATACACGTATCACAAGTGGCTGCTATGAGTATAGTTTATCATAACTAAAACTCTTTTTGACTTCTAACTTTATTTTCTTTTTCTATCTCTTCTATCCCGCGGCGTCGATATTTAAAACATGTGGACTGTGATAGATTTAATTTGCGGCATATATCTCCCCAGCTTAGGTTGTCGACATAGCGATACAGCAAGACGCATTGCACGTCCTGGTAGTATTCCCTCGGATATTTAATTTTACGGATTTCCTGCCGCATGCGTTCGCGCATGTCGCTGTATTTTTTTCGTTCCTGCAATAGCCGCTTCCGCGGCGCATTCCGCATATCTCCCAGCTTATCCAGTAAATAGTTGTCATAATTCAATTCTTCTAACAATTTAGCCTGCTGGCGGCACTTTTCAAGCTGTTGTTTTATTCTCATTGGCCTCCTCCTTCTTGAATAAACTCATTTGCGCTCTGTCTCCGTCAATATATTTTTGGCATTCTTCCTGCAATTCGTACAACACGTCGTACATATCTTGCGTCATTTCCTGCTTTTCGTCTTTTGCCGCTTCCCACAAGCACGGCGTGTTGATATTCAGCGGTGCGACGCTTTCGTATAATTCACGGCTGCCGATCAGCACTGCACCCATGATACCCTCTTTGTCATTGTACGCATACGATACGCCTTTGATACACAGCCGTTTTCTTTCTTCGTCTGTATCCGGCAGTTCACATATTTTCCGCATTTCTTCTGCCAGTTTGTGCAATGCTTCGTACAGTTCCGGCCTGGCTCGTTCCCGGCATTCCATGGTGTACGTATCATAGCTATCAAAACCGCCGTACTTATCGACATGCCATTCTAAAAAGATTTTTCCGTCTTTCACTTTTATTTTTTTTTATTCGCCTCACGGCTTACGCCCCCATTACACGCAAAATAAAATATATCAGCATGCACCAAAAACTCAAGCAATATACCAGCACGCCCCACCATACCATGGCTCTCATATTTTTAGTCAATGTTATGCCTCCTTTTAAAATACATCCATTCGCCATACGTCATGCCCGCTTCTTTGGCTGCCAATGCGTCATCATCCAGCTTTGTGCGTCCCTTGCCATAGCGCATAGCCGGTTCTTCTTTTCTGTTTCCGGTAGGCGGCAGGACAGTATGCGTGTGGTATTTCATCATCGCTTTTTTATGTGCTTTTTTTATCATTTCTCTGGTTTCCTGCTTCTTTTCTTTCTTTGCGTTTCGCCAGCGTTTTAAAATAACTTGTCCGATATGCTTGCACGTATCACAGCAATACGTTTTTTTGCCTGGTTTTTCCATGCCGCACACCGGGCACGTTTTGTTCTCTCTTTTTTTCAGCACATTTGGCAGCAGTTTGGTATAACAGGCAGCGCAAATAAGCATGCCGCCGTGTTTGGTTTCCATTTCTTCGCCACAGCAAATGCATCGTTTCTTCATTCTCTTGCCGCCCCCTTTGCGCCGTACAATTCGCGCAGGTAAGATACGCAGGCGTCACGCACGGCTGTGCTTTCGCTTCCGGCGTTGTGCCGCTTCTGGTGGCAGCTGTAGCACAGTGTGACTACCTTTTCTATTTCGTCGCTTTTATATACGCCACATGGTTCATGATGTTCTTTCTGCCCGTCCGGCACCCAAGCACCGCAGCATACGCATACATGGCCATCTCGCTCAAAACAATCATCGTGCAGTTTTCTTGCCTTTTTCCCGGTTAGATGTACCCGTTTTCTTTTTTCCAGCATTGCGTTCCCTCCTTTTTATCCTAAACTTTATCAGCTTTTTTTCGTACACTTTCTCGATAACGCACAGGCATTCCTTTCCTGTCCGCTTCTTTTCGTACACTTCTACAAAATTGATTTCTTCGCCCGCTGCCATGCACTGGTTTTTCTTTACCAGCATAGTGTTTACGACTCCTGCCGCAATCGGTCGATACGCCGCAGGGCTTTTCCGGATGAGATAGCGAATTTTCCACACTTCCTATTTTTATCAGCCGATAGAACAAATACGGATAGCCAAACGCCGTATTGCCGTAGATAATCGGCTTTTCAATATAGTACCCTTTCGGGGCTTTGGGTTCCCGCCATGTTTTCGACTGAATGACTTCTTTTTCTATTTTCGGTTTTTTTAAATTTCGACTGGCTCTATATCGGCTCTTTTGCAGCCGGTCTTTCTGTACAAACGTTTTCCTCGTCTCTTTGACAAAATATTTTGCGACTCGTGCCGCATCTTCTGCGCCGCCGTCGTAGTAGCGGAATGACTTGTACGTCATGTTCGCCCATGGCCAAAGGTCGTTATACTCCGACCGTCCCCAGCCGATGTTGTTGACAAGTAAGTGGTGGTGGATTCGATGCCCATCCAGTTCTGTCGTGAGTATCCACTTTAACTCCTGCCCTTCCTTGCGATAATGGCGGCGTAGCTTTGTCAAGAAATTATTAATTCGTTTGGTTGCTTCTTTTTCATCCGGTTCTTCACCGGCATATGTCAGATCAAGGCGTATATCTTCTTTTTTGAAATTGTTCAGTATCAGCAGCCGCAGACCGTCAATAGAATTTTTCTCGTTGATTTTCCATTGCTTTTCATTCGTCTTTTTTTGACTTCCCCGTCTTGCTTGAAACGGCGGCTTATATCTCGACGTATGATATTTTGTTATCTCGACAACTCCCCCTGCCGTTACTGTTCGTTTTAAATACATAAATGATTCCGCCTTGTCTGTATATTTAATAGACTTAATCAAGTGTAAATGGGGAATTTCACCCCATTTTTTTCCGTGCTTATAATGTATATATTATATGTGCTTTTTAGCGGCTATCTTTTTATCTATAGCCGTCATTTTATTTCTAAATGCTGCAACGGCTTTTTCGCCAAAGCTTTCTGCCTTTTTCTGTTTTTCCTTTATCAGACAGCTCCAAAGCATTGTTCCGCCAAACCACTGGCACTGCTGGCAATGTTCCCAACAAATCAGCGTCCCGTATTTGTCACAAGATACAAAACTATTCGTTTCTCGGTGACAAACAGGGCATTTCATAGCAACTTGTCCGGAAATGCCATCATCAAAAATAATGCAATCGCCGCTAGGATTATAAGTGCTATGCAAACATTTTTGTCTTCTCGTTCTTCTTCGAGTTGTATTTCCAGCATGATATTTTTCTCTGTAATTCTTCTGATTTCATCGTTCATCGTATTCTCTCCTTTGCTTTATTCAGTGCTTTATTTTTCCCAGGCTTTCGCTGTTTCGGTTTGTCACCGTGACATTGTATGCCGCCGGGACGACAGCGGCGGTCATCTTTGCACACCTTGCGCCGCTCTCCATCCTGCGTGATTACATATACCCATTCATAGGGTTTTAATTTTTTCTTGCAATACCAGCACTTCATTGGCTGGCCCTCCTGTTACAAAGATTCCTATATTAATCGTTTCCATGGCAAATTCCTTTCGGCACCGCACGCCTATTTTAACCAACTATTTACTTCTACCCAGGCGTCTACCTGGTTCATGTTTAGCTCATGTTCTACGACAATTCGCGCCGCCATTCTCAGGCCCAGCATGAGCGATTCCTGCAGTTCGCATTGATGCCCGTTAAATTCATCTTTCTTTAATAAACTTTTACGGATTCTCTCTTGCTTGATGACTTCTTTTTTTACCCCTTCTACTGTCTTATTCATGAAACATGCTCCATTCCAATTCCCATTTTTCACACAGCCCGTCCGGGAATGTTTCATCGTATCCCATGGCGGCAAGCACGGTTACAAAGGCTTGCCGCATCCCCAGCAGTTTGCCGAATTGCATCTGCTCTGCCATGGAAATCATTCCATGGTCTCCTGCTTCTTTCATTACTTCCCACTTTTCAAGTTCTTTTTTATATGCTTTTTCAAACTTGCGAATTTCTAAATCGCTTATCATAGCTATCCCTCCTAGAGCCTTTCCATGGTATAATAGCCATGAAAAGGAGTGATTACATATGTCCGACCTTGAAATAAAGGCCCATTCTTTAACGCTTGAATATTTGCGGCAAACCATCTATCATTCAGCCCGCCGCGCTTGCTGTCGAGTATAAGAAAACATTTAAAATAATTTTAGATGAGTTAAAAAAGCCTAGTCCGCTTTAAAGTATGCGTTACTCGTAATATGCCCTTTTACTCTGTCGAGTACTTCGTATGCTTCAACAGCACTCAAGCCGTCCAAAAGTCTGCCAACTTGCAGGGCGGTTTGAGTTATTTTTTTACCGTCTACACTTTCATACTTCGTTATGTCTTCACTATAACTCATGCACTCTTCCCTTCTTCCTTTTCTTTTGCCGCTGCTTTCCAAGTATCATAGTTGATGGACATCCCGTACAGCAAACCGGCTTCAAAATCGCCGATCGGCATTTCACTGATACGCTTTGCTACTTCTTCCCACTTTTCTTTTTTCATTTTCTTGCACCCCCTTTCATTTTTAGTCATTTTCTTATCTTCTCTTTGTTTGCTATACTTGTATTCGAGGTGAAACATAATGAATAATTTTTTCTCTTTTATAGCTGGGGCTGCCGTTGCTTGGGGTGGCATTCTTTTTACATATCTTCTTAAGCATCAAGAAAAATCAAAAGAAAATAAATGTACTAAAAATGCTTTTCGGCTTATTTTTCTTGCTTCTATAAAAGATTTTATTGACTTTTATTCCAACCCTTTATCTAATTCACAATGGAATAATTCATTCTGGAATGATTGTTATATAGATATTGCTAAACATTTTCCCACAGAATTTTTGTGTTTTATTGAAATTCTAAATAAAACACAAAACATTCATAATACATTCCCAGGCAATCTCTTCAACAATAAAGAGATGAATGAACTACTAATTTCAGCTAAGCAGTTGTATCAATCTTTAAACAAATAAAAGGCCAACGCTACACTTATATAGGCTATGACTGCCCCTGTTATGGTATAGATAATTTCCATTTTTCCTGTCTCCTTCCTGCTTTTCTTTATCTGTTATAGATATTCTAACAGCTATTTTTATCTATGTCAATATATTCTTCGTTCTATTTTATCTATTGTAGATAATTTACTATTTACTTATGATAGATAAAATGGTATTATTAATATGAAAGGAGGATAGCACTTATGACCGTGAATGAGCGAATCCGGGATTTTAGAAAAAAAGAAAAAAAAATGACGCAAGCTGAATTTGCCGCGCAGATTCAGATGAGCCAATCTAATTTTGCCGGAATCGAAACAGGTGCTGTCACAATTACAGACCGCACCATCAAAATGATTTGTGAATGTTTCAATGTTTCAGAAGCCTGGCTGCGTACCGGCACCGGGCCGATGTACCGGGAAACGGAATCATCTATTGTAGATGAGCTGTGCAAGCGGTACAATATGTCACCAGCACGGCGCCGTGTGATGGAAATATTTCTATCCATGGATGACGAAAAGCAAGAGAAACTTGCAGAAACGTTTTTTAATATCGTTACTGCTGCCAATGAGTTTATGCAGAAATCAGCAGAGGACGATATAGACGCTGAAGTTGAGCGTTACCGGCTGGAATTACAAGCCGAAAGAAACGCGGTGTCGTCTCCATGCGCCGATGGAAGCGAACCCACAACTGGCACCGGTCGTCGTCATTAAAGCGACGGCGCTGAGTCTTTTGCATCGTAAGTTGATGCAAGACAATTTCATATAGTCAATCATATCCACTACACTACATCTCTTATGATGCAAGCGCAGCGTGACATGGAGACTATCTCATGATAGTCCGGCATATCGCAGGATATGTCGAACCGTAATACAACAGCCCCGTCCTGCTGTGGGCGGGGCTGTATTTTATATAAGGAGTGGTCATTGTGTATATATTTCTTTGTATAATAGCCACCCTCTTTTTTATAGGTTTGGCTTATGTATTTTTTACTTTATTCTCTGATATATTTAAATCTATACGGATGAATATTCACTTTTCATTACATATTCATATTCGCAAATACATCTTACCAGCAGTCATTATTCTTTTATTGTGTTTTATCGGCTATCAAGAATGGCAAATAAAAAATTTAACGCAAAAAGTGCAAGAAATAGAATCTTCAACAAAATCATTTGACATTCAATACAAAGTAGATTCTTTAGAATCCGATGTTGATTATCTTAGATCACGTATAGATGACTGCGAATTGGATATTGATTACTTAAAGTATAGGTATTAAACAGGAGGTGCTTTTATGAAAAGATTTCTTTCATTTCACGGCAGAATCAACCGCAAACAGTATATACTTTTTCGGTTGTTCACTATCATACCAATAACTTTTATCATACATTTTCAATCATTAGCCGCAAACAGGCTATATAATCATCAAAATCCTTTTATTTTTGAGTTTATTTCCTTGGTTATTGCTTGTGTTCTTATTCCTTTCAATTTATCATTCGTAATTCGTCGGTATCATGATTTTAATAAATCTGGCTATTTTTGTATTATTAATGTAATATTAGGGCCTATATATGCTCTTGCCATTATCCTTGAAATTATTTTATGTGCTATTCCTGGAACTAAAGGCGATAATAAATATGGTGAGCCATTTCTTAAAACAGAAAACTCGTCTCATTCGATATATGATTCATTAAAAGCAAAATTTACCATCTCATGCCATGAAAAAAAAGATACTGATCAGTTATATAAAGAAAACTGCTTTAATGAGTACCAACTTATTAAAAGAAAATTTAATACGTATGATTTGTCTCTCATTGATAAGTTATTTTATTCTATTTTTGATCTCCCAAACATACGCCAAAGCATAAAGAATATGATCGAAAAAGAACACGCTAGTTACTATTTATGTGTTTTCCGCCTTATAAATGAAATAACGTTTAACAGACTTACAACTGGGTATGATGTTAGCCTGTCCTTAGATTGGAAAGGCCAACAACAATTAACGGAAGATGGACAAAAAATTTATGCTCTTTATATTTTATCTATTCGAGAATTTGAAAAATCTGGTGTTTGGACTTCTGAATATGCTGCTTCTGAAATTAAATGGATGCAACAGGAATTGAATTACCTACGTGGCGCAACTAATATACGTCCAAAAATGGAAGAACCCCGAACATAGCAGCATGCCCGGGGCGTCGTGAGTCCTCATCGCAAAAGAACTCTCTTCAATATTCAGTTGTGTTGTGTAAGGGGTAATTTGGCGAAAACCCTTCTACACGTTTATTATACTACATTTAAAACTCCGTTTGGCTTCACACTTTGAGAAAATAAAAAAGCCGCCCGCGCTACCAACACGGACGGCCGCATCAAAGCAAGCCGTTTCAAAGACCGCACGCCTATCGAAAGGATTGCTATGATTACATCATTATAGCAAATTCCTTTAGTATCGGCAACCGCACGCCTAAAAGAAAGGATTATTGCTATGAAAAAACAACAAAAAGCGGCCATCTACTGCCGTGTCTCTACGATATATCAAGTAGATAAATACAGTCTTCCCGTGCAAAAGGAAGCTCTTATTTCGTATGCACAGCATGTGCTGCACATTGCATCCTATGAGATTTTCCAAGACGCTGGATTTTCCGGTAAAAACACAAAGCGGCCGGCATATCAAGACATGATTTCCCGTTGCCGGTCCGGCGAATTTACGCATATTTTGGTATACAAACTGGACCGCATCAGCCGCAGCGTATTGGACTTTTCTCTTATGTATAATGAGCTGCAAAAATTGGGCGTAATATTTATTTCTCTCAATGACCAGTTCGACACATCCACGCCGATGGGCCGTGCTATGCTTACTATTTCTTTGACATTTGCACAGATGGAACGGGAAGTTACCAGCGAACGGGTAGGAAATGTTATGCTAGCACGAGCAAAAAAAGGTATTCGCGTCGGCGGTTCCATCCCCCTTGGTTACGATTGGGACAAGACACGCAAGACGCTTATAATTAACGAGCAGGAAGCACAAGCAGTACGCTACATATTTAGCTCCTTTTCAAGGACGCATGTCATGTATCAAGTCATGCTTTCATGCAATAGCCAGCGCATTTTGACAAAATCCGGTCATGTGTGGTCTGTAAAAAAAATTCGTGCCATATTAACAAATCCCGTGTATAAGGGATCGTTAGTATACAATCGTACATCTACGCGTGGGAAATGGCGTCGTTTGCCGCCATCAGAATGGATAGTTGTCGAGAATATTTTCCCGGTCATTATTCCACCTGCTGAATTTGACGCCATCCAAAAATATATTGCTACCCGACCTAAGCCTACAAAACTTTCCAAACGCATTCATTTATACGGCAAGCTTCTTTATTGCCCTTGCGGCAGTTGTTTTACTGCCCGCAAGGATAAGCCAAGAGCATGTCATCCCATCAGCTCCAGCTTATACACTTGTTTGAGTCATGTTTTAGATCGGGGCTGTAAAGAATCCTATACGCCCAGTGACATAAAATTGACTCCTTTTATTTTTCGATATATACAAAATATGCTGTATGTCCAGTCTCACATTGATACATTGCAATCGCCGTCACAGCTGGAGTCAATGCTCCTGCAGGGCGATGAGCTGGCAGCTATTTCTCACGTTATCGACCTGCAAGTTATTTTCAACAGCATCAAAAAATCACACCGCGTAGATTATCAGCCGCCGACAACTATTTCTCTGCAGCCGTTCCAGCCTAACAACGACACAAAGCGCAGCCGCATCGAACGGGCCTTGCAGCGTTTAAAGGACTTGTATCTATACGATGACGAAAGCATTAGCCGCAACGAATACGTTTCCGAAAAGAAAAAGCTGCTTGCACAGTTACAGGCGCTGGAATCTCCGGCAAAACCTGCAGTGCCGGAACCGTCTATTTCCGCCGCCATGCAAAACGACAATCTAAAAAAACTGCTCACTGGCTCCGCATCCATTACGTATGATATACTCATGGCAGCCGTGGGAGAAAAAATAGCGTTCGACTTCGTACACGCCATTATTACAAAAATCAACATAGAAAACAGGCGTATACATTCCATTACTTTCAAAAACGGTATAACCCATGAATTTATATACGCCACTCATTAATATGCAAAAAAAAGAGCCGTCTAGAAAAAAGGCGGCTCTTTCTGTTTTCTCTGTTTTTATCACTTTTTCTCTTACTATGCATTTCACAAAACGGCTCAACCATGCCATTTTACACGCATCCTCAATTAGTATCTTCTGCATTTCCAAAAACTCCGGTGGCACATGACAAGGACCGTAAACATTTCTAAACGGCCAATCAGCATAGACAGACACAAAATACCCTTAGAAAACATCGACAGTTCCGCATAGGTACACGTCGCGCCGGTAATACCAAAAGCAGGACCAATACATCCCATAGTGCTGACACTGATACCGATAGCGTCAAATACAGGGATATTGTCCCAAGTCAGCAGAAACGCCCATAACGCAATAAACGCAATGTACAAAAAGAAAAACTGGCTCGTGCGGATCACAGTATCCATACTGATATACTGTCCATTCATTTTCAACTGGATGACCATTTTGGGATGCAGCGTGCGCGCCACAGAAGCCCAAATGGCTTTAAACAAAATGACTACGCGGGCTACTTTAATACCTGCGGCAGTCGAACCGGCACAACCGCCGCTAATCATGAGCAACATGAGTATGCCTTTGGAAAACGTCGGCCATTGGTCATAATCAGCTGATACAAATCCTGTCGTAGCAATAGAAGCAACTTGAAATGACGCAAACCGCATTGCATTTCCCCAAGAAGAGCTAAACGCACTCATCAAATTCATGCCGACGCAGATCGTAGCTACGGCTAAGATTCCTAGATAAGCCTTAAACTCCGTATTTCGCTTTACGACATGAAATCCTTTTTGATATATCTGATAATACAGTCCAAAATTACCGCCGGCCAATATCATGAAAAAAGTCATCCATCCTTCTACCAACGGATTGTCAAAATGGGCAGCACTGTCATTATACGTCGAAAAACCGCCTGCAGAAATCGTCGACAACGCATGATTGGCAGCACTGACAAAATCCATGCCGCACAGCAGAAAAACGCCCAGAGAAATCATCGTAAATACCATATACATACGAAAAAGCACGCTGGTCATTTCATGAAGCCGCGGCAGCACCCGTTCTCTTGTCGGCCCGGCTGCTTCAGCATTGTACATAGAAACAGCCGCCTGCCCGGCTTCCGGCAAAATAGCAATAAAAATAACGACTATGCCCAAACCGCCCAGCCAGTGCGTCATGCTGCGCCACAGCAAAATACTTTGCGGCAGACTTTCTATATCTGTAATGACCGTCGCTCCTGTCCCGGTAAAGCCGGAAATACTTTCAAAAAATCCGTCCAACAGGCCCAGATACTGTCCAAATACATAGGGAAGCATCCCCAAACATGTCGCCAGCAGCCACCCCAAACCGGTAATGGCAATGCCTTCACGCATCGTCAGCACTCTTGTACGCACTTTGCCTTGGCTCAAACAAAGACCGGCTACGAGAAAGCCTACGATACCGGTCCATATAAAAGCCATACAGCTTTCTTCTTCATATCCGCAGGCCAGCACCAGCGGCAACAGTACAACCAACGCTTGTATTAATGAAATTTTTCCCAAAAAACGACAAATAACACTATAGTCCATGAGCACCTCAACTACGTAGGATACGGTTCTGTCACCAAGACCGCCGCTTCCAAAATGATGGCATCAGCAATGCCAATACGGTAAAGGATTCCAATCGTCCCATCAGCATCGACAGGCAAACAATGCTTTTGCTGAATGACGGCATATCTGCATAGGTACAGGTGGCGCCAAACAAGCCAAACGCAGGGCCGCAGCTGCCCATTGTCGAGACGCTGACGCCAATGGCATCAAAAACAGGAATACCGTCCCAAATAAGCAGAAAAGACCACAATACATCCAAGGCCATGTACACAAAGAAAAATCGTATTACGCCGTATATCACATCAGAAGAAAATTCTTCCCCATTGGAACGGACATGATAGACCATGCGGGGATGCAGTGTTTCCTGTACTGCCACCCGCACAGCATGACACAGCAGCAGCAGCCGCGTTACCTTCAGCCCGCCGGCCGTAGATCCGGCACAGCCGCCGACAAACATGAGAAAGAGCAAAATGAATTGAGAAAACGACGGCCATGTATCAAAATCGCTGGACACGAATCCCGTTGACGAAGAGATAGATACGGCCTGAAAAAAAGCCTGCCGAAACGCTTCTCCGCCATTCCATCCCTGCTGCAGTATTAAATTGAGCGTTATCCCAAGAGAAGCTGCCGCTACGATGCCCAAATAGGTTCGAAATTCCGTATCGTGTATAATCACATGAAAACCGCGGTGCCAAGCAGCAACGTACATACCAAAATTGGCACTGGAAATCAGCATAAAAAAGGCCAAAACGCCCTCGATAACCGGGTTTTGAAAATGGGCCGCGCTGTCATTATATGGCGAAAATCCGCCGGTGGCAATGGTCGAAAACGCATGCTCCAGCGCAGTAACAACATCCATGCCGCACAGCAGGCAGGCCGCCGTCGCCGCTGCTGTAAACGCCGTGTACACATAAAATAAAGCCTTGGCCATCTCTTTGATGCGCGGCAGCGACCGTTCCGATACAGGTCCTGTGCTTTCGGCATTAAACATATGGACCATCCCTCTGCCGATTTGCGGAAACAAGGCAATAAAAATGACAATGATGCCCAGGCCGCCTATCCAATGGGTCAGCGCACGCCACAACAGAATACTTTGCGGCAGGATTTCCAAATCCGGCATAATCGTCGCACCTGTACCGGACAAGCCGGAAATACTTTCAAATATGCCGTCCAATACACCCGCATAGCCGCCGGCCGTATACGGAACCATACTTAGAAATGTCACCATAATCCATCCCAGACTGGTAATCGCAATCCCTTCCCGGTTTGTCATTTCCGTCTTCGCCGCTTCCCCCTGCAGGATGAATAATTCCCCCACAGTCAAGCAGATGCCTATTGCCATAGCAAACGCACCTATGCTCGCTTCTCCATACCAAACAGCAATGCCCAGGGGCAATATCATCACACAGCCGCAGGCCCAAGAAATTTTTCCCAGCATATATACTACAACTTTATAATTCATCAGGCAAAAACGCCTCCTACCACCGGCGGTGCATATACTGCAAACCTGTCTGCAGTATAATCAAGAAAGAAAAAATCTCTAATCTTCCCAAAATCATCAACAATGCACAATAAATTTTGACCCATGCCGGCATAAGAGAAAAATTAGTAATTCCAAAAAGACTGGCTGTCGCACCTGTACTCGATAAACAGCCTACAGCTACACCCATAGCCTGCATCGGTTCCAACCCGGATAGAGAAATAATAATCGTCGAAACAAAAAACACGGCCATAAACAGAAAAAAATAGCTCAAAACACGACTGACTATTTTCATATCCACAGGTACGCTGTTGATTTTTAAACTGATAACCATATGCGGGTGCAGCGTGCGGCGCATTTCCTGTTTAGCGATTTTAAATAAAACAATAAACCGCATGACACGCATGCCGCCGGCAGCTGAACCAATGCAGCCCCCTACAAAGACCAATATAAATAAAACAAATTTATCAAATTCCGGCCAATTTTCTATAGCCGTATTCAAAAAGCCGCTCGTACTGCAAAACGACACAACTTGAAAGATACCGTACCGCAGGCTGTCCAGTCCATCATAGACTCCCATATGCCAAAGGTGGAACGATACCAAAAGGCTCATGCCGGCCAAAATGACCAGAAATACCCGCAGCTCCGTATCTGCAAAAATCGTGCGAAATTCCCGCCGTTCTACACCTTTCCAATACAATAGAAAATTGCCGCTCGCCAAAACCATGGATACTATGCCGGCAAGTTCCATAGGTATGCTGTTTTGCTGGGCAAAATCAAAGACGGCGTCGCCGCCGCTGGTAGAAACGGTCATCAGCGCTTTCATGCAGGCATCTACCAAAGGCAGTCCTGCCAGCGAATACAGCACAATCGAAACAGCTGTAATCGCCGCATACATTTTCCCCGTTTGCCGGGCAGCATTTTGCATGCGGCTGACAATCGGACTAAACCGGACACTTTGATGCACCGATAATGTCAGGCCAAAGGAGCCGCTGACCAGCGGCACGACTGTCACAAGCAAAAGGATAAAATTCAAGCCGCCTGTCCAAGCCATCATGCTGCGCCATAGCAAAAGTGACGGCGGCAGCAGCACATCTTGGGATATACAGGTTATCCCGGTTGTTGTAAATGCAGAAATACTTTCAAAAAAAGCATCAGCACCATGCAGCCAGCCTGACAGCATATACGGCAGCATGCCAATCGCGCCCAGCAGCAGCCAGACCAACACCATGAACCAAGCCCCTTCTACGACACTCATCTGCCGCTTGTGTCTGCGTCCTGCATAGTTCAGCAAACCGCCGACACCCAAAGCTATTAAAATAGACGGCCCAAAATACAGGTATCCCTCTTCCTGCCAAAAGAACGAATACAAAAAAGGAATAATCAGCATCACGCCGTTTAACAGGGCTATCCGGCCTAAGAGAAAAAGAAACAATCTCTTATGCATCTTCATCCCGTCCTTTGAAATATTTCATAACTTTTTTGGAATACGAAGTCCGAATAAATAAAATGACCCGGTCGCCGGCCAGCAGCACAGAACGGCCGTTAGGAATGGAAGCTTCGCTGCCGCGCACATAGGCGCAAACCAAACATTCTCTGGGCAGCTTGACATCCATCAGCCGTTTTCCCGCAACAGGCGCCCCATCCTGCACGATGACTTCTACCGCTTCTGCCTTCGCCCCTTCCAGCAACGAAACAGAAACAACGCCGCCCTGCCGGGCAAAGGCTAATACTTCGCTGGCAGACAGCAGCCGCGTCGACAAAACAATATCTACGCCTACTTTTTCCATTAAGTCTACATATTCACGCCGCGACACGCGGACAATCGTCTTCTTGGCGCCTAAATGTTTTGCTATCAACGCCAGCATCAGATTCAATTTTTCATCATCTGTCAAACAAATCACGACATCTGCATCAGCTATGCCTTCCTGTTCCAGCAAATCCAAATCCGTGCCGTCGCCGCAAATAGCCAGCCCGTTTTCCAATTTTTCTGCTGCCAGCAGGCTGCGTTCTCTGTTCTTGTCAAAGATTTTTACGCGAACTCCCTGCTCATCCAGCATCGGTGCCAAAAACCGGCCTGTACGGCCTGCCCCAATGATAATGACGCGTTCTACTTTGGATGTATCACTTTGTACAAAATTGGCACTGAATTTTTCAATGGCCTTCGGGTCGCCAATAAAATAGGCATTGTCATGAGGCAGCAGCTGATCATCGCCGTGCGGGATAATCATGCGGTGGTCTCTAAAAATCATGCCGGCCAAAATAGATGGCGGAATCGCCATATCTTTAAAAGGAATATTTACCAGCGGCGAATGGCGCCGTACTTTCGTTTCAAACAAACGCACTTTGCCGTTGGCAAAATCTTCTACATTCAATGCCGCCGGCGTCATCAAAATGCGGTTAATTTCACGAGCCGTAATCAACTCCGGATTGAGCATCAAATCGATGTCAAAATTTTCTTTCAAATAATCTTTGGCTTCCGACAAAAACTGCATGTCCCGGATACGTGCCGCCGTATATTTGATGCCGTGCTTCTTGGCCAAAATGCAGGCTACCATATTCACTTCATCAATAGCCGTAGATGCAACCAATATATCCGCATCCCGGATATCAGGATCGTTCATGGTAATCGGGCTGGCTCCATTGGCCAGTATAGTCAATACGTCCAGTGTATTCTTAACTACATCCAGCCGTTCTTCATCGTGATCTACGACAACTACATCAAACTGTTCATTTGACAATAATTCTGCAATGCTGTAGCCCAGTTTTCCTGCGCCGACAACGACAATACGCAATGCTATCACCTCTGCTGCTTACACAGTTATTTTATAATATATTGTATCTACGTTACTATACCACAAAGGAAAGGCAGTGGCTAGTAGGCAGTTTGATAAGTCCTGTTAATTTGCGCAAAACCTGTATCTCACCACGATTTATACCTAGTCACCCTGTTTCAAATATGATAAAATAAATTGTTTGAAAAGCAAATTTTTATACATAGTAAAATAGTAAAGAGGTTATTATGGCAAACAAGTTTATCTCCGGGACGCTAATCCTGACGCTTTCAGGATTTGTCGTCAAAGCAATCGGCAGTATCAACTGGATTATTTTATCCCGTATTTTAGGCGGTGAAGGCATCGGTATCTATCAGATGGCTTTTCCTATCTATTTACTGGCCTTGGATGTATCCAGTGCAGGCCTGCCTATTGCTATTTCTATTATTACAGCAGAAAAAGCCGCCAAAGAAGATTATGCCGGCGCGCAGCGCATATTCCGCGTATCGCTGACCATGCTCTGCTTCACGGCACTGTTTTTAAGCTTTGTCGTTTTCTTTGGTGCCAGATTTTTAATCGATGAACAAATTATCCGGGAAAGCCGCGCGTATTACTCTTTAATCGCATTGGCTCCGGCTATCTTCTTTACGACCATTATCGCCGGCTACCGCGGCTACCTGCAGGGCTGGCAGCAAATGACACCAACGGCCATGTCCCAAATTGTAGAACAGTTGGTCCGCGTCGTCGTCATGCTTGGCTTTGCGGCTTTGCTTTTGCCGTACGGGCTGGACTATGCTGCCGGCGGTGCCAGCTTGGGGGCTGGTGCCGGGGGACTGGCAGCCTGGCTCGTTTTAATTTATTTCTATTATAAACTAAAACGTTCGCTGCCCAAGGATGGTCCCGTATTTCCACAGGAAGGCATCCGTCATATTCTAAAAAGACTGATTGTCCTGGCTATTCCGATTTCCTTGTCCAGTATCATGCTGCCAGTCGTTTCCAATCTGGATTTGCTCATCGTACCGCGCCGTTTGGAAGTGGCCGGTTATTCAACAGCTCAGGCAACAGAATTGTTTGGCTATTTGACAGGTATGTCCGTGCCGCTTATCAACTTGGCAACGATTTTGACCGCTGCCATGGCTATGAGTCTGGTACCGGCCATCAGTCACAGCTTCACGTTAAAAGAAACGGATGAAATATACAGCCGCACTGCCGGCGCAATGCGTATTTCCTTTTTAGTTACGATTCCTTTCAGCGTCATGCTGTACGTCATGGCCGAACCTGTCGTTACCTTTATTTACAATGCGCCGGCTGCTACGGATGCCACACGGGCCGTAGCTATTGCCATTTGTTTTTTGGGGCTGCATCAAATTACAACGGCTATCCTGCAGGGGCTGAAACGTCCTAAAATCCCAGTCCTCAACATGGGGGTTGCCTGTATCGCCAAAGTACTGTGCAACTGGTTCCTGGTCGCTATCCCTTCCTTTGGCATCACTGGGGCTGCCTATGCGACGGTAGCAGATATCGGAGTCGCAGCTGCTTTAAATCTCTTCTTCATTTACCGCCACACCGGCTATATTATCGATTTGAAAGTAGTCGCCAAAAACATCGTTTCCGCCGCGGTAATGGGCGTCATCATGTATTTCCTGTATCAATTCCTGCATGCGCACACAGGCCTGTTTATTAGCCTATTCGGCACTTGCATTGCAGGCTCGGCGATTTACATCGGTTTGATGATACTCTGCGGCGGCGTTACCAAAGAAGACGCTGTTAAGATGCCGTTCATCGGCCGTTTCTTTTAAAAAAAGCAAGAATACGATATGCAAATAAAGGGCTTGCCATGGGGCAGGCCCTTTTACGTGTACTGCTAATTTCATCATACAAAAAAGATGCAACAAACTAAACCATTTCTAATTCATTTTGTTACAGCTTTTTACTGTACAGTATTGCGTGCATAGTTTACACCGCATTTACAATTCATTTTCTTTACACTTTTAAAAGAAAGGCATGGTGCCTGACAGAAAAAAATGTTATGCACCATGCCTTTATATTATGGCTGCGGAATGTGCTGCGCTAGCGGTTTGGTAAATTCAATATGTTCAAAATATTTATGCGTCTTCCATAACAACGCGCTGAACGCACTAAAAGTCAGGCGAAAGCGGAAATGTTTAAAGCTGACCGGACCTTCAAACATAGGCACGCGATCCAAATTGAGATGGTCATCCCAAGGGAAATCCCGTCCTGTTTCTACAGAAAACGAATATTGGTAGCCTGCATTTTTTGCTTCTTCAATAACCGTATCATTGAATTTTCCTTCCGGAAATGCAGCAAAAGTACAGGGTTTGCCCAATTTTTCTTCAATTTCCCGCTTAGAATCAGTCAGCTCCCGATGAATCCCTTCCCGGTCAAAACTGGTAAGCGGTTTGTGGCTGATCGTATGAGAACCAAATTCCATGCCGTCTGCCGCCATTTCCTGCACTTGATCCCATGTCAGATAGCCTTTCTTGTCCATCAAATCCATAATCAGAAAAATTGTACCGCGCATACCGTATTTTTTCATAATCGGATACGCTTCTTCATAATTATCAACGTAGCCGTCATCAAAAGTAATCATAATCGGACGGTCCGGCAGTTCTCCCTCGCCATTCATATAGGCATCAAACTGCTGCTGTGTAATGGAATGATAGCCGTTGTCGTGTAAATACTTCATCTGTTCTTCAAAGTTTTCCGGCTTCATCGTCAGACACGTATTATATTTGTTGTTGACTTGGTGATAATTTAAAACGGGCACACCTGTCAGCCGATAATTGGTGGAACCAAAATACCAGTACGCAAACACGCCTGCCATAAATACGGCCATAGTAAAAATAATCCCTATGAGCCATGAAAATACTTTTTTCACTGCGTAAGACTCCTTACTTGTGCTAACTCTAAGAAAACAATTCCTACACAGGATACCACATTTCTCAATATAGCGCAAGAATGAGAGAATCCTATTTTTGCTGCGTTTTGATAAATCCGTTTTCTTGTAACCACTGGCTGTTCTTTTCAGTCATGGCCTGCTGTAATTCTTTGAGACACATATATTCCATATCGATAAGTTCTTTTGTCTGCGTGCCGTACTTGGTTTCTTCATACACATAATTTTTTAGTTCTTCTTCGTCTACGGCATCTTTAAGTGCAAACAACATATCTTCTGATTCCTGCTGCCGTTTAAGAAGTTCCTGCCAATACGCATATTCTTCTTCTGTAAGCGTAAACGCACCAAATTCATTGGTAGCCAGCTGTTCTTGAGCACATACGACACTTTTGGCATAATCTGCGCCGGATGCTCGATCGTAGACATGGAGCTGACGTTCTTCTCCATCAACATATACACGCATATGCTATTCTCCTTTTTATTGCACAATGATAAAAAAAGTCCTACAGACCCTGCTGTAGGACTTCCTATATTTGGTTTATGCTTCTGCTTCAACCGGATAAACGCTTACTTTACGCTGATATTTACCAACGCGTTCGAAAGCAACTTTTCCTGCTGCCGTAGCAAACAACGTATCATCTTTACCGATGCCTACGTTTGTGCCCGGATGGAAATGTGTACCGCGCTGACGAACGATAATGTTGCCAGCTTTGACAACAACGCCGTCATGGCATTTTACGCCAAGGCGTTTGGATTCACTGTCACGGCCGTTACGTGTGGAGCCTGTCCCTTTTTTATGAGCGAACAGCTGCAAGTTAAAATTAAACATTCCGTCCACCTCCTGACGTCTATGAATGGAGCACAACATATAACGGATACTGCTGTGCTATTTGTTCTAACCCTAAGACCATCGTATGAAAAATAATCTGTGAAGCATCACAGCATTTCCGTACGCGGACTGTTAAAAAACCGTTTTCTTCATCTATCTGATATGTGACATCATCAGGCATGTAATGAAGCAACCCCAACAACGCTGTCTGCGACAAAGCCGATACGGCTGCACAAACAATATCACTGCCGGCTTCACTGTATTCGGCATGACCGGATATTTGAAAGCCGCTGAATTGACGGTCTTGATTTTTTTGTAATCGAATGGTAATCATTAGCCTTCAATTTTTTCGATTGCAACTTTTGTGTAAGGCTGACGATGACCTTGACGACGACGGTAATTGGATTTAGCTTTGTATTTGAAAATGCGGATTTTCTTTTCTTTACCCTGTTCCAAAACTTTAGCTGTAACTTTAGCGCCTTCAACAACAGGAGTACCAACTTTAACGTCTCCGTCGTTTACAACTGCCAATACCTGGTCAAATACAACTTCGGAATCAACATCAGATGCCAGTTTTTCAACAAAAATATTGTCGCCTTCCTGAACACGATATTGTTTTCCGCCGGTTTTAATAATAGCGTACATGAGTGACACCTCCTCATCAATATACTCGCTGAATACGGCGTCCTATACAGGAACTTACGAGCCTCTCCATGCGGCTTATCCTAGCCACTTATGCTACGACCTTATTAATATATCATATCAATTGTTACTTGTCAATATATTTTTCTAAAAGCCCAATCGTTTTCATCTTCTTATCACTGCACTGCTCAGTATAGCTGTACAATACATCTTCCCAAAATGCCAATCCTCTGGCACTGAAATGCAGTGTCTGCGTCTGCCCCCATGCATAGGTAATCAGCGTCTGCCACAGCGACCGCATTTCCGGCGATACCTGCACCTCCGGCAGCGGCTCTTTCAGCGGTTCTTCGCCGTCACTGAGATAATAGATCGGCCGCCTGCCGTCCATACCGGCGGCAAATAAGCGGACATGTGCTGTGTCCGGATAAAACCCGGCAAGCGCCAGCAGCTGCCAGCCCGCGATAATCGTAACAATACGGGGGTTTTTGCACAGCAGTGCCTGACTGTAAATCACCATCAGTTCATATGCCTGTTCATCGGCTTCATGAGACGGGAAAATATGCTGTACCATTTCAATAAAAATTTGTGAATAGATATACCGGTCCCACGTCAGCTGCATCACACCCGGATTGCTGTGGCATTCATACTCGCGCAGCACCAGCAGCGACGGTGTCTGAACAGCATCAAAGGTAATGCCGCTCAAGGCCATGAGTGCACCAAATCCCTGTTTGCCGCGGCAGCGTTTGGGTACAAAGACGCGCAGCAGTCCCTCCTGTTTGGTAAACACAGACAAAACTAATTCCTGACCGCGCTTTTGCGTCTGCAGAATCATGCCGTCGTAGCGACTTGTCGGTTTTTGGTTGTAAACGTTATGCGTCCCCCTGCCCATCGCTTTCTCCTTCTGCATCCTGCACCGGCATTTCAGAAGCAGGAATCGGCACTGCTTTCAAGCGGGCAATCCGGAACCGCTGCACTTCCAACACGATAAAGCGGTACGCTCCAATCGTTACGGTGTCCTGCGGCGACGGCGTGTGTCCCAGCAAATTGAAAACATAGCCGCCAATCGTATCCGTATCTACATCTTCTTCGATAGGCAGATGCAGCAATTCTTCTACATCTTCCAACAGTACTGTACCGGCAAATTCATAGGCACCGTCTGCCAGCGGCTGAATTTCTTCTTTTTCCGTCGTATGTTCGTTTTGGATATTGCCGACCAATTCTTCCAAAATATCTTCCAGCCCAATCAAACCTACAGTACTGCCGTATTCATCGACTACCATGGCCAAATAAGTCCGGCGCGTCCGCATCAGCTGCAGCAGCTTAGAAACCGGCATGATTTCCGGAATCATCAAAATAGGCCGCTTGATCTGGCGCAGATTGCTTTGCCGATGAATATAACTATCCATCAAATCCTTGATATGGACGAGCCCCAGAACATGATCTTTGTCTTCTTCACATAACGGATAGCGTGTATGCCGGGACTGACGGATGGTTTTCAAATACTGTGCCATCGTTTCTTCCGTATAGAGACAGACAATATCCTGGCGCGGCACCATGATTTCCTTGGCCAAGCGGTCGGCAAAATCAAATACATTGCCAATCAGTTCGCTTTCTACCTGATCTATTTTGCCTTCTTTATGGCTTGCTGTCACTAGCATGCGGATTTCATCTTCTGAATGCGCCATGTCTATTTCATTCGTTACTTCCATATCGTACCGCCGCAGTATCAGCTTGGCAATGCCGTTTCCCACGGCAATCAGCGGATAAAGCAGACGGCCGCAGCACTGCAGCAGCGGTCGTACTCTTTTGAGTCCCTGTTCTGCACACTGCAGCCCAATGGATTTAGGAATCAGTTCGCCAAAGACCCACAACAACACGCAGAATACAATACATACACAGGTATATATAATCCAGACGAGCCAGTCGTTTCCCAGCCATTGGCAGAGTACATCATAACTTTCCGCCAATGCCGAAAGCATCACCGCACCGGCAGCCAAGCCGGAAACAGCCATTCCCAGCTGTGCCGACCCCAAAAACAGCACTGGATTATCATACAGCGTTAAGAGACGCTTGGCTTTCGTATCGCCGTCTTCTACCAACTCTTCAATATACTCCCGCCGCAGCTGCGCAAAAGCAAACTTGCCAATGACGCATACTGCGCTAAAGGCAATACAAATACAAAAGATTAGAACATCTTCTATGAGTACCTGCGAATCGATAAGTCATCTCTCCTATTCATTCTTGTAGCCCAGTTCGCTTAGCGCGCCGCTCTTATTGCGCCAATCAGGCTTTACTTTGACCCAAATATCCAGGAACACGGAAGAGCCGAGAAGGTTTTCAATTTCCTGTCTTGCCTGTGCTCCTACTTCTTTAAGCACTGCTCCGTTTTTGCCGATGACGATGCGCTTTTGGGAATCCCGTTCTACAAACACGGTAACACGGATATATACTTTATTTTTGCCGCGCGGCTTCATTTCTTCCACATAGGCAGCAATCGCATGCGGTACTTCATCGCGCGTACAGCGGAACAATTTTTCCCGCACAATTTCTGCTACAAGCAGGCGTTCCGGCTGATCGGTAATCATATCATCAGGGAAATATTTTGGGCCTTCCTGCAGAATCTTTTTCAGTTCAGCAACTACGGTATCGACATTATCCCCCTGCAGTGCAGAAATAGGAATAACCTGTGCAAAATCATACAGCTGCGCGTATTCCGTAATCTTGCGGAATACCTCTTCTTTTGTCATCAAATCAATTTTATTGATTAGCAAAAACACGGGAACATGAGCTTCTTTGATTTTATCCAGAACAAACATATCCCCCGGGCCTTTTTTTTCGTTGCCCGATATCAAAAACAAAACAGCATCAATATCTTTCAGAGATTGATAAGCCGCTTCGTCCATAAATTGTCCCAGCTTGTGTTTCGGTTTGTGAATGCCCGGCGTATCCAAAAAGACAATCTGGCATTCATCATCTGTATGAATGCAAAGAATACGGTTGCGCGTAGTCTGCGCTTTATCCGAAACAATGGATACTTTCTGCTTAATAATATGATTAATCAGTGTGGATTTTCCCACATTCGGACGGCCTACTACGGCAACAAATCCGGATTTAAATACCTTTCCTTCCATACATGCTCCTTTTAGCTAATAATTTATAATGAAAATGAATGGGGCAGCAGCTCTGCCAGCGTCATGACGCGATACGTATCATCCGGCTTAGTGACAATGACATAAGGAATTTGAAATTCTGCCATCACCTGCCGGCAGGCACCGCAGGGCATTATAAAACCTGTTGCATCTCCGACAATGGCAATCGCCTGAAACTGTCGGCAGCCGCAGGCAGCACCGTGAAAGACAGCATTGCGTTCAGCACAGCAGCTCAGCCCATACGAGCTGTTTTCCACATTGCATCCCGTATACACTGTGCCGTCGGCTGCCAATACAGCGGCGCCTACAGTAAAATGTGAATACGGCGCATACGCATGCTGCTGTGTTTGCCGCGCTGCCGCAATCAAGGCACGGCACGAAGCATCGTCAATCATAATTCTTCCCCTTGGCGGACATATCCCAGCCGATGCAGGATAAACTCTTCTTCTTTGCGCATTTCAGCTTTATCATCCGGTTCCATATGGTCATACCCCAGGATATGCAGCATGCCGTGAATTGTCAAATAAGCCAGTTCCCTTTCAAAAGAGTGACCGTACTCTTCTGCCTGTTCCTGCACTTTTTCCAACGAAATGACAATATCTCCCAAGAGAGCCGTATCCGGGCCGTCATAGCCGTCCGCTTCGCCTTCATTCAAAGCAAAAGACAGTACGTCTGTCGGACGGTCGATATTACGGTACTGTTTGTTCAGTTTATGAATATATTCATTGTGACAGAGCAGTATGCTGATTTCCGCATTGGGCCCCAAACCGTACACCAATGCCGCTTCCTGGCAGACGCGGTCAATAATCTGTTCATATGTATCATTTTGAAATGCTACGTCTTCATAATTAATATTGGTATTCATCAGTAATTCCACCTCTCTACATGTTTTTATAATACGTTTCATAAGCACGAATAATACGGCCTACCATATCATGACGGACGACATCTTCATCAGTAAAATGAACCATGCCGATACCCTGAACATGCTGCAGTACCTGCTGGGCTTCTGTCAAGCCGGACAGCTGGCGGTTGCCCAAATCAATCTGCGTAATGTCGCCGTTGACGACTACGCGGGAATGATTGCCCATACGAGTCAAAAACATTTTCATCTGTTCTTTCGTCGTATTCTGCGCTTCATCCAAAATAATAAAGGATTCTTCCAGCGTCCGCCCGCGCATGTACGCCAGCGGGGCTACTTCAATTATATTACGTGCAATCATTTTTTGAAACTGGTCAAACCCAAACATATCTGCCAGCGCATCATACAGCGGCCGCAGGTACGGATCTATTTTTTCCTGCAGATCGCCGGGAAGAAATCCCAATTTTTCCCCCGCTTCTACGGCAGGACGCGTCAGGATAATGCGCTCTACTTCTCGGTTTTTCAAATAATAGGAGGCCAGCGCTACAGCCAGATACGTTTTTCCCGTACCGGCCGGGCCAATGCCAAAAGTAACCAAATTGCGGCGAATCGAATCGACATACTGTTTTTGTCCGGCTGTCTTCGGCTTGATTAATCGGCCTCTGGCAGAAATGCTGACCGTGTCTTCATAGATAGACCGCAGCAGTTCTTCCTTTCCTGCTTTAATCAGCGATGACGAATAGCGCACATGCTGCGTCGTCAAATAGGTATTCTCCCGCTGCAAATACCGCATCGCATTGAGTACGGCTAAGACATGAGAACTGTCCGGCTCGTCACCCAGCACGATGATTTCATTGCCGCGGGCAGCAATCCGGCAGGCAGGAAATTCGCTTTGCAGCGTTTTCAGAAATTCATCTTTCATTCCCAACACAGCCTGCGCTTCTGACAGATCTGAAAACGTAAGTCTCTTTTCCATAGGCACTATACTTGTCTCCTTTTTATTCCATAAATTTGCGTACGGCTTTGCCGTGTAAATACGTGCATTTTTTTCCCTGCCGCGTATCCAGGCGCAGCAGTTCGGCATCAATCATATCCCTGATTTTCCACCAGCCCATACCCCAATTGGCAAACTCTGTCGCTTCCTTGGGAGCCCGACCGATCAGACGTTGAAAGACGATGTCATCGCGTGTATATTCCAAAAAGGCCACAACCCGCTTGACATATTCCTCTGCTGAAATAAGCTGTATGCTGCCGTCATGATACCAATCTGCCATCACCGTATGTTTGATAATATACAAAGCATGCAGCTTGACTTCATGTGTCGGCAGGGCAGAAATCACTTTGGCCGTTTCCACAACATCTTCCATCGTATCCCAAGGCAAATCCAAAATAACGTGCGTGCAGTTGCGGAATGGATAGCACTGCAGCATCATCATGGCATCAATATATTCTGCCAGTGTATGGCCGCGGTTGATTTTGGTCAACGTCTTATAATTGACGGTCTGCAGGCCCAATTCCACCAATATATCGACACCATAGGTTTCTTTTATCTCCTTCATGATATCCAAATACACCGGATGGATACAATCAGGCCGCGTAGCCACGGCAATACCGACGATATTCGGCTGGCACGCTTCTATGAGATACGACCGAAACCGTTCCGGCTCCATATACGTATTGGTAAAATTTTGAAAATAAGCAATAAATTTATTGGCTTTGTATTTTGGCTGAATATGGGCAATATTCGTCTCAATCTGCTGACGAATCGTAACGCTTGCCGGCAAATTTTCATAGCCTGCGCCGATAGAGCCGCAGAACGCACAGCCATTGACCCCCAGCGTCCCATCCCGGTTGGGACATGTATCCGGAATGCTGATAGGCAGTTTATATACTTTTTCTCCATAGGTTTGTTTTAAATATGCAGAATATACATTATATCGTTCATTCATCGTTTCTTCCCCTAGTTCTTTTCTGGAATAATCTGCCATACCGTATCATGGCTTTGTTTTTCTGCCAATATATATGCTGCCTGCTTGGGTATCTCCGTATACTGCTGCAGTTCCTGCATTGTACGCTGAGAAACTCGCCAAATACGGTAGCGCATCTTGATATCACGCCAGCTCGTAAAGGCATAGTCCGGCACATACTGCCGCAGCCAAGCTTCATCTCGGAATATAGCGTCTGTTTCACTGCGCGGTGCTTCTTCCCATCCCAGGAAATCCAGGCGGTAGCGGAAGCGGAAAAACGTCAGCATATCCAAAATCAACAGTTCACGAGCCGTTTGCTGCTGTTCAGGCGACAACGCAAGCACATGTTGAATGCAGTACCACAAAAACTGGCAGAGATGCTCATCCGACAGTGCTTTTTCATCGTTTTTCAGCCGCAGCCATTCATCAGTCAGCCGTTCATAGAGATTAAAATAATCCGCTTGATATATCTCGGCCAAGAAATTTAGAACATAAACAAATTTATCGGCATTATACGTCCGTTCAAACACATCTTCAAACACTTTCATATACCGTACTTTTGCATACGGAAGCCACGTCGTTTCCAGTACTTCATAGGGGCCGCAGGGGTCATACCTATAATCGTTCGGATAATCACACCGAATGCCGGAACCTTTTAAAAGTTTCAAAAAGCCAATCTGCAGCTTGTGAGGATGCAAGGCATATATATCATTAAAGGACTGCCGGAGATGCGTATAATCTTCATACGGCAAACCAACAATCAAATCCAAATGCAAATGAATCGTTCCGTACGAACGAAGTTTTTTCATAATATAGGTAATGCGGGGCCAGTCATTGTGGCGGTGAATGGCCTGCAGTGTCGGCTCATATGTCGATTGAATCCCCATTTCCAGCTGAATTCGCCCCTTGGGGGCTTTTGCCAGCAGCGATAAGTCTTCATCACGCATGACGCCCGGCTCAATTTCCAAATGAAAATTAATCGGCTGCTTGACACGTATCATGTATTCCAACAGCGGACGGTGATGTTTGGGATTACAGTTAAACGTACGGTCAACAAACTTAATTTGATGAACGCCAGCGTCTACAAACTGCTGCAGTTCCTGGAGCACCAACGGCACAGAGCGAAAACGTACCGTATCATTCATGCCGGACAAGCAGTACTGGCAATGAAAGGGACAGCCGCGCGAACTTTCATAATACATGATTTTATGATTCAAATCATTCATATCTTCATTTTCATAAGGAAAAGGCAGGGTATCCAAGTTGGAAACTTCCTGGAACGTTTCGTCACCAGCAAGGCGGCCATCACGCCGTCCCATGACACCGGGAATCCCAATGCCGGACTTCCCGTTCGCCAATGCCTGCAAAAAAGCGGGAACCATTTCTTCTCCTTCTCCCTGCAGGACATAATCAATATCCGGATGGTCCTGCAGTACCTGCCGTGCTGTATAAGATACTTCCGGCCCGCCGACAAACACGATGACCTGCGGATACACCTGCTTAATCAGCGTGATGATATGGCACGTCATTTCAATATTCCATATATAACAGGAAAACCCAATGACCTGCGCCTGGAATTTGGAAATATGGCGCAAAATATCGTATGCGTTTTGATTAATCGTATACTCTGCCGTCATGACGTCCACATGCCGGCGTCGGCATGCCGTATACAGACACCGCAGTGCCAGCGAGGAATGAATAAATTTAGCATTTAAAATCGTCAATAAAGTTTTCATGAAACTGCTGTTCTCTTTTCTCATAAAAATATAATACAATAATTATACTACAGGCAACTCATTTTCGCACTATCTTATTTTTTCCGCCGCCTGAATGACTAGCTACTTTTTTCCGTTTATGCTAGTATAAATAATATATTACTTTATCAAAGGGAGGCATATACTTATGCTGACAATCGCTCTTGCCCAATTAGAAATACATGCCGGCGACCCGCGCTGCAATACAGCGGCTATGAAAAAGCAAATCGCTCAAGCCAAAAAAGCCGGCTGTGACCTGATTATCTTTCCGGAACTATCCATTCCGGGATATTTTATTGGTGATGTTTGGGATCAGCCTGATTTTATCAACGACTGTGTTCGTTTCGGCAAAGAAATCCAAGCAGCTTCTGACGGCATTACCATCATCTATGGCAATGTGGCTAAAGAAGAAAACCGTGTCAATTTGGACGGACGCCTGCGCAAATACAATGCCATGTTTATTGCCCAAAACGGCCAGCTTATCGCACCGCAGCATTCTCCGTACCCATTTTATATCAAAACCTTACTGCCAAACTACCGTGAATTCAGCGATATTCGTTATTTCACATCACTCATGGAAGTGGCACAGGAACGCCACGCCTTTCCGGAAGAATTTCTCTCGCCGGTTACCCTGACCTTTGCCAACAACCGTACGCTGCATATTGGTCCTTTAATCTGTGAAGACAGCTGGGATGACAACTATCCCTTCAAACCAATGACCTATCTCAGCCAGCATTATGATATCGACCTTTTTGTCAACATTTCCAACTCGCCGTTTACACAGGGTAAAACCCAGCGCCGCCACCGCCTGTTTGGCCAAGCTATCGATACCATGCATCGTCCGGCAGTCTATGTCAACTGTACCGGCATCCAAAACAACGGCAAAAACATCTATACGTTTGACGGTTCCAGCGGAGCCTACGACAGCAACGGCACGCTGCACTATGAATGCCAACCCTTTACAGAAGAACTGGCTGTCATCCAATATGATGAAACAACGCATACGTTTACTTCGCCCGTACATGTTTCTCCAAGCCGCACAGCAACAGAAGAAATATACAACAGTCTGCATTACGGGCTGCATTCCTTCATGGATTCTTTAGGCCTGAAAAAAGTAGTTATCGGCGTATCCGGCGGTATTGATTCTGCTGTCAATGCAGCCTTGTATGCTACCGTACTGCCGCCAGAAAATATTTTGCTCGTCAATATGCCCAGCTGTTATAATTCGCAGACAACCAAAGGACTTGCCAAAGAACTTGCAGATAATCTGGGCTGCCTATACACAGTCATCCCCGTCCAAGACAGTTTGGAATTGACGCGCAGCCAGTTCAGCAGCGCTATGCTGTATCAAAAAGACAAACCGCTAGGCCATCTGCAGCTAACCAGTTTTATCGAAGAAAACATTCAAGCCCGTGACCGTTCCAGCCGCATTCTAGCAGCGGCTGCAGCTGCTTTCGGCGGGGTATTTACGTGCAACGCCAACAAAGCCGAATCTTCCGTAGGCTATGCAACGCTTTACGGCGACAGTGCCGGTTTCCTCGCCGCTACGGCAGATCTCTGGAAACATCAAGTATACGACCTGGCTCGTTATCTCAATGACTCCGTATTCAAACGGGAAGTCGTCCCCCAAGGCAGCATCGATATTGTCCCCAGTGCCGAATTATCTGCCAATCAAGACATCGACAAGGGACAAGGCGACCCCATTATCTATCCGTATCATGATTATCTGTTTGCCTCCTTTATCGAACGCTGGCAGCGGGCTACGCCTGAATCCATTCTGCAGTGGTATGCCGACGGGACACTGGAAAAAGAAATCGGCTGTACCGTTGCCGTAAAAGATATCTTCCCCTCTGCCGAATCGTTTATTGCCGATTTAGAAAAATGGTGGCGTCTTATTGCCGGCTTTGCCGTCGCCAAACGAATCCAAAGTCCGCCGCTTCTTTCCGTAAGCCGCCGTTCCTTTGGCAACGACCTCCGCGAATCGCAGCTCACGCCATACTATACAACACGGTATGTAGAATTAAAGAAAAAACTCTTGCAAAAAGACTAGCTGTACCATGCCGTCGTCTACATAAATACATGGTTTCTATGTACGCACCCATCCTATACTGCAAGTATGCCTAAAAAATTTCTTGTATATCTATGATGACGTAGACAACCCATTTATCTGTATGGTATGATACTAATATAGTAAACTATAGGATGGGTCAGTTCCTGCCTATATCCTTTCTGACTACATCCACATCTTATTTTGTTTTATACATTACCTAAAGGAGGCTTTCATAATGATAAAAAGAATCAGCATACTTGTATCTCTGTTGACTATGTTAACACTTGCCGTAATGGCTATGTCCACAGATTCATTCCACTCTCATCATCACGACACGGGTACTGCCAATATCAGCACGACGCAGGACGATGCACTGACAGCTATTGCCCGCAGCAAAGTTCCCGTTGCAGCCGTAGTAACCAAATACAAAACAGATCATAAAGACGGCGAAACGGAAATTCGTTTTTACGACGCTGCCACCGATATGATATATGAAGTAACGCTGTATACAAATACAAAGAAAATTCATGAAGTAGAAATCAAAAGCAAGCTGTCAGCTGACAGTACGGTCGTTGAAAAATCCGAAACAGACATTAAACAACGTATCTTAGCGGCTTATCCGGATGCGCAAAACATCGTCATTCACTTAGACCGCGACGATCATACCTATCACTATGATGCGCATTTTACTACACCCAACGCTATTGTAAAAGCAAAGCTTCATCCCGCAACCGGCGCATTTGCCAAGCAGGAAGTAACCTATTTATAATCAAAATCCACTAATACAAAACAGCCGCCTATCCATACGAGGACAGACGGCTGTTTTCGTCTAGAAAAGATTCACCCAGTTTTATCAAAAGAAACTATATTCGTTGTATTCTACAAAGTATTCATCACCACAAAAATCATGTGGCAGATTGGCTATCGGCAATTCGTTTAATTTCTGCTACTGATCAAGACATAATTTTAGCAATCAGTGCTACATCGAGACCTTCCCGTAGCATACCTCTAATATTTGCTGCTTTTTCCTGCTGTACACCTTGCGCCAGCCCTTGTTCTCGCCCTTGGGCTAATCCCAACTTGTGGCCGCGTTCTTCGCCGCGTTTTTCTCCTATTGCGA
>DJEN01000038.1 GCA_002431345.1 Megasphaera sp. UBA5897 | reverse complement strand
ACAGAGGGTGTCCGGGAACCGTCTCGGCATTCTGTCCGCGCAGAAAGAAAAAGTACATGTGTCAATGTAAACGGCAAGTTTACAAATAAACATTTCTTTAATTGTTACAGTTTCGACTAAAATTCCCAATTTCCCCTTTATTTCCTTTATTATTGCAATATAAGCATGCTATACTGAATGCAGCACCATTGAAAAAGCCTGTATGGGGGAGATTAATTATGATTAAGTTGGACAAAAAAGTAAAAATAGCGGTTGCCGCCATTATCATTGCCGCCGGGGCGTTTGGCGGTTATGAATATTATCAAACGCAGCAAGCAGCTAAACAGGTTGCCGCTGTAGAAACGGCACCGGTAACACGCATGAATCTAAAATCTACCGTTTCAGCAACCGGGACCATCAAACCTGTCGATTCGGTCGAAGTATCACCTAAAATCACGGCCCGTATCAGCCAGGTACTTGTCAAAGAAAATGACCGTGTCACAGCCGGACAGACCGTTGCGATACTGGACGGTAAAGATTACATGGCAAAACAAGAACAGGCACAGCTAAAAGTATCCAATACGCAGCTCGAATACCAGCGTGCACAGGAATTGTACAACCTAGGGGCCGGCACCAAGCAAGCATTGGACACGGCCAAGTTTAATTACGATACAGCTGTCAGTGCCTTGACAGATGCCCAGTCGAATGTAGCCGAAACGATTATTACAGCACCGATGGACGGCATCGTCGTCGGCGAACCAAAAAGCGTCGGAACCATGGCCGTACAGGGCAACAGCAACCCGACGGTCATTATGTATATTGCCAATACATCACAAAAACAGATTATGGCCAAAATTGATGAAACGGATATTGGTCAAATCCAAATCGGCCAAGATGCTACGTTTACAGTGGATACGTATACAGGCCAGACGTTTACAGCCCATGTATCCAAAATTTCTCAGACAGATACCAGCAATACGTGGAACACGACCGGTTCATCCAGTTCCAGCTCTTCGAGTTCTTCTTCTGCCAGCGTTATTTACTACTATGTCACGCTGGATGTCGATGACCCCGATGACGTCCTCAAATTAGGCATGACTGCCCGCGTCGAAATCAATACATCGGAAAAAGAAAATGCGTTGGTTGTACCGATTGCCGCCTTAAAAACCAATGACAAAGGCTCGTATGTTATGCGCGTCAATGACAACGGTCAAACAGAACAAGTCAACGTCACGACAGGGATTTACAGTGATGAATACGTAGAAATTCTTTCTGGTCTCGACGAAGGCGACAAGGTATCCATTACATACAATGCCTCTAAATCTTCTTCCTCGAAATCGAATAACAATCGGCAAGGCCCTCCGCCAATGTAAGGGGGAATACGTCATGGCAAATGTAATTGAGTTAAAAGATATTAAAAAAATCTATCATATCGGCGGCAATGATTTCGCTGCCCTTGCCGGAATTACCCTTAACATTCAAGAAGGAGAATTTGCTGCCCTGATGGGGCCGTCCGGTTCCGGTAAATCTACGCTGATGAATATCCTTGGCTGCTTAGACCGCCCTACATCCGGTTCCTATAAATTAGGGGGTAAGGAAGTCGCTAATCTCACAGACGATGAACTGGCGCACACGAGAAATAAGCGAATTGGCTTTGTCTTTCAGAACTTTAATCTCTTATCTCGTATTTCGGCGCTGGATAATGTCGCTCTTCCTCTCGTATATGCCGGCGTAGGCCGTAAAGAACGTACACAGCGAGCCCAAGAAAAATTAGAAGCCGTAGGATTGGGAACATGGTCGCATCATAAACCAAACGAATTATCCGGTGGGCAACGGCAGCGCGTCGCTATTGCCAGAGCCTTGGTCAATGATCCGCACATTATTATGGCCGACGAACCTACAGGTAATTTGGATACAAAATCAACCAAAGAAATTATGGGAATTTTTGAATCCCTTCATGAAGAACATAAAACGGTCATCTTAGTCACGCACGAGCCGGAAATCGCAGCCTGTGCCAGCCGTCAGCTGCTCATCTGTGACGGCAGGCTAACACGGGATGCCGGAAAGGGTGTGGTTATGGATGTTGTTTAGTGAAAGTGTACAAATCGCCGTTACGGCACTGCTCGGCAACAAACTCCGCTCCATTCTTACGATGCTGGGTATTATTATCGGCGTCGGTGCCGTCATTGCCATGATTTCCATTGGCATGGGCGTAAAGCAAAACGTCACCAATTCTATCGCCAGCTTGGGCAGCAACATGCTTATCGTCACGCCAGGCTCGACCAATAAAGGCGGTGTTCGTTCAGCTGCCGGGTCCAGCCAAAAGCTCAAGTACGAAGATGCCGAAGCTATCAAGAAAAAAATCAAAAACATTGATTATGTATCACCGACCGTCAATGGCTCATATCAAATTGTCAACGGTCATGAAAACTGGAATTCTTCTGTATACGGCGTCACGCCGGAATATTTGAAAATCCGCGACCTGACTATTGGCACAGGGTCCTTTATTACGCAGAATGACCTCAATTCCCGCAATCGTGTCGCTGTCATCGGGACTACAGTTGCTACCAATTTGTTTGAATCGGAAAATCCGGTCGGCAAAAATATCCGCATCAACAACCAGCCGTATAAAGTCATCGGCGTTATTGAAAGCAAGGGCCAGTCTTCTATGGGACAGGACCAGGACGACGTTGTTATCATTCCGCTGACCACAGCTCAGGAACGTCTCATGGGGATTACCTATGTCCGTTCTATCAATATTCAAGTATCCAGCGCCGATAAAATCGAATCGGTACAAGGACAAGTAGAAACGCTGCTACGGCAGCGGCATCACATTGTCGGCGACAAGGAAGACGATTTTTCAGTTCGCAACTTGACCAGTCTGATGGAAACAATGACAAGCACGACGACAATGCTTACACTGTTTCTTGGCAGTATTGCCGCTATTTCGCTGCTGGTCGGCGGCATTGGCATCATGAATATCATGATGGTTTCTGTTACAGAACGAACCCGTGAAATTGGTATCCGCAAAGCCTTGGGAGCTACATTCCAAAACATTATGATGCAGTTTTTGATTGAATCTGTCGTTATCGGCGTCATCGGCGGCCTTATGGGCGTCGCTGTCGGCGTTGGCATTGCCTTGGCGATTGCCAAGGCAGGCTTGTTCCAAACTGTCATTACCGCTGCGCCGATTCTTATTTCCTTTAGTTTTTCTGTCGGCATCGGCTTGTTTTTCGGTATTTATCCGGCACGCAAAGCGGCTCGCTTAGATCCAATCGAAGCACTGCGGTATGAATAAACTCATCGGATGCCGTTTGCTTGGCATCGTTTTTCAACAGCATATGATAAAAAGGGGCTGCCGCACAAGCGTCAAGCCCCTTTGTCATGTTATGTTCAATCTATTGTTTGTCGTACTCGTGGCAGTAAAACGAGCGTATTTTCAGTTCTCTTCTTCCCATGCACTGTCAGGCAAGTTTTGTATAACCGGCCAAGCATCCTGAATAGCCTGCGCCATCATTTTCTTTCCTGCCGGATCTTGATGCAGACCGTCAACAGCCAGTTCCGCCCGCAGTTCCCCATTATCATCTGCCATGCCTTCTGCAATATCAATGTGTACTTCACTGTTAATATACGCATTGACTTCTGCAACGGCATCTTTCCAGCCCCAATCAGTATCCTGGTCAAACGCCGCTGCAATATGGTCCGGATGAAAAGGCGGGATAGTGAGAAAAATCGGCTTCATGCCATGAGCCAGACATTTTTGTTTGACGCTTTTCAAATCAGCAATCACATCGGAAGCACTGACACCGGCCCGCAGGCTGTTGGACCCCATGAGAATCAGCACATAGCGCGGATGAAACGGCACGACATCCTGAAAAAAGCGGGCGTCGGACATAGCACTGGTATCACCGCTTTGGGCCAGGTTGACCGTCGGAAAATCAAGATAGGATGTATAACTAAATTCCCAATCGGTCGGCGAATACGACAAGCTGCCGCCGCCATGACTAATGCTGTCGCCAAACACTGCCACATCATAGGCATCATCCGGATTGGTCGTATAGGTCTGGGCGTCCGAATATACGCCAATGGGATTGCCGCTGCTGTCCAATGCCCGAACACGCCAGTAAAACGGTTCCGAGGACATCCGCGGTTTTTGGTCGTACTGCTGCGCATACGATGGTGTATACACATCAATTCGATGAATGGACGGCTCTATACCATTGGGATTTTCCGGCTTAGCATCGAGAATTTCCACTTCATAATGATCGGCACCGGGAACGGCAATCCAATCGTATACCGGATAGAGTAATACCTGTCCCTTCCCTTGATTATAGTAATTGACAATATACGGTTTTTCTACAAAAGGCGCCATCATATCCATATGCGCTTCTTCTACAACAGAAAACGGGCCAATCGGCTTGCCCTGCAAATCCATCGGCTGAACGCGCCAGTAAAAAACATCATCCATAAACGTATCGGGAAGTGCCAGTTCATAGCCTGTTCCATAAGCACGTTGCAGCGGCATGATCGACTCATAATATGCCGCTTTGCCATCTGCATCTTCCTGTTTTTTCAATATCTGTACATCATACATCACCGCGCCGTCTACACGGCTCCACCGCAAAAGAGGATGGCCGACCGCAGGCGCATCTGCCGGATAATGGCTCAAGACAACAGGCTGAAAGTCCGTTTCTTCGTCTGCCGTATTGCGAATGTAAATCTGCTGTGCTTGCTCCATAGGCGGGTCTACTACGCGGTTGCGCCCAACAGTCTGACCGGCTTTGACCAATAGCCCGGAACACAAGGTGATTCCCAATAGTAGGGTCAAACAAACTACACTGCCATTACGCATGCCATGAATCCTCCTTTTTACGATGTTAATTGATATTGTTTGTCATGTGCGCATTCTATTGTACCGTATATACTGGTATCTTACAACCTATATTCCAGTCAAAGTCAATATCTGTGCATCAGTCTTCCTGCCATGCTGTATCCGGTAATGCCAAAATCCCTTTCCAGGCATTATTAATAGCCGCACCTATCATTTTTTTGCCTGGCGGATCCAAATGAATGCCGTCAACAGCTAATTCCGGTCTTAATATGCCGTGGCTGTCTGCCATGCCCGGCGTAATATCAATATGGACCTGCGTACGGATGTATGCATTGACCGCTGCAATCAAAGACTGCCAATTTTCTGCTGTCGGTTCATCAAATGCCCGTTTGATATGCGCCGGGTTAAGAGGCGGAATCGTCAAAAAAACAGGCCGGATATGATGAGACAGGCATTTTTCCTTGATCGTTTTCAAATCGGCAATCACGTCTTCTGCCGGTACGCCGGCACGAAGGCTGTTGGAACCAATCAAAATAAGCAAATATGACGGCTGAAACGGCAAGACATCCTTGTCAAATCGTTCTACAGCCATTTCGCTCGTATCACCGCTTTGGGCCAAATTAACCGTCGGGAACATCAAATAGTTGCCATAACTAAAATCCCAATAAGTCGGCGAATACGAAATACTGCCGCCGCCATGACTGATGCTGTCACCAAAGATAGCTACACAGCCTTTGGACGCTTTCGGACTGGTCAAGAAAGGCAGGGCATCTGAATACACGCCAAGCGGCTTACCCTGACTGTCCATCGCCCGGACGCGCCAGTAAAACGGCGTATCCGACATACGGGCTGATTGGTCATACTGATGAATATTCGTCGGCGTATACGAATCAATGCGGTGTACAGACGGGGCAATGCCGTTTGGATTTTCCGGCATCGCATTGAGGATTTCCAATTCATACTTAGCAGCTCCCGGCACGGCAATCCAGTCATATACCGGATACAATAAAACGCCGCAGGGAACCTGATTATAAAACGCCATCGGCGTCGGTTTTTCCGTAAACGGTTCAAAACGGTCAATATGCGACGCTTCAACATCAGAAAATTCGCTGATTGGATGCCTGTCCAAATCAAACGCTCTGACACGCCAATAAAACACCTGGCCCATATACGATGCCGGCAAAGCCAATTCATAGCCCGTCGTATACGCCGTCTGGGTCGGCATCATCAAGGTATACGTATGACCCGTCGCTTTATCCGTAATATCACCCTGTGCATTCGGCTGCAGCACTTGTACTTCATATCCTACAGCGCCGTCAATACGCCCCCAATACAGTACCGGATGGCCAACAGCTGGATTGTTGGCTGTATAATGTCTCGTAACAACAGGTTTTTCTGACGAAGAAACGGCTACTTTAGCTTGCGGCGTTTCCTTGGATGTTTGGGCAATCGCCGGATGAACGCGAACAGCCGTTGTCAGCGGCAGCGCCGTTTCCTTCGCCATGGCTGTACTTCCCAGTACCATACTGAAAAATACGGCCCATGAAATAAGAGATGTATGTTTCATGCGTATTCCTTCCTTTTACATGTAATATGCTGTGCGTATCTTATTATAAGTCATCCCTTCTCAGCTGACAACGTATCCGTTTCTATACATATGTTGTATATACTTTTTCTTTCTGTGCGGCCAGAATACCGGGATGGTTCCCGGACACCCTCGTATATATTCATTCTTTTTCGTACC
>DJEN01000028.1 GCA_002431345.1 Megasphaera sp. UBA5897 | reverse complement strand
GCAGCATCAGCACCCAATTCACCACAAATACCTACCCAAATGCCTTCCTTGTGTCCGTTTTCAATCGTTTGCTGGATGAGCCGCAGTATTGCCGGATGATGTGCATCAAAAAACGCATCCAGCTTTGTCTGCTGCCTGTCAATCGCCAGTGTATACTGCGTCAGGTCATTAGAGCCAATGCTGAAGAAATCGACTTCTTTTGCCAGCTCATCGCTCATGATAGCCGCTGCCGGTGTTTCTATCATAATCCCAATTTCCATATCGTGGTCATATGCAATATTCTTCGCATCTAATTCCTGCTGCACTTCCTGCAGAATCGCTTTGCACTGACGTACTTCTTTTACAGAAATAATCATGGGAAACATAATAGCAATCTTTCCATATGCCGACGCACGCAATAATGCCCGCAGCTGCGTTTTAAATATCGCCGGACAGGTAAGGCAGATACGGATGGCCCGCATCCCCATAGCAGGGTTTTCTTCGTCATCTAAGCCAAAATAATCAACTTTTTTATCCGCACCAATATCTAAGGTTCGAATAATAACCGTTTTTCCCTGCAGGGCTTCTGCCGTCTTTTTATACGCTTCAAACTGCTGTTCTTCTGTTGGATACGTACTGTTTTCCAAATATAAAAATTCACTGCGGAACAATCCAATGCCTTCGGCATCATTGGCAATGACTTGAGGCAGGTTGTCAGGGTTTCCAATATTCGCATATAAGTGAATCTTTTTCCCATCCAATGTTTCCGTAACCGTTCCGCGAACAGCATCCAACTGTTCCCGCTGCTGTTTCATCAGCTGCTGCTTTTGCTGCATTTCCTGCAGCGTCGCTTCATCCGGATCAATATATACCGTACCTGTCGTGCCATCAATAATAGCCGTCATACCGTCTACATCCGTATGCATCTGCGTACCTGTATTGACGACAGCCGCGATTCCCAATGTGCGTGCCAAAATGGCCGTATGTGAATTCGTGCTGCCTGCCGAGGTTACAAAGCCTAAGATTTTATCTGTATCAAGCTGCAAGGTTTCGCTGGGAGCCAAATCATCAGCTGCAATAATCACATGGTTGTACTTGCTGAAATCAATACTCGGCCCGCCGCAAAGCTGCTGTTCCACACGGCGTGAAATATCCAAAACATCTGCAGATCGGGCTTTCATATACGCATCATCCATCGTTTGAAACATTTTTGCAAACTGTTGGGCTGTGCATTCTACGGCTGCTTCTGCGTTTATTTTTTTACTGCGAATTTTATCTTCAATAGACTCAATATAATCATCATCTTCCAACATCATTTGATGTACTTCAAAAACAGCCGCTTGTTCTTCGCCTACTTTTTCAACAGCTTTGTGATACATCTTTTGAAGTTGTGTCATCGCTTCTGCACGGGCCTTTTGAAAGCGCTGTACTTCTGTTTCTGCATCATCAATAGGATGCCTGGCAGTAGAAATGGTATTGCGGTGAAACAGTGCCAACGGGCCAATCGCAATATCCGCAAAAACACTTTTCCCTTGTAATGTCAGCATACCGATTCCTCCTCACTGCGGCTTAGAAGTTTTCTTTCAAAAATGCTTCCATAGCTGCCGCCGCTGTGGCTTCATCAGTACCATCAACTGTAACTTTAATTTCTTCGCCTTGTTTAACGCCTAAAGCCATTACAGCAAAAATCTTCTTTACATCGCCATTTCTTGCGCCTTTAGCAATTGTAATCTTAGATTCATATTTTTTCGCTTCTTTGACAAGTAAGCCGGCGGGACGAGCGTGAATCCCCTGTGGATCTGTAATAGTAAATGTAAATTCTTTCATGATAAATTCCTCCTTGAATATGTTATGTTAATATATGCATAATGCATAGTATATGCTCACTACATCTATTCTTGTACTCGTTTTTTACGAATAATCCCCATCAGTACAGCCGCAACACCTGTCCCAACTGCTAAGGCAGCAATATACATGGGCCAGTTAGTTACAACACCAAAGACGAAAACGCCGCCATGCGGTGCCGGAATGGCGCAATCAAAAAGCATAGACAAGGCGCCGGCAACAGCCGCGCCGACTGCACACGGGGGAATGATATGTACCGGATCTGATGCGGCAAAAGGAATGGCACCTTCTGTAATAAAAGACAACCCCATAACAAAGTTGGTAACTGTTGACTGCCGTTCTTTCGGTGTAAATTTTCCCTTAAACAGCAGCATAGCCAACGCAATGGCAAGGGGAGGCACCATGCCGCCAATCATAACGGATGCCATAATGCCAGAGCTTACTGCGTCACCGGCTGCACTCATCAAAGAAGCCGTCCCAAACACATACGCCGCTTTGTTAATCGGACCGCCGAAGTCAATCGACATCATGCCGCCCAGAATAAATCCCAAAGCAACGCGGCTCGACGTCGTCATGCTGTTGAGCATATCAGCCAGCCACGTATTAAACAAAGCCGTCGGCGGATTAATAATATATGTCATAATAAGTCCCATCAAGACCAGCCCTAAAACAGGATAAATCAAAATAGGTTTGGTGCCGTCTAACGCCTGGGGGAGATGTGCAAATACTTTTTTCAGCAAGAGTATTAAATACCCCGCAATAAATCCGGCAAAAAGCGCTCCAAAAAATCCAGAACCGCCATTCGTCGCCAAAAAGCCGCCGACGATGCCCGGCATCAATGCCGGCCGTTCGCCAATGCTCACGGCAATATATCCGGCAAGTATAGGCAGCATCATACTAAACGACAAACCGCCAATCGTTTTTAGAAAGGCAGCCAGCGGCACGCCTGTACCAAACTGTGCTGTGCCGGCATGCTCCATATCAGCCAAAAACGACAAAGCAATTAATATGCCGCCGCCAATAACAAAGGGCAGCATATGCGATACGCCGTTCATCAAATGCTTATAAATCTGCCGTCCTGCACTTTCTGTTTCTTTTATATCACCAGGAGCATCTGACGCTGCTGCTTCATGCTGGAAGAGGGGAGCATCATGGTCCAAAATTGCTTGAATCAATTTTCCCGGAATTTTAATCCCGTTGGCAACTTTAGTAAAAATAACCGGTTTGCCAACAAAACGCTGCGTAGGTACATCTTTATCACAAGCGACGATAATGCCGACTGCATGCTGAATATCTTCTGCCGTCAATCGATTTTTGACACCGCCGGAACCATTGGTTTCTACTTTAATATCTACGCCCATAGCCGCTGCCTGCTTTTCCAGTGCCTCTGCAGCCATATACGTATGGGCAATACCTGTCGGGCACGCTGTAACAGCTGCAATAAAAGGCCTTTCTGGCTGAGATTCTGCCGTCTGCTTATCTGCTTGCTGCTGTTCTGCCGTTTGTACTGCTTCTTTTTCTTCTTCAGCCAGTTGTGCTGTTTCTGCCGCATCGATAATCTGTATATATTCTTCCGGCGTCTTGGCCTGCAGCAAATGGTCTCTAAACGCATCATCCATCAGCATCCGACTCAAACGGCTCAATACTTCTAGATGAATATTTGCTCCGCCCGAAGGCGCTGCAATGAGAAAAAACAGATATGCCGGTTCATCATCCAGGCTTTCATATTCAACGCCGCTTCTGACAATCATAGACGCCAGCCCAGGCTTCTTTACTGCATCGGTCTTAGCATGAGGAATGGCAATGCCTTCGCCAATGCCAGTACTTCCTTCTTTTTCACGAGCCAGTACACATTGTTTATAAGCTTCTTTATCATTCAAGCTGCCACCTTTATCCATCAAATCCACAAGATGGTCAATGGCTGCTGTTTTGTCTGATACGGCTGCGTGTAAATCAATACTCTCCAAGTGCAGTAAATCTACAATACGCATGACTTATACATCCTTTCTGTTCGTATATACCGACATTATGACATCGTATGATACAATGCCATAATTTCTGTTTCCGTTGCCAGCCATTGATGAAACGCCGAAGCACTGCCGGCACAAACACCCATTTTTAAAGCTTCCTGCAAGTCGCCGCCAGACGCTGCCAAACCTGCCAAAAATCCTGCTACCATGCTGTCGCCTGCACCGACAGAATTAATCAATGTGCCAGCAGGGGCGGACATACGGTATATGCTGCCGTTTTCACCTGCCAGCAGAGCTCCATCCTTGCCGCGCGACACCAGTACGTTGCGTGCCCCCATGGCCTGCAGCCGTTTGGCACAAATCGTAATCTCTTCCTCCGTATGCAGTTCTGCATGAAATAATTCGCCTAATTCCAAATGATTGGGTTTAATTAAAAACGGTCTGTATTTAATCACCTTTTTGAGTAAATCTCCCGTGGCATCTACTGCAATATGAATATCTCTGCCTTGCAGCCGTTTTAGAATTTGCTCATACATATCATCCGGAATATCTGCCGGAATACTTCCGGCTAATACCAGCGTATCTCCTGCTGCAATACCATCTATCTGCTGCATCAATTCCTGCAGTTTATCCGGCGGGATATGCGGTCCCGTTCCGTTGACAGCCGTTTCAGACTGCGAACTGATTTTTAAATTAATTCGCGAGTATCCTTCATCCAAAGATATAAACTTACAAGTACCGCCGTGTTTTTCTATGAGCCGTTTTATTTCTTTTCCTGTAAAACCTGCTGTAAATCCCAACATTTGCGCAGGGATTTTTAAATGTCCCAGCACCAAGGCTACGTTAATTCCTTTGCCGCCGGGATAAATCATTTCCTGCCGCGCCCGGTTAATCTCTCCAGCAGCAAAATGATCCATATACACTACATAATCCAAAGACGGATTAAACGTGACTGTATAAATCAAAGCACATACACCTCCGTTACTCGTTGATAGGGCGTATAGTCTATCATCTTATCTCCCTGTGCAGTAATCAAGGTAACTTGTTCTATATCTGCAAAGGTAATATGCGCGGATAAACCAAACTTGCTGCCGTCAGCCAAAACATAGGTCTGCATGCACTGCCCAACAGCTGCCCGCTTGCAAACAGCTTCCTCATCATCCGGGGTGGTACATCCCGTTCTAATATCAACGCCATTAGCACCAAAAAAGCCTTTCGTAAAATGGTATCGAGTCAGCATATCCCGCATTTCACTGCCAATAATCGCCTCTGTTTTGCCTTTGACACGCCCCGGCAAAATATATACTTTCACGTCATTGCGTCCCAGTTTTTGTGCCAAGGGAATACTGTTGGTAACAAAGGTCGCTTCTGAACCAGTTAGAAACTCTGCCATTTGTTCTACTGTCGAGCCTGAATCCAAGTATACAAAATCATTTTTTTTCACGTTAGCTGCGGCAAATTGAGCAATACGCCGCTTCTCTAACATGTGAAAAGAATATTTATCTTGAAGACTTTCCATATCGGCTTCATATTTCTCATCTTTAACAGCAGTAGCTCCGCCGTGAACACGTTTTAACCGGCCCTGTTTGTCTAATGCCAGTAAATCACGGCGCGCAGTTGATTCTGATATATCCAAAAAATTGACAAGTTCCTGTACAGAAATCGCTCCGCTGGCATTGACAATTTTTACAATTTCATCCTGCCTTTCTTCTGTTAACATCGCGCCACCTCACTTCTATGGTTGTATTATACATTCAAATTCAATCATTTTTCAATCATTTTCAGTCATTATTCCCATAAGGTAATTACCATTGACGTGTTATGTCTTATAATTATACTTGTATAAATCCAATATAGATGGGCAATATATACTAGTCCGAATAGAGAATTTTATCTTTGGCTGACGTAAGAAAGATATGTTATCCAAAAAACATCTATAAAAATAGGAGATATAGCTATATTATACTGCTTATCAAATAATATCTTATCGAGGAGGTATGCATGAGTAATCCTAATACATCTGTACCAATCCATCACGGCTTCTATCATACATGGTTGCAAAAAATGGAGAAATTCGGGAATAAACTGCCAAATCCAGCAGTTCTTTTTCTTATCCTGCTTATCCTATTAGCCATCATATCCTATATCATGCAACTATTTAATATGACGGCGTTAGATCCTAAAACCCAAGACGTTATTCACATAAAAAGTTTGATTAGTACTGAAGGCTTGGATTGGTTATTATCAAATCTTATTAAAAACTATATTCATTTTCCCCCCTTAGGAATGATTCTTGTACTGACATTAGGACTGGGGGTCATTTCTGAAGCAGGACTCTTGGAAACATTAATTTATCATTCTGTACAGCATATTCCCAAACGGTACGTTACATTTACAGTTGTACTGGTCAGTTTTATCAGCCACTTGGCTTCTAACGCAGCAATCATTATTATGCCGCCACTGGCCGCTATGCTGTTTCGTTCTCTAGGTCGTCATCCTCTGGCCGGTTTTGCTTGTTCCGTTGCTGCCCTTGAATCCGGATTTACTGCCAATATCTTCATTGGAACAACAGATGTATTGCTATCTGGTATTACAACACAAGCAGCACATAGTATACAGCCGGAATTGACGATATCGCCAATCGATAATTGGTTTTTTATCGCTTTTTCTGTGCTGTATTTAACAATTTTTACGACATTGGTTACAGAAAAATTTATTGAGCCGCATTTAGGTGCCTACAACGTCCCCCAAGAGCAAAGCACACAATCTATGCCTAACATATCCAAACAAGAACAGAAAGCCTTACGCAAAAGCGGCATTGCCGCGCTTATCTACATAGCCATCATCATACTGCTCACTGTTCCCGATTCAGGTTTGCTGCGTAATCCGCAAACCCATTCTTTATTGGATTCTCCTTTATTACGCGGCATTATCCCTCTTATTTGCGGTTTCTTGATAACAGTTGGCTTAACATATGGTATCTCCATAAAAAAAGTCACCAGTGCCGATACATTGATACAATGCATGTCACATGCTATCAAAGGATTGTCCAACTTTTTAGTAATGGCTTTTTTTATCGCCCAATTTATTGCCGCATTTACCTGGACAAATATGGCTTCCCTTATTGCCATGAAGGGAGCAATCATATTACAAAGCATTCACATGACAGGATTGCCTGCTTTTATTTGTTTTATGTTGTTTAGTCAGCTTATAGGACTTTGCATAGCCAGTGGATCTGCCATATGGGCTATGTTGTCTACCATATTTGTTCCTATGTTTATGATGCTGGGATATCATCCTGCTTGGATTCAAGCTGCCTTTCGAGCCGGTAATGGATCACTAAACAGTGTTTCCCTAACAAATCCATTCTTGCCGTTTTTCTTGGATATCATTCATACCTATAAAAAAGACAGCGGTATCGGTACATTCTTATCACTAATGATGCCCTATGCCATCGGATATCTGATTTTATGGTACGCTTTATTTATCTTTTGGTATTGCATGGGCTGGCCTGTTGGTCCCGGTATTTCACAATATTTATAAATGGTATTGTTTAATTATTCCTAAAATTGCATTTTAAAAAGAGAAGCTTTATTGTTGCACAAATAGATAAAGCTTCTTTTTTTATCATTTTTATATTATTTATTTAAGTTATAGATATATATTCTTTATTGACAAGAATATAAAGGTGTATTATCTTACCGTAGGGGATAGTATAATTTATACTTTTTATGGTAGGGTATATATTTTTTAGGAGGGATACTATGAAACATACTGCAACCGCTGCACTGCCAGTAGAAGACGATAATCGCGGTGCGTTTTTAAAAGAATTAGAACGAATAGGAAACAAACTTCCTAATCCAGCTATTATTTTTCTTATTTTATTTATTGCCTTAGGAGTAATTTCCTATTTCATGCAATTAGCCGACGTCACTGCATTCAATCCCAAAACACAGGAAACATTGTACATAAAAACGCTGATTAGTGCGGAAGGATTGGATTGGTTATTAACCAATTTAATCAAAAATTATATTAATTTTCCACCTTTAGGCATGATCATTGTCCTGACATTTGGATTGGGAGTTGCTTCGGAAACAGGATTTTTAGAAACATTAATCCATCATTCTATGCATAATATTCCCAAACGATATGTGACGTTAGCCGTTGTATTTATTAGTTTAATGAGCCATTTGGCCTCGGATGCAGCCATTGTTATTATGCCTCCGTTAGCGGCAATGTTATTTTATTCTATGGGGAGACACCCTCTCGTCGGCTTTGCTTGCTCATTAGCCGCTATTTATTCTGGATTTACAGCCAACTTACTGATTGTTACCACTGATGTCCTTTTATCCGGCATTACAACCCAAGCTGTCCGTATTATTGATCCCACACTTACGGTATCGCCAATCGATAATTGGTACTTTATGGCATTTGCTGTCTTTTATCTAACGGCAGTTACGACATTAATTACGGAAAAATTTGTGGAACCTCGTTTAGGTGTATACGATCCAGCTCATGCTAACGGACAATTACAAATGCCCGATGTGTCTGAAAACGAAAAGAAAGCACTGAGACACTGCGGCATTGCGGCTCTTATCTATATCGCCATTGTC
>DJEN01000015.1:12484-12943 GCA_002431345.1 Megasphaera sp. UBA5897 | reverse complement strand
TTCCTGCGCGTAGCCGAGAAAATAGTATTTGAAGGCATAGCGGATAAGCGGTTCGGTAAGGACATTGATAATACAGCCGCCGATGGCTGCGATAATGACATAGCACACTTCTTTTTTGAGGGAATGGACTCGATCCAAATGCAGAATGGGAAAGGCAATACACGTAATCGACCCGCCCAAAATAAATTTGGCGACAAACGTCGGCGGTGCCGATGTGACATAGCCTGTAAGCAAATCTGCAAGCGTCAGCCCGACAGCGCCGGATAAGGCTCCGTAGGTGCCGCCTAACAGGACCGAAGCTAGGATGACAAAGGCATAGCCGATATATAATTTTCCTGTCAGTCCCAATCCCATGGGGATTTCAATACGCAAGTAAAAGAAACAAATAAAAGCCATAGCAGCAAACAAGCCTGCTAACGTAAGTTTTCTGATTTTATCATGATTCATGATAAAACCTCC
>DJEN01000015.1:0-12291 GCA_002431345.1 Megasphaera sp. UBA5897 | reverse complement strand
AAGATTTATTAAAATGTTTAAACGATTTACTATTTACAAAATAAAAGTATAGTGTTATACTTCGTAGCATAGTAGTAAATGCATTTAGAGAGGACGAATGTATTTGTTGTAGAGAAATTTTGATAGGGGTAATGCATATATGGCAGGATGGAGGGATACATCATGGATATAGGGGGCTTGTTAAAAGCATTAAATAATTTTGTTTGGGGACCGATTATGCTGGCCTTTCTCGTAGGGACTGGGATTTTTCTTACGGTGCGGCTTAAATTTTTGCCGTGGCGTAATTTGTGGTACGCCGTCAGCATGATTTTTCGCAAGGGTAAACATGCCGGCGATATTTCACCCTTCCAATCGTTGATGACAGCGCTGGCTGCGACCGTAGGGACAGGGAATATCGTAGGCGTAGCGACGGCCCTGGTATTAGGCGGACCGGGCGCATTGGTTTGGATGTGGATTAGTGCCTGCTTCGGGCTGTCCACGAAATACGGTGAATCGGTGCTGGCTGTCAAATATCGTGAAGTCAACGATGTAGGAGAAATGGCAGGCGGACCGATGTATGCCATGAAAAACGGCATCAAAAATAAAATAGCTGGACGAACATTAGCCTGGCTGTTTGCGTTCTTTGCCGTCTGTGCTTCCTTTGGCATTGGCAATATGACGCAGGCAAATTCTATTTCTTCCGCTTTATTTACGAGTTATGAAATTCCGACATGGATTGTCGGTATCCTCATTGTAGTAGCTTCGCTGGCTATTTTTGTCCGCGGCATTAAAGGCATCGGCAAAGTATCCAGTATTGTCGTACCGTTTATGGCCGGCTTTTATTTTATCACGGCTGTGATTGTCATTGTCGTCAATGCAGCGGCACTGCCTGCCGGGATTGCGGAAATGTTCCGTATGGCTTTTTCTTTTGAATCAGTAGCCGGCGGCATTGGCGGTTCTATCGTAGCTTCTATGCTCACAGCTATGCGCTGGGGCGTTGCCCGCGGCGTCTTTTCCAATGAAGCGGGGCTGGGCTCGGCACCGATTGCCGCAGCTGCCGCGCAAACAGACCATCCGTCGCGGCAGGGGTACGTCAATATGACCGGTACGTTTTTTGATACGATGATTATTTGTATGCTTACGGGCTTGGTTATTGCTTCTTCAGGGGTATTGGGAACGATAGATCCGGCTACAGGAAAACTAGTCACAGGCGCACAGCTGACTATAGCGGCATTTAGTACCGTCTTTGGTGAATACGGCAAATTCATTGTTTCCATTGGCTTGACGCTGTTTGCTTTCTCGACGATTTTGGGCTGGGAATATTACGGTGAAAAAGCACTGGAATATTTGATTCACAATCGCAAAGTCATTACGGCATATCGCATCATTTTTAGCTTGATTACCTATGTCGGCGCGACCCAAACACTGGACATGGTGTGGAATTTTTCAGATACGATGAATGGATTGATGGCCATACCGAATTTAATTTGTCTGCTTTGGCTGAACAAAGATATTGCTAAAGAATGCTTTGCGTACCAAAAAGAAGTTGTCATTCCGGAAAAACGAGGGGAAAAAGTGGATTATGATACCCTGCATGCAGAACCGTAGTCATGCAGGGATGAAATAGGTGAAATTTCATCCCTACCCTCTATATCCTATCCCCGTCTAATGACCTTTGGTTCAATAGACAAAAAACAAACGTCTGATGCATATGTCAGGCGTTTGTTTTTTTTGTGGGCAAAGACAAATGATATGAGATTGTGTATACTATAGGAAAAAACTAGTTGAGAGAAAGGCTGTGTTCTCATGAAGAATAAATTAGTCATCATTCGCGGCGGCGGTGATTTGGCGACTGGCGTAGTGCAGGCGCTGTGGCGAGCCGGATTTTTGCTGTTGGTTTTGGAAGTGCCGGACCCATCTGCCATTCGGCGGCAGGTAGCATTGTCGGAAGCCGTATATGACGGCAGTGCTGTCGTAGAAGACGTGACGGCACGGTGCTGTAAAAGCGGGCGGGCTATAGAAAAAGCCTGGCGCAGCCATGAAGTTCCGGTCGTGGTGGACCCGCAGGGCCGGTCGATTGCGGAATTAAAGCCGTGGGCTGTCGTCGATGCGATTCTGGCCAAAAAAAACTTGGGAACGACGACGGCAATGGCACCGCATACGATTGCGTTGGGACCGGGGTTTACAGCAGGTACAGATGTAGATGTCGTCATAGAAACAAAACGGGGTCATAATTTGGGACGTCTTATCTATGAAGGAGAAGCTGCGCCCAATACAGGTATTCCCGGCATGATTGCCGGTTTTGGCAAAGAACGGGTCATTCACAGTCCGGCTGAGGGATATTTTTACGGCTTATCGGCTATCGGCAATATGGTAGAAAAAGGTCAGCCTATTGGCGTTATTACGCAGGATGCGCTTCCTGACGGCCAACAGCCTGCGGCAGACATGGGAATCCCCGTGCCTGCAACGCTGACTGGACTGCTGCGCGGTCTGATACGCAGTGCCTATCCGGTCATACCCGGATTTAAAATTGCTGATATTGACCCGCGAAAAGAAGAAATCAAGAATTGTTTTACCATTTCCGACAAAGCCCGCTGTTTGGGAGGTGCTGTATTGACGGCGCTTTGTGCGATGATGCAGCAGGAAAAATAATACGAAGATTTATTTTCAGCTGAAACGTACAATACCGACAGATGTCCGTATGAAAGACACCTGTCGGTATTGTACATATAATGATACAGTTAGATAATGGAGAAAAACATAAAATCAGCCATTTGTTGTAAACCGGGAGCAATCGTATCGATTTCTAGCGTTTCATGAATAGTATGTTCACCGTGGCTGCGGCAGATGCCAAAGGAAATACCGGGAATTCCTAAGTGGAGAGGAATATTAGCATCTGTGCTGCCGGACTGCCATACGGTTGGTAACCCCTGTGCTTTACGGACTGCTTCGTAGCGGTCGTATAATTCAGATTTTAATATACCGTTGCTGCAAGGCCGTTCGCCTAAAAGCTGTTGGGTAATATGAATTTTATCAGTTGTTGCATTCCGTATGATTTTTTTGACAGCGGCATCTAATTTTTCTAATTCATCCATCGATTCACTGCGTAAATCTAAAGTAAATGTGGCATTGGCAGCAATGGAATTGACGGTTGTACCGCCGGAAATCGTGCCGACATTGTACGTAGTTCGCGGCTGCTTGGGAACCGTCATGCCATAGAGACGGGAAATAATGGACGAAGCGATGGCGATGGCATTGTCATTGCCGAAATGCATCCAGCTGTGGCCGCCTTCAGCATCAATGGTTACTGCATAGCGGCGGGAACCGACTGCCAGATTGACTGCCGTATCAAAAGAGCAGTCCACGGCAACGACTTCAGAAAGCCGGTCTTTCCATTGTGTCATAATATGCCGTATGCCGCTTAGATTGCCCAGCCCTTCTTCACCGACGTTAAAGGCAAAAAGAATACCCGCAGGAAGCGTAATATGCAGGTCGCGTATCATTTTGATGAGAAAAAGCAGCCCGGCGACGCTGGCACTGTTGTCGCCGCAGGACGGCGCGGCCAATATATTGCCGTCAATCCGGGGCGTAATCGTATCGAGCTGATTAAATACCGTATCAATATGGGCATTATACAAGGGAAATTTCTCTGTTTTACTCAGCTCGTGTGGATAGATAACATTGCCGACTTCATCTATGTATGCATTCTGAATGCCCAAGTTTTTTAAATATTGCAGTACCCAGGCTGCTTTTTTTTCGGTGCGTCCTGTAGGCGACGGAATGGATGAAATAGTACAAATTAGGTCAACGACTTCGCGGGCATGTTCACGAATATATGATTGAACTGCAAAACTTAATTTTTTACTCATATACATAATCTCCTTATAAATTTTATAAAATAACAATAATAACTTAAAATAAAAATTAATAAAACGTTTGACTTTTTACCAATTTTATTGTATCATCATACCATGCAATGGCGCATATATCAATGAGCCATTGCATTTTTTTTAGTAGCTGTTTTGCTGTATGGAGGGGAATGGCAAGGCAGAAGATACTAAGGGGGAGATTGTTTATGGGGACTTATATTGCAAAGCGTTTAGCCATATCGATTCCGGTACTGTTTCTTATTTCAGTAGGAGCGTTTATCCTAGTACATCTCACGCCGGGCGATCCTGCCGATATGTATATTACACCCGATATGACGCCGACGCAAATTGAAATGACCCGGGCTGCGCTAGGGCTGGATAAGCCGTTGATTGTTCAATATGCAGATTGGGTCGGCAATTTCCTGACAGGAAATCTGGGATTTTCATTTGGAAACCGCCAGCCTGTTTTGGATATTATCGAACAGCGTCTGACACCGACACTGCTGCTCATGAGTTTGAGTCTGTTTGTTGCGTATATCACGGCAATTCCCTTGGGGATTTGGGCGGCTGTTCGCAAAGATTCACTGCTTGACCGCTGCATTATTGGCTGGACTTTCTTGAATGTGTCCTTTCCGCCGTTTTTTTTAGGATTGGCACTTATTTATATTTTTGCTGTACAGTTGGACATATTCCCGACAGGGGGAATGAGCGTGTTAGGTTCGGACAGCGATGCGGCAGAACTGCTCATGCATTTGGTGCTGCCGGTGATTGTTATGGCGTCGCAGTTTTCGGCTAATATGATTCGCTATGTCCGTTCCAGCGTCATTGATGTCATGCAGCAAAATTATATCCGGACAGCTCTTGCCAAAGGACTCAGCTGGCGGCAGATTTTATGGCATCATGTACTGCGTAATTCTTTGATTCCGATTATAACGGTTATTGGTACGGATTTACCTAAAATTATTGGCGGGGCTGTCATTACAGAACAGATTTTTCAATGGCCCGGCATTGGTTCCTTGACGGTTGCGGCGATTAATTCCCGTGATTATCCGGTATTGATGGCAATCGTTATATTATCGGCTGTTGCCGTATTGATTGCCAACATTATCATTGATATTTTGTATGCTGTTATTGACCCGCGCATTACATATGGAAAATAAGGGGGAAGTCATATGGATCCAAAAAAATTCGTATTGCTGCATCAAACGCAGGGGGCGGCAGATATGCCTGCTGCGGTCCCCGCAGAACACGAGCAGGCCGAAACTGATGAATTAGAATCATGGGGGAAAATAACATGGCGCAGGTTTTGTCAAAACAAAGCGGCTGTGTACAGTATGATTATTTTAATTATCACGATTCTAATTGCTGTGTTGGCACCGGTTATAGCCCCGTATGATCCGGCACAGACTGTAGGGGCTTTTGACGAAAGTCCGTCCTCTTCTTTCCTTTTGGGAACCGATGATGTAGGGCGGGATGTATTGAGCCGGCTCATTTATGGCTCACAGGTTTCGCTGATTGTCGGCATAGGTTCTGTTTGCATCTATGCGCTTATCGGTGTCACGCTGGGCTTGCTTTCCGGCTATTTCGGAGGTTGGCTGGATGGCTTGATTATGCGTATGACAGAAGTCTTTATGTCGTATCCGCAGTTCATGATTATTTTGGTTATTGTCAGCCTGATTGGTCCCAATATGTTAACGGTTATGCTGGTTATGGGGTTTATGGGCTGGCCGCCCATTTGCCGCCTTGTCCGCGGTGAAGTTATGCGCATCAAATCGATTGATTATGTAGCGGCAGCCATTGTTACAGGCTATTCACCCTGCACGATTGTGTTTCGTCATATTCTTCCCAATGTGCTGTCTCCCATTTTAGTTAACTGTACTTTTGGGATTGCCCAGGCTATTTTAATTGAAGCAGCTCTTAGCTTTTTGGGTATGGGCGTACAGCCGCCGGCTTCCAGCTGGGGTAACATGCTGACAAGCGCCCAGTCGATTATGATTTTGTCAGAAGAACCATGGCGCTGGATTCCGCCGGGCATTGCTATTTTGATTGCTGTACTGACGATTAACTTCTTAGGTGACGGGCTGAATGAAGCTATCCATGGAGATGCCAAATAATGCAGGGTAGTAACGCAATGCCAACAGGTACTGCGTATAAATTATAGAACTACAATGAGAGGGGTAATTGATATGAGCCTATTGCAATGGATTCACAGAAAAAGAAATCTTGTATTAGCTGTTTCCCTGGCACTGGGGGTTGCCATGCTGAGCGGCTGCGGCGGCTCCGGGGGAAGCGGCGGCAAGGGAAAAACCAACTTGACGATTGGCATGACCAACGCGCCGGCTGGATTTAATCCGTTGTTTAATCCGGATATTGTCGGACAGTTTACGCTGCGGTTTATGTATGATACGCTGCTGGGCATGCCAGAACCCAACAAGTTTACGCCGCAGCTGGCAGATAGTTTTGATACGCAGGATAATCAGAACTTTACGATTAAACTAAACGAAAAGGCAAAATGGTCCGACGGTCAGCCGATTACGGCAGAGGATGTAGTCTTTACCTTGAATACGATTGCCAATCCCAGCGTAGAAACAACAAAAGGCTCTTACATCTGCATGCTTGACGGCGTCAACAACGTTGGCAAACTGGAAAGCGGCGAAAAGATTCCCGGCTTGGAAGCCAAAGATGAACACACCGTCGTGCTGCGCACGAAACGGCCTGTCGATCCCAACTATATCAAGAGTATGCTGGGGTTTGAAGTCTATATTATTCCAAAGCATGTCTTTGAAAAAATCAATCCGGCAGATATTGGTACCTCTGAAGCCGTTACCAAACCGTCCGTTACCAGCGGCACATACAAATTTGTCGATTATAAAACCAATGACCATGTCGAACTGGCTTCTAACGATGAATATTATAAAGGCACGCCGAAATTGAAAAAAGTATTTTTGAAAGTGATGAACGGCACCAACTTGGTAACGGAATTGAAATCGGGCAACGTACAGTTGGCAGCTGCCGGCGGCATTGGTGTCATTCCGATTAAAGATTTGGATGTTCTCAAAAAAGACAGTAAACTGGATGTCAAAACATCTCCGTCTTTGAATACCCAGTATTTGGAAATCAACAACCAGAATCCGGCATTTAATGTCAAATTCCGCCGCGCCGTAACAATGGCCATCAACCGGCAGCAGCTTTGTGACGATCTCTATAAAGGAACAGCCCAGCTCGTGCCGACAGTATATACATTGGTCAGCCCCGTATACGATAAGAGCGTAACGCCTCTGCCCTTTGACGTAGAAAAAGCAAAAGAAGAATTGGCTGCTTCCGGCTTTGACACTTCCAAAGAAATTACATTGCAGGTACCGATTGGTAACGTCCTTCGTGAACAATCTGCCGACCTTATTCAGCAGAATCTCCAGGCTATCGGATTACAGGTAAAACAGCAGAAACTGGATTTCCCGTCTGTATTGGCCAATGCTAAAAAAGGTGATTATGAAATGATGCTGCTTGGCTATGCCCTAAATGCCGATCCGGATTACAGCCAGTACTTTGTTCCGGGAGGCGGCAGCAATTTCGGACATACCAATGATGCGAAACTGACGGAAATGATGACCAACGCAGCCTTAATGACGAATGCAGACGAACGAAAAGCAGCATACAGCGAAATTCAAACATACATGCGTGATAATCAGTTTGTCGTATCCTTATATGAAACAGACCAAATTATGGCACAGAGCAAAAAACTCAAAGGCGGTATCAAAGACTTCTGGGAAGGTTCCTTGGATGATTTGTATAATTGGCACTTTGAATAACCGCTGCGTGATGCAGGAGTAAGCAGTACACGCCATTGGCAGACGGTGTCATGGCGTGCTGCATATCCTGCGTGGATATACATAGGCAATACAAACGAAGAGAAGGTGGCATGATGGGAGAAAAAAAGATAGGGGAACCCCTTTTACAGGTAAAAGATTTGCATATATCCTTTCATACCTTAGAAGGAAACGTCAATGCCGTGCGCGGCGTGACATTTACACTGAAACGGGGTGAAACGCTGGCATTGGTCGGAGAATCAGGCAGCGGCAAATCCGTTTCCATGAAAGCGATTAACAGGGTATTGCCGGGGAATGCCAGCTTTGATGCCGGCGAAATTATTTATGAAGGAAAAAATCTGCTGACGTTGTCAGAATCAGATATGGAAAAAATCAGAGGCCGCAAAATTGCCATGATTTTCCAAGATCCCATGACTTCACTCAATCCGACGATGAATGTAGGCAGGCAGATAGCAGAATCTATTTTGATTCATGAAAACATATCGGAAGAAGAAGCGATACAGCAGGCCATTGAACTTATGGAATTAGTAGGTATCCGTAATCCTCAGGAAAGCTGGAAAAATTATCCGCACCAATTTTCCGGCGGCATGCGGCAGCGTGTCATGATAGCTTTGTCGCTGGCCTGCAAGCCGGATATTTTGATTGCCGATGAACCGACAACGGCGTTGGATGTCACGATTCAGGCACAGATTTTGGATTTGATTGATGAGTTAAAGAAAAAACTGAACATGTCGGTTATTTTTATTACTCATAATTTGGGCGTTGTAGCCCATGTAGCGGACAAAGTCGCCGTCATGTATGCCGGACGGATTGTGGAAATCGGCACAGCGGAAGAAATTTTCTATAATCCGCAGCATCCGTATACATGGGGCTTGATTTGTTCCATGCCGTCTCTGGATACAAAGGATGAATCGCTGTACAGTATTCCCGGTGCGCCGCCTAATTTGCTGCACGCGCCAAAAGGAGACGCCTTTGCACCGCGCAATGCCTATGCGATGCTTATTGATTTTGAACAACAGCCGCCGTTTTTTAGAGTCAGCAACAGTCCGACCCACTATGCGGCTACGTGGCTGCTGGCTCCGGAAGCCCCGCCTGTGACACCGCCACCGGAAATTGTAAGACGGCAGCATATATTCAAGCATACGTATTTATTGCATATATAAGAGCGGCTAGTTGGAGGGGGAACGGATATGGCAGCCATTACAACAGCAGAAAATGCGAAACAAGAAGCAATTCTGACAGTTCGAAATTTACATAAAGTGTTTAACGCCCATAAGAAAAGCGAAGTACGTGCTGTAGATGACGTCTCCTTTTCGATTTATAAAGGAGAAACCTTCGGTTTGGTAGGCGAATCGGGCAGCGGCAAATCGACGACAGGCCGTGTACTTATCAAATTGGAAGACATTACATCGGGCAGCGTTTTTTATAAAGGGAAGGATATTACGCAAATCAAAAAGAAAGCGGACAGGATGGATTTCCGGCGGTCGATGCAGATGATATTCCAAGATCCGTTTGCCTCCCTGAATCCGCGGATTCCTGTCAAGCAGATTATTGGTGACGCCTTAAAACTGCACGGCATCTGCAAGACAAAAGAAGAAATTAATAAAAGAGTTGTAGAACTCATGGATATTGTCGGCATCAATCGGGCATATATCAACCGCTATCCGACAGAATTTTCCGGCGGTCAATGCCAGCGTATCGGCATTGCGCGGGCTCTCTGCGTTAACCCAGAATTTATCATTGCTGATGAATGCTTGTCGGCACTGGATGTATCTATTCAAGCCCAGATTGTTAATCTGCTTATTACACTGCAGCGCGAACAGGGCATGACCTATTTGTTTATTGCCCATGATTTGGCTATGGTCAAATATATCAGCGACCGCATCGGCGTCATGAAAGACGGGAAGATTTTAGAATTGGCTCCGGCAAATGAGTTGTACAGCCATCCGCTTCATCCCTATACGATTTCGCTGCTTTCAGCATCACCGCTTACTGATTTAATGCAGGAACGGAAGCGGCAGCGAATAGATTACGATCCGTCTGCCCACCGCTATCCGGAAGGAAGCCATCCGGCTATGCATGAAATCACGCCGGGGCATTTTGTATATTGCCTTGAAGAGGAAATACATACGTACAAACGACAACTTGCGTAACAGTGATAGTATCTAAACGCAGTGTCCGGGACTTGATGCGGGATGCTGCGGATATAGCAACAAAGCATAACAGAAAATAGCTGACAACTGCATAGACAATAGAATATAGTGTCAAAAAAATCTGCACCTTGACAATGGCGTCAAATGTGCAGATTTTTACTATATGATGCGGTTATTTTTTATTTCGTATTAAAGAAGGGACAATCCCGATCAGGCAGAGTATGGTAAAGACAATAAAAGCGGATTGAATTGCTTGGAGCAGTGTTGTTTGTTCCCCTGTCCGGGATAGAATTAATGTGACAATAGAGATGCTGAGTACTTGTCCAATAAGACGAACTGTACCTACGATGGAAGAGGCCATGCCATAATATTCTCTGGGGACTGATGTCATAATCATGTTGTTATTCGGTGCCGTGAATAATGAAAACCCTAATCCGATAAGGATAAGACACAGTATAATGATAAACAACGAGGCTTCTTCAATGCAAAAGGAGAAAATCGCTAACGCTGCAGCAATACAAGCCATCCCTGCGGAAGCCAGCCAGCCGCCTGGAATATGGTCCGATAACGATCCTGTAAAGGGAGAAAAGATAGCCATCAGTACAGGCTGTATGAGAAGAATCATGCCGGCATCGCGGGAAGTAAATCCCAAGATACGCTGCAAATAAAAAGATAAAAGAAAGGCGATAGCGAAGGTTGCCCCATAATTCAGCATAGCGGCCAAAGTAGAACATGAAAATACGCGATATTGTGTAAATAAATGAATGGGGATAATCGGCGTCTTCTGATGACGTTCGTGCCGTAAAAAAAGAATGAAAAAGAATATGCCAAAAGGAAGCGTGCAGCATGCATAAGGAAAAGAACGGAATTCTGATAGACTGAACATGATAATAGATAAGGAAACCGCATAAAGAACGGCTCCGAGACCATCAAACAAATGCTGTTGTGAAGATATTGGTAATTCTTTCATCCATAATTTTGTTAATAAGACAGCTGCTGTATCAAATACGGCAATGCAATAAAAAATGCTTTTCCATCCCCAATAGTAATTCAGTATACCGCCGATAAACGGACCAAAAGATAAACCAGAGTATACGGCAGCAATAGTAAGCCCCATTGCTTTCCCGCGGCTTTTTACTGGATAGACCAAGGAAAGAATGGCCAGTGAAGTAGCAAAAATACTAGCACTGCCTATACCTTGAACGATTCGGAGAAGGAAGAGCCCGGTAATAGAAGAAATAAAATATACGGCATACGATGACAACATGAAAATAGTAGAACCTAAAAGAAAAACATGCCGTTTGCCTATACGGTCAGCGAGGGCACCCAGCGGCATAATGCAGATAGTTGATGTCATTAAAAATGTTTCGATAATCCAACTTAGCTGTGATTCAGTTACATTGTACATATGACCAATATCCGGAAGGGCTAAGTTCAAAGAACTGCTGGTAAATGGATTGATAAACGAAACAATCATAATAATCATCAGGATGCGGTGTTCGTATGATATATGAAAAAACACGATGTAATGCTCCTCTCTTATATATAGAGATATAAGGTCAACAATGAAATATGTGCATGGACATTATATCATGCCGTAGAAAGAAATACAGGCTATGGAGAAGTAAAAGATGATATAACAGAGAAAAAATAGAAATATTTTATAAAAAGAGTGTTGATTCTTGCCATATTCTTTAGTACTATGAAATCGGCATGACATAGAAGTATATAATACTAGTAAAGGAAGCGGTAGCTGATGAAAAATTTTGAATATTACACGCCGACGAAAGTATTTTTTGGACAAGGTGAAGAACAGCGGGTCGGTGAAATTTTGGCATCATATGGCGCATCGAATGTCTTTGTTTTGTATGGCGGCGGCAGTGCTGTCCGGTCCGGACTGCTTGCCCGTGTAGAACACGCGTTGGAAAAAGCCGGCTTGTCCTATACGGCCTTTGGCGGAGTTCATCCCAATCCGTTGTTGTCACATACGTATCAGGCGATGGCAGCGGCAAAAGAAGCGGGTGCCGACTTTATCTTAGCCGTTGGCGGCGGTAGTGTCATTGACGAAGCTAAAGCTGTAGGCATGGGGTTATGCTATGATGGGGATGTTTGGGATATTTATTTGCGCAAAGCGGCACCGCAGCGCACGATTCCAGTAGGTTCCATCTTGACGATTGCTGCAGCAGGAAGCGAAACCAGCTGGGCATCTGTTATTACGAATGAAAAGGGCTGGCTGAAACTGGGCTATCAAAACGATATCATTCGGCCGGTATTTGCTATCATGAATCCGGAACTGCTGTATACCTTGCCTCCCTATCAGATGGCTTGCGGCAATACGGATATGATTATGCACGTATTAGAACGGTTTTTCAATCCCAATGCGGAAGACGACCTGACGGACCATTTGGCCGCAGCACTCATTCGCAATGTCATGAAAAATGCGTTAATTGTGAAAGAAGACAA
>DJEN01000051.1:29503-44516 GCA_002431345.1 Megasphaera sp. UBA5897 | reverse complement strand
TTACTGTTTCATCAATCCTTTTTCCACCAAGAAATCAGACAGCATGTCTGCTGTGGTTGCCGTGATTTTGATGCAGTGTTTGCGGTATTCCGGCGTGCCGAAGCTTAGTGTGTTGAGAGCACGGCAGCAAGTAGCGCCGAAGTGTTTTTTGAAGCGGTCGTGAAATTCGCTGGTATATTGATAGACGTCCGGCAGTGGTTTTTCTTCTGGGTCCAATCGGCCTACGAGGGCACTGATAATCAAAGCTGAGCCGGTAAGCGCGCCGCAGGCACAGCCGGAACGGCCAATGCCGCCGCCCAGTCCGCAGGCCATGCGGATTGCGATGTCCGGCAGCTGCAGATCAAGACAGTCATTAAATGTTTTGACGATTGATTCTACACAGTTATTTCCTTTCAAATGATATTGTTCTGCTAACTGATACGCTTGTTTCATGATATCTTCTCCTTCTATAATGTATAGTATATATTGACATATGTCGATTATAGGCGTATTTTTTATCTTTGTCAACGCACACAAAAAGCCGAGAACTTCTGTGAGATTGGTTCTCGGCTTTGCTGTTTACACAATATATGTATTTCTTCTATATGCAGTTTGCTACTGCTGCAGTAACTCTGTCCATGCGTCGGCCACACAGGCAAATTCTTCGAGGCTCATCGTTTCGCCGCGGCGGCTGCCGTCTATCTGGCTGTGTGCCAATATATCTGTTATCTGTTCTTTGGAAAGGCCGGCTGATTTTAGTGTATTGGCAAAAGTTTTGCGGCGCTGCGAAAAAGCCGTTTTGACAACGGTAAAGAAACGTTTTTCATCTTTGACCTGTACAGGCGGTTCTTTGCGCACGTCCATCGCGACGACAGCAGAGGTAACTTCCGGTGCGGGCATAAAGCTCTTGGGGGAAATTTCAAAGAGCATTTCCGGCTGTGTATAGTATTGCACGGAAACGGACAGCGCGCCGTAAATCTTATGTCCCGGTACGGCTACCATGCGTTCGGCCACTTCTTTTTGTACCATGACAACGATTTTTTCGATTGGAAGCTTTTGTTCAAGGAGCTTCATGATAATCGGCGTCGTAATATAGTACGGCAAGTTAGCGCAAACTTTAAAAGGCTGATGATGCATTACTTCCGGTATATCAATACGCATGATGTCGCCATGAACAATCCGTACGTTGTCATAGTGTTCCAGTGTTTTGTCGAGGACCGGAAGCAAATGGTCATCCAGTTCGACGGCCGTAACGTCTGCACCTGTTTCAGCCAATGCCTGCGTCAGCGTCCCGATGCCCGGCCCAATTTCCAGTACCGGTTCCCCTTCGTGCAGGTCTGCCGCATCCGCAATGTCATCGACGACAGCGCGGCGAATCAAGAAGTTTTGTCCCAGCTTTTTGTTCATACGCAGGCCAAAACGGTTGACGACGTAACGAACTACGTCAGGGCTGGACAAATTGACGAATTCTTTCATGGTTATTCCTCGCTTTCTACGGTTTGTAAGGCGTTATTCCATTCTTCCCGCGTCACGCCATAATGATTCAGCCGTTTCAAAAACTGTTTAGCGTTGCCGTAACCAATACCGAGCACTGCCCCAACAGCCGCTCTGCGCTCTGCCGCATCAGCACTGCCGTTGAGCTGGTTCGCTGTCAAATCATTCATAGAGAACGTCGTTTCCGGCGAATACACAGCACAGCGTGTTTTTTTCAAGGCTAGGCGGATGGCTTCCGGCGATGCTTGTTCTACGCCCAAATCGTTGTTGGCAATCGCGTCTTTGCGCGGGATAAAGGCATGTTTGGCCTTGGGAAACCGTTCGGTCAGATACTTGCGAATCTGTTCCCCTGCTCTGTCCGGGTCGGTGAGGATGATAATGCCCCGTTTTTCATAGGCACAGCGAATCTGTTCCATTGTATGCGGTTTGAGATTGAATCCATCTGTCGTAATCATATCAGCTTCGATATGGCTGGCACGAATGCGGGCGACATCAGAGCGGCCTTCTACGACGAGTACTTCTTTGATCATTGCGCGTCTCCTTCTGCATGGTCGCTGATGTATTTGGCAGCACTGAGAATAGCCAAGACGTTGTGTTCAAATACAATGCCGCCTTGGAGATAAATCATATAAGGGTCGCGAATCGGACCGTCTGCGGACAATTCGATAGACGAGCCTTGTACAAAGTCGCCGGCTGCCATAATGATTTTATCCGCGTAGCCGGGCATGTCGTCCGGAATCGGCGTAACGTGCGCATCGACAGGCGAATAGGACTGAATCCCCTGGCAGAACAGACACATGTTCTTTTCGTTTTCCAAATAAATTGTCTGAATCAAGTCATAACGTGCTTCGTCCGGCTGCGGCGATACCTTGAATCCCATCTGTGAAAAAACAGCCGCTGCAAAAATAGCTCCTTTGATGGCCTGTGCCGTAACGTGCGGTGCCATAAAAAATCCTTGGAAAAAGAGACGGTATCCAGCCGCATAGGAACCGAGTTCATCGCCCAGTCCCGGTGCTGTCAAATAATCAGCTGCCGCATGGACGAGTTCTTCTTTCCCGGCAATATAGCCGCCTGTAGGCGCAATACCGCCGCCAGGATTTTTAATGAGAGAACCGGCAATGATATCTGCACCGGCTTCAATCGGTTCTTCTTCAGCAGCAAATTCGCCGTAGCAGTTATCGACAAAGCATATGGTCTGCGGGCTGACAGCTTTGACGGTTTGGATAATCGTGCGAATATCGGAAATCTTCAAAGATGCGCGCGTGCTGTAGCCGCGGGAACGCTGAATCAAAACGAGTTTCGGTTGGTTTTTCTGCACGGCATCCCGAATGCCTTCCAGGTCATACGCATTGTCCTTCAGCGGTACTTCTTGATACAGGACGCCTTTTTCTTTGAGGGAATGCGGGGTTTCATGGGCATAGCCGATAACACCCTGCATCGTGTCATATGGTGCCCCGATGAGAGACATCATCAAATCACCCTGCTGCAGCAGCGCCAGCAAAACGGTTGCCAGCGCATGCGTACCTGAAACAAAATGAGGCCGTACAATCGCTTTTTCGGCTTTAAAAACACGGGCAAATACTTCATCAAGCTTTTCTCGACCCATGTCGCTATAGCCATAGCCGGATGTGCCAGCAAATTGATAGGAAGAAATTTGGGCATCTTTGTACGCCTGCAGTACTTTTTCTGTATTATGAAGACAAATGGTATCAATGCGTTCAAACTGGTCAGCACAAGCAGCCATCGCATTTTTTCTAATTGTTTCTATATCGATAGACAACACGTTCAGATCCTTTCTTTAGTAAACGGTATATGGCGTATCACATCAGCTGCCAATGCATCTTCTGATGGATAGTTGTTTTTTTCAAACCAATGAATATACGGCATGCGGCGATACCACGTCAGCTGCCGCTTGGCAAAATGCCGTGTTCGTTTTTTTATTCGTTCCACAGCCAGTTCCAGCGGCATCTTTTTTTGTAGATACGCAGCCAGTTCCTGGTAGCCGATGGCTTTCATGGCCTGGCAGTCCGGTGAAATGCCTTGTGCCAGCAGCTGACGGACTTCATCTATCCAGCCGATTTCTATCATCGTGTCAATGCGCTGCTCAATGCGGGCATACAGGACCTCCCGCGGCAGAGACAAACCGATAACATAGGCATGATACACAAGGCCGTCTGCTTTGGCTGCCCGGACAAACTGTCGGCCTTCTCCCATGTGAATCGCCGTGATGAGCCGCACGAGACGGTTTGTATTGGCCAGCAGCTCATGCCAGTCTGCCGGCTGCCAGTCCGTTTGAGAGGCAATATAGGCTTTCAGCTCACGTTCAGTCAAGGACTGTATCGTTTCTTTAGCTTTTTGCCGGGCAGCTTCATCAGCATGAGACGCACCAAACTGATAGCCTTCCAGCAGAGACTGGACATACAGCCCTGTACCGCCGACAAGGATAGGAATTTTGCCTTCTTTGTTTACCCTGCGAATTGCCGTATCTGCCATTTGGCAAAATTTTGCCGCAGAATACGGTTCTCCCGGTTCGGCAATGTCAATGAGATAGTGCGTATACTGCTGCAGCTCTTCTTTTGTCGGCTTGGCCGTGCCAATGTTCATCCGGCGATAAATCTGATAGGCATCACCGGAAATAAGGTCTGTATGAAAATAGTCTGCCAGGGCAAAACTAAGTGCTGTTTTGCCGACGGCAGTCGGGCCGATAATTGCAATTACGTGTTCCATTCCGTTGCCTCCCCTTTGAGTACGCCATAGGCTACCCGGCTGTATTTGCCGCCATACCGCTTCATCTGCGGAAAGGTTTTTGCCAGCCACTGCAGCGAACGGTCTTTGATAACGACACGGCGGCGCGCCTTTTGCAGTGCCAGCCGTACATCGTCAATGGTCAAGGCATCGTGGTCCATCAGCGGGCGGACAGGCTGAAATTGGCAGCTTGCCGTGACGGGATGCTGAAACATTGGGTCAAAATACAACACATCGTACGGTGGTGCTGCTTCATCCTGCAAATACGTTCTAAAATCGCCCAGTGTCAAGTGAATACGCCGCAGTGCCTGCGTGACATCTTCTTTTTCATGGACAAAATGCCGTGTGCCCCACTGCGTTACAGCTCCCAGCAGGGGAGAGATTTCCAACGCGTCAATACGGGAACCCTGCGGCAGCGCAAAGGCTGCCGTGATGGTATCTGCCCCAAAGCCGCACGTACAGTCCAAAAACGTCATAGGTTCCCCACTGCCAATGGCTTCGAGGAAATGATCTGATTGTCCCCGGCGTATATGCTGAATACGGAGTTCTGCCATATTCAAGCTAAAAAAATGAGTTCCTTCAGGCCGTACAATCTGCGGACCTTTGGACGTATATACCAAAAGCCTTTCTCCATACACACGCGTCAGCTCTTCCATCGTTTGGCCGTGCCGCGGCACCCATTGCGCACCTATTTCCGCTGCCCATGCTTGGGATTGGCTGATTAATTTTTCTTTAGCCTTTAAAGATGGCACTACATACAGCTGCATCATGTTCGTTTAAACAGCTTTGCCAATTCATCCGGTGTAAACCGCACGATAATCGGGCGGCCGTGCGGGCATACATATGGCTTTTCCGTGTGGAATAAATCTTCCAGCAGCTGTTTCATCTGGCGGATATTCAGCGTATCTCCTGCCTTGACTGCGCCATGGCAGGACAAATATGCCAACGAACGGTGGCGCAGCGTCGCTTTGTCCAAGCTGTTGTTTTCATGCAGGGCTTGGCAAATATCCTGCAGGGAACCGGCAATATCGCTGGTCTGCAAATCACAAGGAACTTCTTCCACGCGCAGCGTCGTCGGGCCGGCTTCTGAATAGGTATACCCCAAATCGTCAAACACGTCGCGCCGTTCCAACAAAAGAGTCATGTCGTCGGCATCGACTTCTACAAATTCAGCCGTCAGCAGCTGCTGGCTCGGCATTTTTTCTACTCGTTTGCAGAACATATCATAGCGGATACGTTCATGGGCAGCATGCTGGTCTACAATATACAAGTCCTGTCCTTTTTTGGCAATAATGAAGCAGTCCGCCACTTCCCCCAAGGGAATAAACACATCGTCGTCACCGTCAAAGGTAATCACCGGTGTATCCGCAACCGGTGCCGTTTCCCGTGCTTCTAATGCCTTAGCAAACGCTTCTGTCTCCCCTGTTTCCGTGCAGGGCACATATGCAGCATCTCTTGGCAAATCATTCGTATGGCCGCCTGCAGCAGGCATAGGCGAAGGCTTCGTTCGATACGCCGGAGTCTGCCGTTCCTGCAGCGACTGCAGCGGTACCGCATCTTTTCGCCCGTCTGCCCCGTTCTGGACAAACGGCAGCGGTGCCTTAGGCGGCTTGACGGCCGTATCAAACGGCAGGGATTGTGTTTCCATGGCTGCCTGCGGCGTTTCTTTGTGTTCCCATGCTTGTTCTTTTTCTTCTATACGCGCGATTTTATAGGAAGGCAGTTCGACTGTCGCAGCAATTTCTTCCGGCTTGTCCTGCGCGACCAGTGCCGTAATGATGCTGTGATAAATCGCCCGGTAAACAGCTTGTTCATCAGCAAACTTGATTTCTGTTTTAGACGGATGCACGTTGACATCTATCGTTGCCGGATCTACATGGACGTGCAGCATAACGAAGGGATAGCCCGATTTGGGCAGCATCGCATGATACGAGTTTTCAATAGCTTTAAACATGAGCGGATTATGGACAATGCGCTGATTGACAATGCAAGTCTGCCAAGCCCGCGTGCTTTTCAGTACAGACGGCTTGCCTACATAGCCTTCAATATATATGCCGTTGTCATCGTACGAAATCGGGAAAATTTCTTTGGCCAGCGACGCGCCGTAAATATTGGCAATCGTTTCTTTCAGGTCACCGCCGCCTCCGGTATGTACCGTCGTCCTGCCGTTATTGGTAAACGTAAAGGCAATAGCCGGCTCTGCCAGTGCGAGCTTAGTCAGCATTTCGCTGATTTTGGCACTTTCTGTCCGTTCACTTTTCAAAAACTTCCGCCGGGCCGGCGTATTGTAAAACAAGTCGCTGACTTCCATCGTCGTGCCGACAGGAGCGCCGACTTGGTCTTCTGTCGTAATAACGCCGCCGTCCAGCAGCAGATGCGTGGCAAACTCATCATCCGGTCGCCGAGTCGTAATCTGCATATGAGAAACAGCGGCAATACTCGGTACGGCTTCGCCGCGGAAACCCAGCGAGCTGATAGAAAATATATCTTCTACTGAACTGATTTTGCTCGTCGCATGGCGGATAATGCATTTATGGGCATCTTCAGCACTCATACCGCATCCGTCATCGGTTACGCGCATATACGACTGGCCGCCATCGGCGATTTCTACTTCAATCGACTTCGCGCCGGCATCAATCGCGTTTTCTATCAGCTCTTTGATGCACGAAGACGGCCGTTCTACGACCTCACCGGCGGCAATTTTATTGCGCGTCGCTTCGTCCAATATGTTGATAATCGAACTCACTGTATGCCACTCCCTTCTTTTGCTTCTTTTTGCAGTTCATATAAGAAAGAAATCGCTTCTATCGGCGTCATGCTGGATACGTCAATAGAAAGGAGTTTATCGACAACAGGACTGGTAAACAAACTGTCTGCAGCCGGAGCCGCTGTCTGCGGTGCCGCAGGTGCGGACGTAACAGTCGGCGTTCCTTGAGATTCCAGCTCAGCCAAAATCACTTCAGCCCGTTTGAGCAGGCTTTCCGGAAGTCCTGCAAGTCTAGCAACATGAAGGCCGTAACTGCGGTCTGCCCCGCCGGGAATAATCCGCCGCAGGAATTTGATATTTTTTCCCCGTTCTTTGACAGCTACGGTATAGTTTTTAATTTTTTCCGACATATCTTCCATATCCGTCAATTCATGGTAATGCGTCGCAAAAAGCGTCATAGCGTGAATATGCTTCAGGCAGTATTCAATGACGGCACGGGCAATCGACATGCCGTCAAAAGTACTCGTGCCGCGGCCGATTTCATCCAAAATCAATAAGCTGCGGCTCGTCGCATGCTGCAGAATATACGAGACTTCTTTCATTTCGACCATAAAGGTACTCTGACCCGTCAAAATATCATCGCTGGCACCAATACGCGTAAAAATACGGTCTACCGGGCAAATAGACGCTTCCCGCGCCGGAATAAACGAGCCGACCTGTGCCATCAAAATCAAGACGGCAATCTGCCGCATGTACGTCGATTTGCCTGCCATGTTGGGACCGGTAATGACAAGGATTTCATGATTTGTATGATTCATCGTGACGTCGTTGGGCACAAACAACTCATTTTTGAGGAATTGTTCAATAATCGGATGGCGTCCGTCTTTAATCTGAATGACTTGGTCTCGGTTCAGGCCTGGCCGAACGTAGCGGTTGTCATGAGCCGCGCAGGCCAGACTGTACAGGCAGTCGACACGCGCAATGGCACGAGCCGTCTGCTGCATTGCTGTAATATGGCCCTGTATTTCTTGGCGAATTTGTCCAAAGAGCTGGTATTCCAAAGCCAGCATACGTTCCTGCGACGTCAGTACTTTGACTTCAAACTCTTTCAGCGCCGGCGTGATATACCGTTCGGCATTGACCAGCGTCTGTTTGCGGACATAATAATCCGGAATCGGCAGTGTATTGGCATGGGAAATTTCAAAATAATAGCCGAACACTTTCGTGTAACCAATTTTCATTTTGATGCCCGTTTTTTCTTTTTCTTCTTCTTCCAGCTTTTTGAGAAATTCTTTGCTGTTGGCTGCAATGGAGCGAATTTCGTCCAGTTCCTTAGAATAACCGTCACGAATCACGCCGCCGTTGCGGATCACAACACCCGGTTCATCCTTGATGCCCCGGCACAAGAGATCATAGACGTCCTGATGCGGGCTCATACGGGCTTCCAGTTCTTTGAGCAATTCTGAAGACGCGCCTTGTATCATGTTTTTCAGCTTAGGAATGACAGCCAGCGATTCCCGCAGAGCTACCAAATCCTTCGGGCTGGCTGTACCCGTTTCAATACGCGTCAAAATCCGTTCAAAATCATAGATGCCATCAAGGGTATCAGCAATATCCTGCCGCATAATTTCATGGTTGATGATGTCTTCTACAGCATCCTGCCGCTTGGTAATTTCACCAATCCGCAGCAGCGGTGCTTCCAGCCATTTGCGCAGCAGACGGCCTCCCATAGCGGTTTTGGTCTTGTCTAGCACGGCCAGCAGCGTGCCTTTGCGGCCGCCATCACGGACATTCTGCGTAATTTCCAAATGACGCAGGCTGGCCCCATCTACAACCAGACGGCTGTCATTGTCGATGCGTTCCAGCGAGCTGATATGATGAATATCCGACTGCATGACTTCATGGACATACGTCAGCAGCATGCCAATGCATTCTGCCGCTGTTCCTGCAGCAGCCCAATCCTTTTCGTCAAAATAGGGCGCGCCGATATCGGCATAATCCGTCATGTCGTCGGCAGCAAAAGGTGTAACCGTGCATTGTGCCAGCCGGTTGCGCAAATACGTCAGTATCGGTTCTATATATGAATCCATATGCGCATAAATCAATTCACTGGGCTCATATACAGAAAAAATATCAAACAGCACATCTTCCATCGCCGAAACGGGGCATGCCGACCAAAGGCACTCCCCTGTCGTGACATCCATCAGCGCAATGGAAATCATATCATTTTTTTCGCTGATACAGCTGATATAGTTGTTTTTCTTAGAAGCAACCGCGTTTTCCAAGGTAATCGTCCCAGGCGTAATGACTTTGATAATTTTGCGCTTTACAATCCCCTTGGCGAGTTTGGGATCTTCCATCTGTTCACAAATCGCAACTTTATAGCCTTTGTGAACGAGCCGTTCAATATATGTATCAGCAGAATGAAACGGTACGCCGCACATGGGCACGCGTTCATTTTTGCCGACACCCCGTCCGGTCAGTGTCAAATCCAATTCCCGTGATGCCGTCAACGCGTCATCATTAAACATTTCATAGAAATCGCCAAGCCTAAAAAACAAAATTTTATCTTTGCACTGCTCTTTGACTTCTAAATATTGCTTCAACATAGGAGTCATCTTTTTTTCAGCCAATATAATCCTCCTTAGTGAACTAAATGTCCTTTCAATACCCACGTTTGACCTTTATCTACAACAGCGGATACGGTATCACCGACAGCCACAGAGCCGTCGTTTTCCCAAATAATCATCTTGTTGCCACGCGTGCGGCCAAACCAATGATTTTCATCATTTTTCGTCGGCCCTTCTACAATAACTTCATACGTGTGGTGTTCCATTGCCTGATTCCGCTGCAGGCTGTATACGTTTTGCACATCCATCAGGTGCTGCAGGCGGCGGCTTTTTTCTTCCTGCGGAATCTGGTCTTCCATCTTGGCTGCCGGTGTTCCCGTCCGCGGGGAATAAATAAAGGTGTATGCCATATCGTACTGGACACGGCGAAGCAGGTCGAGCGTTTCCTGAAACATTTCTTCTGTTTCTCCTGGGAAACCGACAATCAAATCTGTCGTCAGTACCAAATCAGGAATACGTTTGCGCGCATAATCTACCAGTTCCATGTAATGTTCGACTGTATAGCCGCGGTTCATTTTTTTGAGCAGCCGGTCTGAACCGCTTTGAATCGGCAAATGCATTTGGTTGACTACTTTTTTGCTGTCTGCAATCGCATCAATCATAGCAAACGTCATATCCTTAGGATGGCTTGTCATATACCGAACCCGTTCGATGCCGTCGATTTGATCGACTGCCTGCAGCAGTGCAGAAAAATCCGTGCCGTCCTTCAAATCCATGCCGTACGAATTGACATTCTGCCCTAGCAGTGTAATTTCCTTATAGCCTTCTTGGGCAAGTCCTTCCATTTCCTTGACAATATCCGCAATGGGACGGCTCACTTCCCGGCCCCGTACATACGGCACGATGCAGTATGTGCAGAATTTGTTGCAGCCGTTCATAATCGGCACCCAGGCAAAAAATTTCTGGAACCGTTTGGTCGGCAAGTCATGAAACGCCGGTACAGACATGTCTGCCGCCATATAATGACGGGCATGTCCCTGCCGTTCTTTGATAAGCTCTGTCAGCTTGTGTATGTTGTGCGTGCCAATGACCAAATCAATATGCGGTGCCCGTTCAAAGAGTTTGTCCTGCCATTCCTGCGCCATGCAGCCGGCAACAGCAATAATCAAATCTTTATTGCGTTCTTTCAAATGCTTGAGCTCCCCGATTTTTCCCAGCGTTTTGCCCTCAGCGGTTTCGCGGACGCAGCACGTATTAAGCAAAATCACATCGGCCATATCCATATCTTCCGTCATGTGGTATCCCAATGCTTCGAGCTGCCCGGCATATCGCTCACTGTCAGACACATTGGCCTGACAGCCGTAACTAATAATATGATAAAATTTATTGCTCTGAAAATCCATGTATATGCTCCATTTTCTGTGAAATTCATAAAAAGTAGTTTGACACTTTATAATACCATTTATAGGCTCTCTAAGCAATATATAAGATGTGTCCACCCATCAGTTATCCATCGTGCAAAAAACAGAATTACTAAAAATTTAGTTTCGTAATGCTGCAAACGATATATAGTAAAGCAGTATAACAAAAGGACTGTGACAAAATGGGCTAAAAATTCCATTTTGTTACAGTCCCTCATGACTATTTCAGATTACCAATCGTTAATTTTTAAACTTAGAATTTCCAGTTGATATTGGCCATCCATTTATTGGCTTTTACGCTGTCACCTTTTTGATATTCATAGCCTATGCCATAGGTCATATTATCTTTTTGGGCTTCAATAGCCAAGCGGCCAAGATAGTATCCTGTATCGGTTACGTCATAACCAAATCTGTCGCTGACACCACCAAAGCTAGCCGTCTGTGTCGCATCGCGGTCACCCATGTTCCATACATAGCCGACTTCAGCAACTGGGCGAATCGTCCAGCTTCCGGATTTAACATCGGTACTGTATTTCACACCAACCGGCAACAGCCACAAATTCAAATCATCGGCATCATAGTTCATGCCAATGCTGTTGGTATAATTGTTTGTGCTAAGACGCATATAACGGACACCAACATATGGAACAAACTTGCCTGCACCGGCTTTAATGCTCTTTTCAGCACGTACGCCTACACTGAAAGCATCCGATTTTGGGCTGGCAGTCAAGGTCATACCGCTGTTGTACTGGGTAATATCATTTTTACCATGTAAGTAGCTAATATCGCCAATGATGGCACTGTCGGCATTTTGAATGCTGCCATACACACTTGCACCATAATAAGTAGTATCATTTTTCGTGTTGGCAGATAAGGTATTGCCTTCTACACTGCCATCCATATAGCTCAGTGCAGCACCAATCGTTGTCTTGCCTTGTTTATGCAAATCAGCGCCCAATACGACACCATTATACATCGTATCATAGCTGCTTGCCGTTCCGGCAATCGCTAAGCCATCTATATTTTCTTTGCTGTGAACATATTTTGCCCAAATATCGCTGTCATGATCTTTGGGAGTTGCTAACGACATATGTTCCGCTACAGCATCGGTAAACAGATTGCTTGCTGCGTACGTGCTGTGGTCAATACCTGCCAGTTCACTCATGGAAGCAGCACTGTTCAAAGCGCTGACTTTGGCAGCATCCGTTGCATTGTGATGATCGTCTGATGCATTATTGACAAAGTCAGCAGCTGCGCCGCCAACAGCAAGTGCCGCGTCATAGACATTGCCTGTAAGAAGGGTATTGCCATAGGCATCTTTTACGGAATTAGAATAGGACGTAACGTCATAGGCATTCTTGCCTGTATCTGTTACGTTGAATTTCAACAGCTTATTATTGCTGATGACATTATCGGCTTTCCAACCATCTTTGCTGCCATCAATAATCTGATACGTTGTATCTTTTTTGGCATTATCAATGTACAGTTTAGCCGAATCAGCAACTGTTACATCTGTTACGCCTGTAATAGCTGCTGTAGATTTTGTTTTATCACCATCTACCATGAATAACGATTGGTCTGCAAAATGGACAGAACCATTGGCAGCTATCGTTGCCGGACTCTGTGTCAAGGAACCATCTACCGTCAAGGATCCGTTTTTCATGTCAATGGAAGACGCAATATACGCAGCTGCTGTAATATCATTTTGGCCCCATGTTTCTCTCGTCTTTGCAAATACCTGTTTTGCTGTATCTAAATCAGATCCCAACGACAGGAGGGAGTTTTGGCCAATAACATAGGCACCATCTGCTTCGGAAATCTGTTTTACAGCGAACCCGCTAGCATCGCTAATCGTAGCATTATCTTTCCATGCCGGATCAAGGAACAACGTACCGCCATTCAAAGTTGCGTTGTCAACCGTTAATCTGCCTGCATCGTCTTTGTCGCCAATAGAAAGAGTCGAATCTGCTGCGGCCTCTAACTTTTCTGCGTGGACATCGCCAAATACATTGGACTGACCTGTAACGCTAAGGTTCGTCGTCTTCAGTGCGCCTTTACCTACATTAACCATAGCATTATTCAAGGTCAAGCCTTTTGTAATGTTGGTTTGGCCGCTGATATTCAAATTGCTGTCAGTATTCAGAACAACGCTGCCGTTCAATGTATATGATGTGGTATCTGTTGCCAAGCTGTTGCCGATATTTAAGTTGCCATTAGATTTTTCTGCACCAGCTTTATCCGTGCCAACGATAACTTTCACGTCTTTATCTGCGCCGTTAACGGTAATAACACTGCCGCCTTCACTGCCACCAAGGGTTACTTCTTTATCATTGGTAATAATGAGACCCTCACTGCCTGCGCCTAAATCCAGCTTGCCAACAGCAAAGCCATTTTCTACCTGTTGTTTTACTTGAATACCTTCAATCGTTTTATCAGCTAATGCAGCATCTTGGCTCCCTACCAAAAGATTGTTGTCTGCTTTGGCAGTAACCTTATCGAGTTCCGTATCACTGCCAAACTTCTGAGACGCTTCGTCTACGGTAATGTCCTTTATGACGTCTCCCGTATCGTCTTTGACGAGTTCACCCTTCATGGTCAACTTCGTTCCGCCTTGTTTTTTCAATTCTTCCTGTGCAGAATTCGTATATGCTTGGGTATACTTGGCATCATTCAGAATCAAGCTGCCGCCTTTAAAGTCAATGCCTTTATTCGTAATTTCTCCGGATTCTTTCTGCGTTGCCGAAGCAGCGTTAGCATAAATTTGATCGGACATGGTAGAAATACTGCCATTTTTGTCCAAGATGATACTCTTATCTGCAGTATTATATATTGTATCTTCATCAGGTACTTTGAAATTATACATGTGGGTTTTCAATGCATTATCTTTCAACGTACCGCCCGTAATCTGAATTGTACCGCCATTCGTAGCTGCAATACCGTTGGTAACTGTATAGGTATTATCCTTTGTCCCATTCAGCGTAATCACCGTATTGGTATTATTGCTCGTGCCGTTAAAGTTCCCATCAGCAATTACATACGATGTCGTAACGTTGCCACCGTTAATATCAATTTGGGCACCATTTTCGGCTCCAATACCTAATTCACCAACTGTAATGGTATTAGTAGGGCTATTATTTAAAGTAATCTTCGCGTCATTGCCATCAGCATAAATACTATACGCTGCGTTGACATTTGAGTTCTTTACGGTAATTTCACCACCGTCAAAGGCACCTAAGTTTGATTGAATATCGACACCATCCAGTGTAATCGTAGCTCCATCACGAGCTCCTATTTCTGTCGCTAATTTTTCTGTAGTACCATCTTTATAATACATATTGCCAGCTGTTACGCTGCCGCCTGTAATTTGGACTGTACTGCCTTCAGAAGCAGCTACTTCACCTGTAAACCGAACATTAGTTGCAGTTAACTTCGTTTCTTCGTTATGTATTTCCGTCGCAACATCGGCATCTGTTAGACCTCCATGTTCTGAACCATCTGAATCTTCCGGATCAGAATGTTTTTCTTTAAGACCATTGATGGTACTATCCGTCAGCGTTACCTTCGTTTTATTTTGAACAATAATCTTATCGTATGTTGCTTTTTCGACTTTCTGTTCTGCTCCGTTGCTAAAATCTCCAACGGAGTTACCATCGTTTTGTTCCTGAGCCAAAACAGTTGTCGTGCTCTGGTCTGCTGTTTCTGCACTTACGCCAAAACTTCCCATGACACTAGCTGCTACCACAGCAAGCAAGACTCTTTTTGCCAAAAGCGTATGCCTATCGTTGTCGTTCATAATGATTCATCCTTTCTCTGTTTCCAAATCTCATACTCTTATGTATCTTACGCCATATAAATTAAAACACATTATACATAAACAATTATACCACCCCCCCCCTATAAATATGCAAGATGTATTTTGAAAAAAATTAAATATTTTTATTTTCTCAAAACAAAAAAGAGCTGCCGCATACACAACAGCTCCTTACCTGCTGCGTTATAAACTGCAACAGAATGGATGTAAGCATACTTCTTCGCCGTTAGAAGAAGCAGCTGATTTCAATATTGGTAAACTCACTGGGATCGCCGCCGATTTTAGC
>DJEN01000051.1:14082-29410 GCA_002431345.1 Megasphaera sp. UBA5897 | reverse complement strand
GTAACGCCTGCGCCCCAAGAACGGATATTGTCCAGCATATCACCGTACCGCCAAGAGCCGGCAAAGCCATACAGGGCATACGGATCGGCATCTATGTATTCCAGCCAGCCCATCCAAGTACCTTTAGCAGAGGGAACAGCCTTGCCGTAACTTACTTTGACACCCCACAGATTCGCATCTTTGTCATGCATTGTTTCCTTTTCCTTGGAAATACGCTGATAGTCTCCGAGGACATTCCAAAAATCCGCCAGTTTTACAGAAAGATAGCCGCCTAAGATATGGTCTAAATTTTTAGCCATGGCTGTCGTCGGCTTTTCATCAGCACTGCCGGAATGATTGAACTGATTATAGTACACTCCCGTACCGACACGCCCAAACGTACCGTCAATCATGGCATAGCCTGCTTTGAGATTTTGCAAATCTTGTCCTTTTCTATCTTTGATATTGGCGAAAATAAAATCGCTGTCTTTTTTGAATTTGCCGTAGCCGCCGGTCAGTTTCCAGTTACCGTTGGCATATACAGCCTGTGCACCGTCAAAGGCATGACTGTACTGCAGTCCCATACCGCCACCCATTTTATAGGTATAGCGGCCAACTGTCGTCGTCCAATGGCTGTCCGGCGTATATTCGACATTAGCCAGACGCGTAAAGGGATTGTTTTTCTTTTCCTGTGCAGCCGTGTTATCTGCAAATCCCTGTTCATCCGTTGTCAGCTGATAGTGTACTTTGACGCGGTCATTGACCTGCGCATTGGCATTGATGTTGACATGATAATCCCAAGAATTGTCATTTTTCTTGCCCAAGGAATTGCCGTCACGTCCCCGGCTTTGGCTGCGGAAACGCACGCGGGCATCACCGCTGAGAACTACATTGCCTGCTTTATTTTCCAGCGCTGTCACGCGAACTCCAAGCTGCTGCAATTCGTCTGCATATTCATCAGCCAAGCGATGAACCAACGCACGTTGTTCCACAGATGCCGTATCCATATGAGCCATCGCTTTTGCTGTCATTTCAGCGGCTTCATAGCGTGTAATCGTGCGCCCGCCTTGAAAATACTGGCCATCAACACCTTGAATAACACCCGCGTCAGCCAACGCGGCAACAGACTGGTACGCCCAACTGTCTGTCGGAACATCTACAAACGGATTTGCCGCCCATGCGCTTATCGTCCCCATTGTCATAGCCATTCCCATTACTAGTACTACTTTTCGTTTTTTCATCGGTATCCCCCTGCGTATCGTGGTTTCTATATTATGCATATATTTTGCATAACACATACAGACTGTATTATACCGTCGTTTCAGTCGCTTCGTCAACAAACATTCCGGCGTTCTTGTTGTCAAACCAATCTAACACTGCTGCATAGTTGGCAACTTCCCATGAAAAAAAACTCCCAAACCATACGATTTGAGAGTTTTTCATACACTGCCGTGTTTATTTATTATCTTTCAGCCAATCAATCGCTGTCTGGGCATAGACACCGGCACCGCCGGAAAGAATCGATTCATCCGATGTGAAATAGTTGCTGTGATTTGGATATACGGCATTGCATTCGGGGTTATATGTACCCACAAGCATAAAGCTGCCTGGTTTCTTTTCCTGATAAAACGAAAAATCTTCGCCGCCCATGACCAAATCATGGTCATATAAAGCATCACTGCCTAATACTTCTGTTACAGCCTGTTTCACGATATCCGTGCAAGCCGCATCATTAACTGTCGGCGGCACAATATACGTATACTCTAGTTCTGCCGTTGCCCCGTAAGCTTCGGCTGTTGATTTGACAATTCGTTCCATCTTTTCTTTTAATTCTTTGCCGATTTTTTTGTCAAAATACCGTGTCGTCCCATCCAAATAGGCTTCGCCGCCGACGATGTTCCACCGGTCACCGCCTTTAAACGTGCCAACAGTGACAACAACGGGATCTACAGCACCAAACTGACGGGATACCAATGTCTGCAAATTCATAACCATGGCCGAGCCGACAACAACGGCGTCAATACCGGCCTGGGGCTGTGAACCATGAGATTGTTTGCCGTGAATTTTAATCGTAAATTTATCTGTTGCTGCCATAAACGCACCGGAACGAGCACTGATTGTTCCGGCAGGAGCATCTGCCCAAATGTGACCACCAAAAATAGCGCTGACTTTGGAGAACCAATCACCAAATCGCATCATATACGGTGCGCCTTCACCTGTTTCTTCTGCCGGTTGGAATACGAGGTATACCGTACCATATATTTCATCTTTCATATCAAGCAGCATTTTTGCGGCACCCAACAACATTGCCATATGGTTGTCATGGCCGCAGGCATGCATTTTGCCAACGTTTTTGGAAGCAAACGGAAGACCTGTCGCTTCCGTAACAGGCAAGGCATCAATATCCGCCCGCAGTGCTACGGCTTTCCCTTCATGCGCACCTTGGATAATACCTACTAAGCCTGTATTTTTTTCTGTATCTATTTCATAGGGAATACCCATTTCATCCAATTTCTTGGCAATGAGTTTTGTCGTTTCCACTTCTTTCATACTCAGTTCCGGGCACTGATGAAATTCACGGCGTATATCCCGAACATAATCACGATATTTTGTTACCAATTCTTTCATTTCCATGTCAAACCACTCCTCTATTTTTTATGGTTTTTTAATGATATTGTTATGGTAACACGATTCGTAAAAAAGTCAAACCATAATCAAGGGTATAAATCTTTTTTATATTCTTGCCAAAGATTCAATCTTTTTGTACACTAAATATATACAATTTTAATATACTTTAAAGGAGGTATGTTCATAGTATGAAACAGTATGATGTCATTATTATCGGTACCGGTTCCGCTAATATCATTGCCGATGCCGCACTGCGTCAAGGATTACGCATTGCCATTATCGAACGCGGACCTTTTGGTGGCACTTGCTTAAATCGCGGATGCATTCCTACCAAAGTCATGGTCACGGCAGCCAATGCCGTTCGAGATATGTTTCACAGTCAGCATATCGGCGTTACTGCAAGCCATGTGCAGCTTGATTGGCAAGTCATGTCACGGCGACTTTGGAAAAAAGTTCATGAAAATGTGGGTATTAAAACATATTACAATCAATTTCCCAATATTGATATATATGAAGGTACCGCTGCATTTTGCGGTCCCAAAGAAGTAACTGTTACACTACATAATAGTAAGACGCAGACGTTACGAGGAGAAAAGATTTTTATTGGCGTCGGTGCGCGTACGGCCATCCCTGATCTCCCCGGTCTGGAAGATACCGGATATATCACGTCAGAAACATTATTTGGCAACGCATACCCTAAAAAGCCGTATAAAAGCTTAATTATTATTGGCGGCGGCCCCATTGGCTGTGAATTTGCTCATGTATTCAGCACAGCTGGTACGAAGGTAACGCTCATACAGCATAATGTCCGCCTGCTTCCCAAAGAAGACGAAGACATTGCGGCATTTCTTTTACAGCAATTTCAAAACACTGGCATCACCGTTCATCTCAACCAGAACACCGTATCTGTACGCAGTGAAAACAAAGAAAAAATTCTTACCTGCCAAGACCGCTCGACAGGACAAACCCTGACCGTACAGGCTGAAGAAATCTTAGTTGCACCAGGAATTCGTCCTATGACGGATTTACTGCATCTGGAACGTACCGAGATACAAACAGATTCCCGTGGCTATATTCTAACCAATGAATTTCTCGAAACCAGCGCCGAAGGTATTTGGGCTTTGGGCGACGTCAATGGCAAAGCTCCATTTCGTCACAAAGCCAACTATGAGGCCGAAATTATTGCCCATAATCTGTTTTCCGGCAATACTCCGGAAAACTGGCGTTGGGCCCGGTATGACCTCGTTCCCGCCGTTACGTATACGTATCCGGAAGCCGCTCATGTCGGCCTGACAGAACAGCAGGCACGCCAAACCGGATACGCCGTCGAAACTGCCTATAACCATTATTCGTCTGCTGCCAAAGGGTATGCCCTAGGCTACGAACCTGGTCAAACAGACGACGGCTTTGTCAAACTGGTCATCGATACAAAAACAAAACACATATTGGGGGCTCATATCATCGGCCAAGAAGCATCTATCCTGCTGCAGCCTTTCATCAACCTGCTCTCCTGCGGTTTGCAAACCATTGTCCCCATCCAACCAGACATCGCCTCTCCTACAGCAGAGTGCCTGCGTCAACTCCCCCTGACCCGGAATACAGACCCAAAATCCGTCTACACCCTCAGCGAAACCATGACACCCCATCCGTCATTATCCGAAATAACTATGTGGACGCGATACTATTATGAAAAAAAGTAAGTACTATGTTTTTTGAATAGTATTTCGCCATCGCCTTCCATACACGGTTGTATTTATTTTTTTCGAATCAAGGAAGTATTTATTTCTTCTATAAGTCCCTGCAACTGTAATTTTAATATAATCGGACTAAGCTGGGCTGGCATCAATTTGGTTTTAACAGTCAACATTTCACGTGATATGGCTTCATCATAAGAAATTACGTTGAGAACAGCTGATTCTTCCAGGGTAAGTGTATATGTTGGCTGTGAAACCGGTACTTTTTTCGCTCGATCCCAGCCATATTCCTGCAAAATATCTTCCACTTGCGTGAGGATGCCGGCTCCTTTGCGGATTAGTTCATGGGTTCCTTTGCTCATGGCAGAGTAAATACTGCCAGGAACGGCAAAAACATCGCGTCCTTCTTCCAGTGCAAAATCAGCTGTAATCAATGAGCCGCTGCGAAGTGCTGCCTCGATGACGACAGTACATCGGCAAAGTCCGGCAATAATGCGGTTGCGGGCGGGAAAATTGATAGACAACGGGCTCATGCCAAACGGATATTCACTAATGACAGCACCGCCAGCATCGACTATTTCAGTAAAAAGGCGTTTGTTTTCACGGGGATATGCAATATCTAATCCGTTAGCTATGACGGCAATCGTTTTTCCCCTTGCAGCCAATGCACCTTGATGGGCTTTGGTATCAATGCCCTTAGCACCGCCGCTGACTACGGTAATCTGGTGCCGTGCCATATCTGCCGCAATAGTTTGCGATACATTCAGTCCATACGGGGTGGCTTTTCTGGCGCCAACGACAGCTGCTGCTCGGTCAGTTTGCGGCAGCTGTCCCCGATAATATAAAATAACTGGCGGATTGAATGTTTGCTGCAGTGCTGCCGGATACGTATCTTCCCACAGTGATACAAGCTGAGCCTGATATGTTTGCAGATAATGCAACTGCTTATCCCAATCATAATCGGGACGATATGTTTTTATAGACGCTGTCGTTTTCACAGATAACCCTACAGCCTCTTGCAGAATGGATGCAGGCGTCTCCCATACTGCTTTTGCTGAGCCAAACAAAGCGACCAGTGCGCGAATGTTGCGGGAACCTAATCGAGGAATAGAAAGAAGCGCAGCCGTATATAATCGTTCGGACTCCGATGACGTCGTTACCATAGTATCACATCCTCTGCAGTGTATTGCGATAACTAACGGCTTCCGCAACGTGTATATCACAAATTTTTTCTGACTGAGACAAATCGGCAATCGTTCGGGATACTTTGATAATGCGGTCATAGCTGCGGGCGCTCAGTTTGAGTTTGTTGAAAACTTGTTCCAACAGTGATTGGGCTTCTTGCGTAAGCGGACAGGTTTCTTTAATCTCCCGATGTCCCATATGGGCATTGCAGCTAAGTCCATAGGCTCCAAGCCGTTTTTCTTGGATTTGGCGGGCTTGTAAAACGCGGCTGCGAATAGCGGCAGAAGACTCTTGAGGAATTTCTGTTATGAGTTCAGCGTATTTTGGCCGTTCTACTGTTACATGCAAATCGATACGGTCTAACAGCGGGCCAGAAATTTTTCGGGCATAGCGGCGTATTTCTCCTGTCGTGCAAGTGCAGGGGTGATCTTTATCGCCAAGAAAGCCACACGGACATGGATTCATGGCAGCGATTAATACAAAACGGGCCGGATACGATAAAGCAGCATGGACGCGGGCAATGTGGACGATGCCGTCTTCCAACGGCTGCCGCAGTACCTCTAATACAGAACGGGGAAATTCCGGCAGTTCATCGAGAAAGAGAACGCCGTTGTGGCTCAGCGTTACTTCGCCTGGTTTAGGAATTGAGCCGCCGCCAATTAAGCCTGCTGTAGAAATGGTGTGATGCGGGCTACGGAATGGGCGAACGGACATCATATGAGATTGTTTAAATAAACCGGCAACACTGTAAATCTTGGTAACTTCCAAAGACTCTTGCTGATTCATAGGCGGCAGAATCGTAGGAATACGTTTGGCAAGCATTGTTTTTCCCGAACCAGGCGGGCCAATCATCAGTACATTATGACCGCCGGCAGCTGCTATTTCCAACGCGCGCTTAGCCGTAAACTGTCCTTGCACTTCAGAAAAATCGACGGTATACGCTGCCTGATCGTGCAGTGAAACCGCAGGTTTAGTTGGAGAAAGCCGTGTGGTTCCTAATAAATGCTCGATGATATCCGAAAAAGATGATACAGCATAAATGACAGCGTCACTGCAAAGGAGTGCTTCGTCAGCATTGTCTGTGCTAACAAAAAATGTATGAAATCCGTCTGCTGTCCCTTGTAGAATCATAGGCAAAATCCCCGTTACAGGACGGATGTTGCCGTCTAACGCCAGTTCACCGATAAACATCGTCTGCTGGCATTTTTCTGCCGGAATTTGGCCGCTGGATACCATAATACCGACAGCAATCGCGGCATCCAGGCCAGCACTGTCTTTTTTGAGATCTGCAGGAGCTAAGTTGACGGTGATGCGGCGCATCGGAAATTCATAGCCGCTGTTTTTTATAGCAGAACGGACGCGTTCTTTTGATTCTTTGACTGATGTCGTAGCAAGGCCAACAATTTCAAATGCCGGCAGGCCATTGGAAATATCTGTTTCAACAGTAATAATATTGCCGTGCAATCCCAAAATGGTAGCACCATAAATACGCGCAAACATAGGCAATCTCCTTATTCTACGCTCCAAAAAGCGTGGGGAATATGATGGATACAAAATCCTGCAGCAGATGGCATGACCTCAATGACGTCAAAACGACAAGGCCTATGCCACAGCCCATAACGGGACAAATACGATTTGGCTGCCAGCGTGAGTTTATGTTGTTTGTGTTTTTCGACAGCTTCTGCAGGTTGGCCGTAGTGCCGGGAATTGCGGGTTTTTACTTCAATAAAAACAATCACACTGCCGTCCTGAGCAATTAAATCAATTTCTCCCAAACGGCTGCGGTAATTTTTACAAAGCAGTGAATAGTGCTTCTGCGAGCAAATATACTGGGCAGCAGCTTCTTCACCGCGCCTGCCTAATTCTTTATCATCCATGCGGTATACCTCCGTCATTTTCAAGATACCTTTACTATACCAGATGAAGATTAAAATTAGATTAAAATAAGATTAGAATTAGATTAAAATTTTTGTACTGCACGCCAAAAACAGACGCTGTTGCTGCGACTATGCTGTAACTTATAAATTTTCTAATTATATTTACAAAAAAATGGAGCAGATAGACCAAACAGGTCTATTTCTGCTCCCATATGCATTCTAGGCTGTAATACAATGGCAGTTTTTAATCCATTTTGTTACATCCTTTTTACTATGCAGTTTTACGTATATTGTTTGCCGCATAACGGTTCCTGTTCTTCAAACCGCAAACAAACAGCGTCCTATTCCGGTTTTAAATTTTTTATTTTCTTTTTTTCGATTTATCTAGGCAATGAATCCATCGCTGGCACACCGTAGCTGCTGGTTGCTGTCCGCACAGCCCGGCGCACGGCTTGTTCTACGACATAGGCGGCCATTGTTCCGGTCAGACTGACTTCGGCATGTATCTCTCCTACACTCATGGCATACATAGAATCTCCGTCTGCTGTCGTATTGACTGGGCAAATGGTACGGACGATACCGTTGCTAGCCATGGCGGCAATCTTTTTCATATGCGCTTTGTCAAACTTCCCATTCGTGATGACTGTACCAATGGTCGTATTGGTCGTCGCCGCGTCGCGCTGCGAAAAGAGTGTTGCAGTCCGGCCATGTTCTTCCAGCATAACCCGTCTGGAATCAGCAAAGCCGCTGCCATCTGCACGGCGCATGCCAGCGATAATCTGATTATTTTCCCCCAACACGTCACCGACAGCATTGACCACTACCACAGCACCTACCTGCAATTCACCGACTTGAACCGCATAGGAGCCTATGCCGGATTTCATCATATAATCAGGTCCGCATACTTTGCCAACTGTTGCCCCCGTACCTGCGCCTTGGCAGCCTTCGGCAAATTCACTGTGTTCTGACGCAACACAGGCATCATATCCCATTTGCGCGTCAGGCCGAATGTTTTTGCCACAGCCTAAATCATAAATACACGAAGCCACGACAAGGGGAACTTTGCAAATTCTCGTATCAAAGCCAATATCATGTTCTTCCAAATATTTCATCACGCCGGCTGCCGCATCCAATCCATACGCACTGCCACCGCTGAGAAGCACGGCATGAATACGGTCTGCATTGGCAGCGGGATTCAGCAGTTCCAATTCCCGGCTTGCCGGACCGCCGCCCCGTACATCGACACCGCAGGGAGCCCCCTGCGGACTGATAATAACGGTACAGCCTGTGCCGCCTTCTTTTTGTTGGGCATTGCCTATGCGAATTCCCTGTATATCTGTAATGGCTATTGTCTTCATGGCGTCCACCCTTTCCCAAACGCGCTGCACAGCAACGCAATGTATTGACTTACCCGGCTACTTGCCTTTTTTTTGAAAATCCTTCCACAGCATGCTCGGCTGAATGCCTGTATTATTCTGATATTTGCCATGCTTATACGTATCATATTCACCGTCAATATCATGGTAATAAATCTGGCAAATTTCTACGTTGGGATAAATGCGGATTGGCTGCACACAAAAAATTTCCAACGTCCAATATCCGGCAAAGCCTACATCGCCAAAACCAGCCGTCACATGAATAAAGACACCCAAACGTCCTACAGAAGACCGGCCTTCCAGCATCGGAATATATCCTTCTGTCTTCGTATATTCATTGGTCCGGCCCAAGTATAATTTATTGGGCTGCAGGACATAGCCGTCTTCAGGAATCGTAATCGTCGTTGCCGGATTCGGCTTTGCCATATCCAGTTCATGATGGTCGTATATCATCAGCTGGTTATATAAAGACAGATTATAACTATTGGGATTGACCCGCTCTGGGTGAAACGGCGTAATTACGATTTCTTTGCCAAGATGTTTTACGATTTCTCTACCTGATAATATCATACTGCCACTCGCTTTCTATTTTATATACGTATTGGTTTATGTTTTATTATAATACAATTCATTTGCCCAAGCAAAAATTTAGTGCATCGTATCATAGGTTTTCTGCGCCGCAGGCATAATATCTATCGCCCGCTTGGCAGTTTCCTGCGGTCCTTTTCTGCCTTCCTGTACATAAAAACTAACATGCAGTCCACGGACAGCGTCTGTCCGATACACGGAAGTTGTTTTAAAATAATATGCAGGCCCTGTATACGTTGTAATAAATCCTCCTGCATGGCCCGGCAAAACAGTTTCAATCGTACCATATACCGGGTCTTCTCCAGCATGCTTACAGGAAATCCAAAACGGATACAGCGTATCCAGCAGGGTATCCCACGTCGGCACAGGTACCTGATAAGATGCTATACGCTGCCGCAGCGCAGAAGAAACATGCCAGCCGCGCTGTTCACGCAGCTTCATGATAAACACGTAATGGGCAAAGGCCATCATCTCTTTGCCCATCTGCTGCAATATTTCTGCCAACTGAGCAATGAAATTGATTTTTCCGGCAAACGGTGCGTCTGCTAGCATGCCTGCCGCACCGTACTGCAGCATAGCTTGCCGGTCATGTTGTACTTCGGCGCAGTAAAACAGCCCCCGGTATATAATCCAATGCTCTTTGTACTGCAGCAGATACTGAAATTCCCGCATGGCATCGTCAACTTGGCCAATTCGCAAGCGGCATAGAGCAATGCGGTACGAAAACCATATTTCATTGTCGTGATGAAGCTGAGGGAAAACCCGCAGTGCTTCTTGGCATAAGGAAATACAAGCCTCGTATTGTTCTTCTTTCACCAAAAATCGACTGCGCAACGAATACCAACGTTCTTTTTCGGATGCGGTCTGCACGGTCCGGCCGCTGCGTCTGTGTATGCCTTCTTCTGCCGAAAGAAGGTCTGGATCGAGTTTTTCCAAATACCGGCTAATCTCTGCTGCCGTGTGTCCCGGCCTGCCCCGCAGACTATCGACCACTTTCCACACCGTCAGCGTATACGGGGAATACGGTTCCTGCCGGCTGTACTGCAAAACAGCGTCAACTGCCCGGCGGAACCGGCGCGGGTCATCCCGTTTTTCATCATATTTTTGGATATACAGATAATACAAACACCAGCAGTAGCTGTGATACAGCCTCGTAAACTGCGGAAAGGCAATCATACCCAAACGGGCAATTTCATGGCCTTTGGCATAGTGTTTCGTTTTTTGCAGCGCATAGGCATAGTAATAATAATCCCAGCACGTCCAAGAAGCATTGGGACGGCCCTTTTGATACATAGCCAGTACAGCTTGATATTGTTTTTGCCGGCATAATTCTTTCGCGCGGAATGAGTCCATTGCCCTGCCCTCCTTTCTGCATACGGTTTGATTCTTGGCAAAATAATTTTATAGCGGACGCATGTTATATTATTGCCGATTTGCATAAATACTGGGTTTACCGTTTACATCGGCGCATTTAGTATGGCATCCTTCGGTACTGCACACCCAGAAAGGGCCATACGGGCCGCTGCGCTTTTGAAAATACCCTTTCTTGCACCGCGGGCAAGCATACGTCGTATCTAGCTGTTTGGGCGGCAGTCTTTTTTCTCCTTCGATAGGCTCCGTATGGCGGCACGAAGGGAAATTACTGCACCCATAAAAATCGCCGTACTTGCCATGACGCTTCATCATGACACTGCCGCAAACAGGACAAATTTTACCGCCTGCCAGCTTGATGACTGCCGTCTTAGCTGCCGTAAGAAGTTTATCCAAAAAAGAAAACTGATCGTGCAGAAAAGACGTAATATTGTCCTGTCCCATGCTCATCTGATACAGCCGTTCTTCCCATATGGCTGTTTCGTCCGGATAGAGCATCGATTCCGGCAGGGAATCCACTAGCAGATACGCATTGTCCGTTGGCCGCAAATACTTCTTTTTGCCTTCCGTTGTCAAGAATTTTCTAGTAATCAGCTCGTTAATAATTGTCGCCCGCGTAGCTTCCGTACCAATCCCTTGTACTTCTTTTAATTTCTTTTTCAGGGTTTCATCTTTGACATATTTATAAATTTCCTTCATCGCTGCCAAAAGCGTAGACGGTGTAAACCGCGGCGGCGGTTTCGTCGCTTTTTTATCTACCTGCCCATTTTGATAGTGTACCTGGCTGCCTTTGCGTACAGCAGGGAGTTCATGCGCCTCATCCTCTTCTGTTTTCTTTTTATCGCTCTGATACAGCTCTTTCCACCCCATGACGAGGACAGTCTTGCCATGCGCTATGAAGGTTTCATCGGCAGCCTCAATCAGAATACGCGTCTGGTCATATTCATGAACAGGATAAAACTGTGCCAGATATGCCTGGGCAACCAATCCATATATGTGCTGCTGCATCGTCGAAAGCTTGGCAAAAGGACAGGAAACCGTAGTAGGAATAATCGCATGATGTGCCGTGATTTTGCTGTCATTCCACGCTCGGCTTTTTATTTTGGTATCTGCACGATCTGCCCATTCTGCCAGTTTTCCCGGTATGTGTTGGATATTGGCAATAATCTGCTGACTGTCTTTTCGCTGATTCAGCGGCAAATATTCACAGTCTGAACGGGGATATGTCGTCAGCTTCCGTTCATACAGCTCTTGGGCCGTATCCAATACTTGCTGCGGCGTATAACCGTACCGTTTCCCGGCCAGCACCTGCAGCGCCGACAGAGACAAGGGCAGACGCTGCGCTTCTTTTTTTCGGCTTTTTTTGCTTTCTGTGATTTGCCCCTGCGGCTGTGCCTGCAGCCGGATTAAAATTTCTTGGGCTGCTTTTTCATCCAAGCAACGTCCCTCCGAATCCAGCCCCTGCTGTGTGTCTTTGGGCTGCCACTGTGCCAGTATATCGCCGTGTTCATGCTGAAATACGGCTTTGACTACATAATACGTGATAGGTTTGAAGTTGTCCAGCTCCCGCTGCCGACGCACGACAAGTGCCAATGTCGGCGTTTTGACGCGGCCAATCGGAAAGACAACGCGATGCCCCTGCCGACGTGCTGCCAGTGTATACGCCCGTGACAAATTCATGCCAATCAGCCAATCTGCCCGGCTTCTAGCCAGTGCTGAATTCTTTAAATGACAAAAATCCGTATTATTCCGCAAATCCTGCAGCGATTCCATGATGCTTTTTTCATCCAATGCATTGAGCAAAATTCGTTCTACCGGCTTGGTATTGCCAACATAATCCAAAATTTCATCAATGAGCAGCTGCCCTTCCCGGTCCGGGTCACCGGCATTGACAATGACATCCGCTTTTTCAATCAGCCGACAAATGAGCTGAAACTGGTCTTTGCTGTTCGGGCTGACAAGAAGTTTCCATTGTTTGGGAATAATCGGCAAGTCTTCTTCCCGCCATTGTTTATATTTAGGGTCATAATCCTGCGGCTCTGCCTGCTGCAGAACATGGCCGTATGCCCAAGTTACAATGCCGCCGCCGGTTACAATATAGCCGTTTTTTCGCTGCTGCGGCTGCGGCAGGCATTTTGCCAGCTCTCTGGCCATACTTGGTTTTTCTGCAATAAAAAGTTTCATATACTACTCCTATACGTGCAAAGCTGCCGTTTGGGTACGGCAGCTTCGTCTGTGTTGCGTTTTAATTCCAAATGAAAATCATCTTGTATCATACTTTTGCCAGCTGTCCGGCTGCCTGAATGACGCGGACAAAGGCCGGCGGAATCGTTTTCAGATGCAGGGACTGTCCAATCAAGCGTCCCAAAATAACGCCTTTGTTGCTGTACAGCCAGGCAAAATAATAAATATACAGTGCCTTTGTATTTCTGGCATTGACATGCCACAGCATTTTGGGCGGATACTCATGATAATTGACATCCAGCTTGCGGCACGCTTTTTTCAGCATATCCGACGTAGCGCGCGCATGCTCGCCGTTTGCCGCGTTGATAATCCGGTCCAGTTCCCGCCGCTTCCCGTTGTCAATCATCATCTTTGCCAAATCCATTTCAAAACAAATATGGTCTGTAAAATACACGCCTTTTTTCCCTTTGCGGCTGCTTTTTACATCGGCGTCAAACAAAGCGACTGTAGGTATTCTAAAGTATTCCAATAATTTTTTAATTTTGGGAATTGAACTTTCCCCGCGGGCATTGATAAGACAAATCCCATAATAATCAAAGGGAAGTGCCAAGGTCTTGCCAAACAAGCGGAAGCAGCCGTATTCCGTTTCCCCTTCGACAATCAGCACGCTTCGCGAATACAAGGCTTCCTTGACTTCCGGGAAATGCATAATCAAGTGTTTTTCTATTTCTTCACTAAACTGAAACGTCGCGCCGCAAGCAGCGCATACATTATGGTTTTTATCCCGATACAACCGGACAATATTGCGGTAATCATCAACCAGCGAATCCGTAGAATGCGTTACAATAAACAGCTGTCCCCGCAGTCCGTCGATTTGAAACAGGTCTTGGATTACTTCGCGGAACCGGTTGTCTTGATTATCCAGCAGGCTTTTGAAATATGTCAAAATGGAACGCTGCATATACGGATGCAAATGCACTTCCGGCTCATCGATGGAAATAATCAGGGGCAAAAAGAGCCGCTGCTGTCCATCAATAATCAACGTATGTTCCAGCGGCATGGCATGGCTTTGCGTCATCATGTAAATTTGCGTAATAATCCGCAGTGCTACTAAGGAAATAAACTTCATGTTATCTGCTACAGGCCGATCTTCGCGGCTAAGGATGCGGGAGAGTAAAAACACGCATACATAGTAGGAAGAATCCAAATTTCCTACCTGCACTTCATGCTGGATATACGAACGGATTTCCGGCTCTAAATCACCGATATGCGTCTGGCTCCACGCAGACAGTTTTTCTTCCAGCGCACGGTATATCTGCGGCGGAATATGCATTTCTTCCGGCTCAATCGCAGCATTTTGAATATAGCGGATACGCCGAATCAGTGTCAGCGGCAGTTCGTCTCCCGTTTCTGCATTATACAGTCTGGGATACACTTCATCTACATGCATTTCCATGCGCACGCACAGTTTCTGTACATGCCGGTGCGGACTGTCCGCAAAGTATTCATCGTCTTTGTTCAACATGTGCAGCTTCATCGTAATAATGATAGGTTTTTCCGGATCGGCATAATCTTCTTCACGGATGCCGCAGCCGCTGCTCATAATCGACAGCAGGCGCAAAAAACCGCTTTTGCCAATGGCATTTTCTCCTACCAAATAATTGGCTTTTTCATGAAATGTCATATGCACATCAACTAAATTTCGATAGTTTTCAATATGCATGCTCTTAATATACATATTTTCACCGCCTATGCATAAAATTTTTTCTCCGTGTTCTCTCTATATGTTATATTCGACAAAACATACGAACTCCCTGCCCGGCAAAAAAAATAACATATCGTCCATAAAAAATACGGTACAATGCATGCCACTGTACCGTATCCTGCCATCTTATAATATTTTGGATAAAAATTCTTGTGTTCGGCTTTCTTTGGGATGGAAGAAAATATCATCCGGCTTGCCTTGTTCCAAAATAATTCCTTCATCAATAAAGAGCACGCGATCGGCTACTTCACGGGCAAAACCCATTTCATGCGTTACAATCGCCATCGCCATGCCGTCTTTAGCCAAATCTTTGATAACATCCAATACTTCGCGGACCATTTCCGGATCCAGAGCTGATGTAGGTTCATCAAACAGCATAAATTTGGGCTTCATCGCTAAGGCACGGGCAATGGCCACACGCTGCTGCTGGCCGCCGGACAACGTTTCCGGATAGGCATTTTTTTTATCTGCCAAACCAACTTTTTCCAGTAATTGTATGGCTGTTTTTTCTGCTTCTTCTTTGCTGACACCCCGTGTCTTGATAGGCGACAGCGTAATATTCTGCAGAACTGTCATATGGGGAAAGAGGTTAAACCGCTGGAATACCATGCCGACTTCCTTGCGAATATCGTTGATGCTCTTGGCATCGCTCATGCTGATGCCGTCTACAATGATTTCACC
>DJEN01000051.1:0-13995 GCA_002431345.1 Megasphaera sp. UBA5897 | reverse complement strand
CCGATAATGACGACTACTTCTTTATCGTGAATAGTAAGGTCAATTCCTTTTAATACGTGATGACTGCCAAAACTCTTTTTTAATCCTTTAATTTCTATCATCTGTTGCAAACCTCCGTTCCAAATAGCTTACAAGACGGGCAATGCTCAGCGTCAGTACCAAATAAATAGCAGCAACAGTAAGCCAGATTTCAAAAGAACCATACGTCTTGGCAATAATCAGTTGGCCGCGGCGGGTCAATTCTTCAAAGCCGATGACAGAAACTAAGGACGTTTCTTTAGTCATGGAAATAAATTCATTGCCCAGCGGCGGGATAACGTGTTTAAACGCCTGCGGCAAAATAACGTAGCGCATTGTCTGCATCCACGATAATCCCAGTGAACGGCCGGCTTCCATTTGGCCTTTATCGACAGACTGGATGCCAGCGCGGAAAATTTCGGATACGTACGCACCGCTGTTAATGGAGCAAGCGGCAACAGCTGCCACAAATGGATTGATTCGTTCACCAATGACCATGGGCAGTGCGAAATAAATCAAGAAGATTTGTACCAGCATAGGCGTGCCGCGAATAATATTTACATAGCAGATAGCAATGCCGCGCAGAATTTTGACGCTCGACAGGCGGCACACACTGGTAATCAAGCCTAAAATAAAGCCCAGGCCGACAGCAATGGCCGTGATTTCAATCGTTACGCCGGCACCAGCCAGCAGCAACGGCAGAGAATTCCAAATCAGGCTAAAATCAAATGACATGAACTAACACTCCTCTAATGAATCAAAACGTTAGACGTTACTAAATATATATACCTTGCTATTATATTATATATGCAACAAAAAAGCAAAGAAAAAATATCAGAAAAGGATACAAACCGCAAAATGCATGATTTGTATCCTTTTCCATTTTCCATTTTATTCAGCGCGTTATATGTCAGACCCAATCGTATCTTCCCGTCCGAGCATATAATGCTTATTGACATACTGTGTATGCAGCAATTTTTCTGCCGTCTCGCTTAACGGGTCTCCCAAGAAGCGGGCATAGAGTGTCTGCAGTTCTTGGTTCTGCCAGCTGGAACGAATCGTATTTTCTTTGTCCAATTCATAAACAGACTGGATGCGGGCACGTTTTGCCGGTACTTCCTGCGGCAGTTTGGTTCTTGGCTGGCCGCCGCCGCCAATGCAGCCGCCCGGGCAGGCCATCATTTCAACAAATGCATATTTTTTCCATGAATGGTTTTCTTTTAAGCGGTTAATAAATTTGCGGGCATTTCCCAAACCGCTGATAGCTGCCACATGCAGGATTTCATTTTCAAAGGTAATGGCCGCTTCCTTGACCCCTTCCAAGCCGCGTATCGGCGTAAAGTTGAGGAATCCTTTTTCAGCCACCCGCCCTGTTTCCAAATAAATAAGTGTGCGCAGAGCTGCTTCCATGACGCCGCCGCTGGCACCAAAAATCATGCCGGCACCGGAAGATTCGCCAAAGACAGCGTCATACGACGAGTCTTCCAATGCTTGAAAGTCAATGGCTGCTTCCCGAATCCAGTTGGCCAGTTCCCGCGTCGTAATACAGTAATCCGTGTCGCGAATTTCCGGTTTATGCCAATAGACACCGGCAGCATTTCGTTCCGGCCGTTCGATTTCGGCTTTTTTCGACGTGCAGGGGGTTACACAGACGGTTACAATATCTTCCGGGTTAAGTTTCATCTTTTCGGCGAAGTACGTTTTAATCAGCGGACTGAGCATACTAATCGGGCTTTTTGCCGTAGACAGATGGGGTATCAATTCCGGGAAAAAGATTTCCGTAAATTCGACCCACGACGGACAGCAGCTTGTAAACTGCGGCAGCAATTCCCGTTTATGCTTCAGCCGGTACAACAGTTCCGACGCTTCTTCCATAATCGTCAAATCTGCCCCGAAATTGGTATCAAACACATATTTGCCGCCCAGTGCCCGCAGCGCCGCAATCAGCTTGCCTTGGACAATCGAGCCGTACGGCATGCCAAATTCTTCACCCAAAGCAACGCGTACTGCCGGTGCCGTCTGGAAAATAACTGTTTTTTTCGGATCGTTAATGGCTTCTTTAATTTTATCTTGCTGCGATACCCCTACAGTAGCTCCAAACATACAGGTCAGCGAGCATTGGCCGCAGTGGACACAAATCGGCACGTCACCTGTGCTTTCCAGTGAATAATACCCTGTCATAGACATGACATCGGAACAGCGGCGGCGGCACAACGTACAGTTTTTACACTTTTCTGCATCAAAACGGATGGATACGTTTTTACTTTCTACAGCTACACGGCGGTCTAATTTTTCAAACCGGCTCGTAAACTCAATGTCCCTTTTTCGTTCTTCATCCATATAGATGGCATCACTGCAGCAAACAGCAACAATATCTACGATGTCTTCCGGCGTGCAGCCGCGGGGCAAGTCCATAACCGGCTTTTTCAGCCCTTGCAGCATCGGGCCGACAGCTGTTGCGCCATACAGCTGCTGCAGCATTTTATAGCTGATATTGCTGGCAGACAAATTTGGGAAAATAAGGACATTGGCCTGCCCGGCAACGGGAGATTCCGGAGCCTTGTTATGGGCAATGCGCGGCACCAATGCCGTATCCAGCTGCAATTCGCCGTCAAAAGCAAAATCGACGTTGCGGTCACGCAGTAATTGTACGGCTTCCCGCACACGGTCTACTTCTTCCCCAGCGCCGCTTCCCAGCGTCGAATACGATAAGAGCGCAACTTTGGGATCCAGGGTCTGCACCGTTCGTCTGGCTCTGTCTACGCAGGCTACGGCAATATCTGCCAACTGCTGTGCCGTCGGCTCGATAATAACGTCCGGGTCCCCGATGATAAAAATGCCGTCATCGCCAAACTGCGGCTTGTCTGTAATCAAAATCAAGGAGCTACAGACCGTCGTAACGCCGGGGTGTACGCCTATCAGCTGCAAAGACGCATGCAGCACTTCTGATGACGGATCTGTAATCCCGGCAACCATCCCGTCAACTACATCAAAAGCCACTAAACAAGCGGCAAAACGAATCGTATTTTTCTTGAGCAGTTCTTTGGCATCGGCAACGGAAATGTCTTCCTTGGCATGTTCCGCATAATACTGGCTGAATGTATCCAGCATGGGATACGTTTCCGGATCAATAATTTCTACGCCGTCCAAGTCAATTTGATATTCTGCTGCAATTTCAATCAGCCGCTGCGGCTTGCCGATTAAAATAGGCCGGGCAAACATTTCCGACTGGATTTGTTCTACTGCCTGCAGCACACGCCGACTGTGCGACTCCGGCAATACCACTTTTTTAGGACTTTTCGAAACACGTCGTTTCAAATTACTCATGAATCGTGACATGGCATACCCTTCTTTCTGTTTCTGCATTTACACGTAATTCAATTATATTATAATTGCATATTGCATATAGCTATACATCATATTGTACTACAGAATACATATATAGTACAGTGCAGATACATAACTTGCCAAAAAATCCCTGCCAACAGCTTATATGCGCTGCAGACAGGGATTTCAGAAAACATAGGATACGCACAGACCTGCATCACAGAGTCTGTTTTTGATATACATATGCTAACGTGATGGATGCGTTTTTGAAGAAATCGGCTTAGGAATCAAGAACAGCTGCTGATTTCCCCCTTCTCGTTCCGGGAATTGACCGTACATATTAAACACGGAAAAGAAACGGGCTGCTGGATATATGCCATAGCCATCCTGGTTGTGGTCGGTCACATCGTACGAATCGGCAACGATCAGCACATCATCCAGTGTACTTTCCGTTCCCATCGTATCATACCCAATGATAACCTGCCAATGGCCGCCCCAGTCAATCCAAGCGACTAAAATAGGATGTCCCTGTTTGAGTTCTTCTTGGATACGCTGCGGCGTAAGCGTTTCATTTTTCTTTTTATACGTGTTGGAATCTTCATAGGTAAAGCCGCCTACACGGTTGAATATATCTTCCATTTGATTGAGCGTCGTACCTGGATAGCCGTCAGGAAATCCTTCGACGTGTACATCCTGCAGCGGATGGCGAAATGCTGCCAGTTTTTCTTCTGTATAGGTTCCGGCCCTGCCGTACCACTGCAGCGCCATCAGTGCGGCTGCCGGGCCGCAGGACCATTCACTGGACTGCTGCAGCGTATGAAATCCCGTCAGTATCGTCCGCGTGCTGTTGGATTTCATGTGAAATATATCCGGATGAGCGAAATACGGCGTCCCTCGGTGGTCAAATTGGCGTTCTACTGAAGCCGCTCCTTCTTGTGTTGTAATTTTACTGGGTTCAGTCATTTTCATTTCATCAGAATAATTGGCTGCCGCCGCGCCAGCTGTCATGCCTATAACCAAGCTTACAGCACTCAGCAGTATTCCGAGTTGTCGTTTCATGGTCGTGTCTCCTTGTCTATGTGTTGCTTTATCTTTTTTTGAAGTCATGCAAGCATCTTGTCCATGTATGGATAAAAAAATTCCCATAGGCGGATATAGACAAAACCTATGGGAATTGTGCCGATACCTGTTTTCGGTATCGCAGTTAACGGCCCAGCCAATGAAGCAGCTGGTACATATTTTCATCAATCGAATATTTCAAATGTTCTGCTTCTGTATACGGGGTAGCTACAATACGGCTGTCAATGAGGCCGACAATGCAATTGTACGTACCGGCAATCAGGCTGTCTACGGCTTTCTGTGCAAAAAGTCCTGCCATAATCGCATCATACGCCGACGGAGAACCGCCGCGCTGTACATATCCCAATACAGTCAGTGCCGGTTCCAAATACGTATGCTCTTTAATGTAATCTACCACATCGGCTCCCTTCGCCGCGCCTTCTGCCACGATAACGATACTGCTCAGCTTTTTCATGCGGTGGGATTCTGCCAAATGTTCGCACAACGCCGGCAAATCCACTGTATGTTCCGGAATTAAGACTGCTTCCGCGCCGGCAGCCATACCGGCATGAAGCGCAATAAAACCGGCATGGCGCCCCATGACTTCAATAACAGCGACCCGATCATGAGAAAATGCCGTATCACGAATTTTGTTGACCGATTCCAATACCGTGTTGATCGTCGTATCAAATCCCAGCGTATACTGCGTTCCCATCATGTCATTGTCAATCGTGCCGGGAATGACGATAGTCGGAATACCAAACTGGCTGAGTGCCTGTGCCCCGCGCATGGAACCGTCGCCGCCAATAACAACCAACGCATCGATTTCCAGCGACTTCAAATAGTCAGCAGCTTTTTTCTGCGTCTTTTTTTCCAAAAAATCCAAGCAGCGTGCCGTCCGCAGCATTGTACCGCCGCGGTGAATAATAGCCCCTACGTCACGGCGCTGCAGCGGTATCGTTTCATGGCTGAGCAGGCCTTCGTAGCCCCGAATAATGCCTTCTACTGCCAATCCTTTTTGAATCGCATACCGCGTGACGCCGCGAATAGCAGCGTTCATGCCCGGCGCATCACCGCCGCTGGTTAAGACACCAATTTTGCTAATCATTTTTCTCCATCTCCCTTTTCTCCCGTGCAGCAAACTGCACGTGTTTTTCCTCTATCTTGCTGACAATATTTTCTACAATCTGTGCAGCTCCGCCCCGCGTCGTATCGACTAAACAGTCACAATGCGGATAAATTTCTTCCCACTGCCGCATCATGCGATGGACAAATTCCCGTAAATGGTCGTAATCTACCGTCGGCCGCTTACCAATATGACGGCTGACTCGTTCTTCTACACGAAACGGCTCAGACAAAAGGGCGATAATGAAACCATGTCGATGTAATATGCGATATGTTTCTACGCTCATAGGGAAATTGCCGCCAAACGAAATGACCGCTTCATGGTAGCGGCTTACTTGCTGCAGTACATTGATTTCCCGTTCGCGGAAACATTTTTCACCGGCCTGATTATAAAAATCAGCAATAGTCATGCCGACAGCCCGTTCAATCCGCCGGTCTGTATCCACAAACTGCCAGCCCAGCCGCTGTGCCAATTTGCGTCCAATATGGCTTTTTCCGCTTCCCATCATGCCTACAAGCACTATATTCCGTTTCATCGTCGCACCTCCTTACATGTTTATTCCTTTTTTTGTACATTTCCTATTATAACAAACTTTTCCTTTCTTGACATAAAATTATATAAAAAAAAGCAGTGATTTTACACATTGTTTCATGAACATGCATAAATCACTGCTTATAAGTCCTGCTTTTTCGGCAGTATTGCGCGGCAACGCATCAGCTTCGTAAGGAATAGTACATTTCTCTGGCAAACATCTTCGCGCCCCAAATATCGCCTGCTGTCGGCTGCGCTGTCTGATTGGCATCTTTTTTAGCCTGACAAATAAAGCCGCCAAGGAATGTGTTGTTTTTAGGGAGCAGCTCCCTGTTGCGGTGCAGACAATCTCGTGCCTCTTCCGTCGTCGGTGCGGCATCCATGACACCAAACAAAGCGACATTCATATCTTCAATAGACTGCAAAAACGTGGCGCCCTCCGCGGCGGAACTGCCCTGCTCCATCCAAAATCCGACAAAGATGATGTCATAATCGCGTATATTTTTCGGTATGTCATCCAGTGTTGCCATTTCTTTGTCCAACAACAGTTCATCAAAAATAGCATCTGCTACCTGCCGGGTTGCGCTTTTTTGCGCAGAATAAATAACCAATCCTTTCATGTCTGCTCCTCCTTTACGAATCCTATAACTATATATTATATGAATATAGTTATCAAAGTCAATATTTATAAAGAAAAAGCAATACAATTTCTCATTTATTCTGCGGCAGTATATACGTTTGGCGCATGCTGCCGGATATAGTCTTCAACACGGGCCAAATCAGGATATTCTTTGATTTTTTCTGTGTCGTACGTAATCAAAATCGAACCGCTGACATGATTGAGCTGTACCCGGCCTACATCGGCAAAGGCCCGCAGATACTTGGCAATATGCTCCTTATAATGTGCATTGCCCTCCAAATGTGAACAATACAGCCGCATGCGTCCCGGCATATAAAAAGCAATTTCTACACCGCGCATAAAAAAATCAGGCTGCGTATGAGGAAGACGAATGTAATCTGCTGCTCGATCTATTTTCTTTTGCATGCTGCCGGCTATGGCTTTGCGATGCTGCAGCGCATGTAAAATAGATACGCCCGTCATGACGGCACCGCAGATAATATGCCCCTTTTTAGAATCAACCGCCAGAGACCCAACGGTTCCTGCCAATGAAATAAGCAGCGGCCATCCATACGAAATACGTGCCATGGTAATCCCTCCCAAATGCGTATACTGAGTATCTATATTTAGATTTTTTTATCTTAGCAAAACTTACGGTTCCTGTCAAAATATTCTCTTGGCAAGCCATGCTTTTTTGGGGAAAACATGCTATACTAATTGATATAATTCCTCAAAACAAAAAGTAGGTGAAAAGACAATGATATCGATGACGCCATCACACAAGCGCTGCCTTCGTATGATGGTTCTTACTGCCTTTCTGCTGGGATGCATGGGCGGCATACTGCATTCTTCCATTGATGTGCTGAGCGGCGCTACACCCAAATATCAAGCGGCAGCCGACGAAAAGCTGACTGGTGAATACATTTTTCTTATAGCACCGTCACTGCCTCTTACGGCTGACGCACAGCATCAGCTGCAGGATTCGTTTGTGCACCGCACGGTATCGCTGGCAGACTGGCAGGACTCGTCATTTCGTATTTACGTACCGGCTGACAACGCTGCCTTATGCGCGTATGTCAGACATTGGGCGGACAGGCTTGCTGCACAGCATGTTACGGTGCAGGTAATTCCCATGAATGCCGTCATGCTCTATTCCCGCCTGCGCACTTATAAGTATGAAGCAGCTATCGTACCGGCTTCTTTTTTACAGCCCGGCGATGAACTCCCTGCACAGCAGTTCCGTCTGAAAAGTTATGAAATGAGGTAATAGTATGCGGAAAATATTTACCCTATTGACAGCCTTTCTAACTATACTCTGTCTGTGGCATGCTGCCATGGGCAGTTTTATGCTGCTGGGCATCAGTACGCGGCCGGCAGCGTTCATGGGCTGTCTCGTCGGCATTCTGGCTGTGTGTCATATTCTTTTGGGATGCCGCTTTTGGCTGCGTACACTGAGACAGGGACAATGCTTTTACTACAGTCATGCCAACCGTCTCTTTTGGCTGCGCCGCGGCAGCGGTGTGGCCGTCGTGCTGTTGTTTCTCTTTCATTGGCACGTATTTGGCAGCATGGAGGACACACACTATATGTTATATGAATTTACAACTTTCAAGCTGATTACGCAGTTTCTATTTGTCAGCATGCTGTTTCTTCACATCGGGCTTAACATACGCCCTTTGCTGCTGGCACTAGGGATGCCACACATTGCCGTGCATACCCGTGACCTATACAGCGTTCTTTTCATTTTGTATCTGTTTATGATTGGCAGTCTTCTCTATTATTATGCAGGATGGCAATACGTATGAGTAAAAAAATCATCATCATCGGTGCCGGATTAGCCGGTATGACAGCGGCTTGGACGGCAGCAAAACAAAATCACACCGTATATCTTGTTTCATCGCAGCCTTCAGAACAATCCCAATCGGTCATGGCAGAAGGCGGCATCAACGGGGCGCTGAACACCAAAGAGGAACACGACAGTCCGCAGGAACACTATAGCGATACGATGCGTGCAGGCTGCGGGCTGGCCGACCCCAACGCCGTCTGGAACATGACCCAAGCCGCGCCAGCACTCATTGCCAAACTCGCAGACATGGGGGTTCCCTTTAACCGCATCGCCCATTCTTATGATATTGATTTGCGAAACTTTGGCGGCCAAAAGAAAAAACGAACAGCCTTTGTACAAAGCGATACAGGAAAACAACTAGTAACTGCGCTTATCGACGCGCTTCGCCAAGAAGAAGTACGCAGCCGTGTATATCGACTTTCTCATCATGATTTTGTCACGCTCTGCCATCACGGCACGGTGTGCGGCGGCTGTGTCATCCGAGATACCTATACAGGGCACTTGCAGACACTGCTTGGCGATGCCGTCATCATCGCAACAGGAGGCATGCACGGCCTGTTTCAACAAACGACAGGCTCGCTGACCAATACGGGAGCTGTGACAGCCGAATTGTTCTGTCTAGGTCTTCCTCTGGCCAATGGGGAATTTATCCAATATCATCCCACAACAATCCAAAGCAACGGCAAACGCATGCTGCTCAGTGAAGCGGCCCGCGGCGAAGGCGGCCGGCTGTATACCCTGCGGGACGGACAGCCTTACTATTTTATGGAAGAAAAATATCCGGAGCTGGGAAATCTCATGCCTCGTGATATTACGGCTCGTGAAATAGAAGCCATGATGGGCCAATACGGTACGGTGTACTTGGACATGCGCCATCTATCCCCTGCTGTTTGGGAACACAAATTACAGGGTGTACAGGATGACTGCCAGCTGTATACAGGTCTATCTCCCCGCACGGCACCGATTCCGGTCGCGCCGGGTATTCACTATTTTATGGGCGGCCTGTATGTGGACGCAGCACACCGCACACCTTGGCAAAACCTCTATGCTGCCGGCGAATGTGCTTCGCAGTACCACGGTGCCAACCGCCTAGGCGGCAATTCTCTGCTGGGTGCTATATACGGCGGCATGACTGCCGCTCAAACGGCCTACACAGAAGGGAACGGCACCGCCTGCCGTGCAGCATGCCAAGCGGCTGTGCCGTCAGCTCCGTCTTTGTCAGAATGGCACATACTTCGTCAGATTTTAAGCCAATCCCTAGGAATACGCCGCAGTCAAGAAACTTTGCAGCACGGTCTAGACCAGCTGCAAGACCTGCAAAGCCCTCCTGCGTTGTTGGGAAAAGCAATGCTCTGCAGTGCGCTGACGCGCAAAGAAAGCCGGGGCGCGCATTGGCGCATGGATTATCCTGCCCGTGACGATGCAGCGTATAAAAAAACAACGCTCGCCACATATGACAGTGCTGCCATTCACATTCAATTTATACCGATTCCAGAAAAGAAGTGATATATATGTATACCTTGCGCATTCAGCGGCAGGATACGCCGTCGTCTGCCCCCTATTGGCAAGAGTTTTTGTACGACGGCACTTGTGATGATTCGATTGCCACAGCCCTCCGTACACTCAACGAACATACGCCGCTGCAGACGAAAGACGGCTGTGAAGTATCTCCTATCAGCTGGCAGTGCAGCTGCATGGTTCGCAAGTGCGGTGCCTGCGCCATGGTCATCAATGGACTGCCGCGTCTTGCCTGTGCCACGTTTTTTCGTTCCTTTCGCAAATCTACGGTTACGATTGCGCCGCTGCGCAAATTTCCTGTTGTCCACGATTTGATTGTCGACAGATCTATCCTGCACACACTCCTAAAACAGCTCAAAATCTGGCACACTGTCTCCTCCCATCCGTCTCCCTGGTCGCAGGAATGGCACCGCCAATCGTCACGCTGTCTATTATGTGGCTGCTGCTTGGAAATCTGTCCCCAGTTTGACGGCCGACCACATTTTGCCGGTGCCCTAGCTCCAGTAAACGCATTTCGCATCATCAACGGCGCATCTCATGATACTCATATACAAGAAAGTATGACAGCCTATCGTAAACTGTACTATGAATCATGCGGTCATTCTCTGTCCTGTCAAGATATTTGCCCCGCGCATATTCCTATCGAAGAATTACTAGCACACAGCAATGCCCAAGCTATTTGGCATAAAACATAGTCCTTTTCTTACGGTTCTTCTACTTTATATTTTTTATGTACACCGCACGGCTAAAGAACAATCTTGTGAAATAGTATACAACATGTGACACATTCGCTGTAAAACAGTAAAATCCTCCGCATATTCAACAGTATATCCTTATGCATCTATAATTTATTTTTATATGTATGGACAAATAAATATATTATATCTTATAATAAGCGTACAGTATAATGTATGATATATCTTATAAATAAATATATTTTTAGCAAACCTGGAGAAATCCAGCGACGCAAAGCTATCAGGGCCTATCATATGGCAGCCAGTTGCAACCAATATTCCCAAAAAAAAGTTGTATGATTTCATCATATCTAAAAACAGCAGCTGTTCATTAGGTCAAACAGTTACTGTTTTTTTATTTACCTAAAAAGGATATTATTATGAAAAAACACATGCGGAGTCTGCAAAGTAAGTTCATCCTGATTATCACAGGGACTACATTGCTTTTAACTTTATTCTTAAGCTACTTAAACCTACAGACTATCAATTACACATCCAATACTATTGCTAGAATGAGTTTGAACTGGCAAGCACAACGGATTGCAGAACCATTGCAAAGTACGTTATCATATTCCAGCAATATTCTTCTAACTATGTCCCATGCCTTAGAAGATAATGTGCAAGATCCAAACGCTCTCGCAGATGCCAATTTCCGTCAAGACCTCAAACAACACCTGGCACATCAATTTGATTTGACATCTAACGCTTCTTCTACTATATACGGTTTTTTTATCCTCTTTAATCCGACTATCGCTGGTCAAGATGGCTTTTGGTATACGCGAAATCCGGAGAAAAACCAGTACGTCAGCCATTCTCCGGCAGAAATCCAGAAGTTTTTTTATGACACAGCATATTGGAATATGTGGTTTAACAAAGTGTTATCGCAGCAAAAACCCTATTGGCGCGCTCCTTATGTCTCTCCAATGGACGGTATTCGCAAGATTGCCTATATCGTGCCAGTCTACTCTAAAGGAAAACTCATCGCATTAATGGGTTTCAGCATTCGCATGCAGCTGTTGATAAATAAGATTGAAATGAACAAAATATATGACAACAGTTATGTCGTTTTGTTTTCTGATGAAGGCAAACTATATTACCACCCTGACTATCCCAACGGCAGCCTTGACTACGACTTGGAGGATTTTGGTTTAGATCCCTATGCCACCACACTGAAAGGCAGAGATTCAAACGATCTGCTGTTGTCCTATCATTATAAAGATGAGGAAAGACAAATGGCATTCAAAACATTGTACAACGGCATGAATTTAGGTGTGTCCGCACCAGAGACTGCGCTGTACGCAGAGCGTTCTAGAGCGATGATATTTATTTCTTTCTTAATATTCTGCTTTGTACTCATCATCACGATTATTGCCGTTTTATTAGCCCACCAGATTATCGGTCCTCTAAAAGCAATTGATGCAGCAGCCAAACGAATTGGTGAAGGAAACTATGACAAACCATTGACTATTACTCGCAATGATGAATTAGGTGAACTCGCCCAAAACATGAATCGAACAATGCTTAAAATGAAGGGCATGGTACAGCAGTTAAAAGCACTGGCATTAGAAGACAAATTAACAAACGTTGGCAATGCTACGGCATATGAACAGAAAATAGCCGAAATTGAGCAACGCATGGCAATCCAAGACCCCCAACTCGCTTTCAGTGTACTAATGATAGACGTAAACGGCATGAAGGGCATCAATGACCAATTTGGTCATATCATGGGCAACGAACTGCTGCGCCAGACTGTACAATTCATCCGAACCACCTATACCTGCAGCCCTATCTTCCGCATCGGTGGCGATGAATTTCTTGTCTTGGTAACGGGCAAAGATTATCAAAACCGTTTCACGCTGCTGGAACGGCTCGCTGCCTGCAACCAAAAACGAAACTATCAGCAGGAACGCCCCTGGGAACAGCTTGCCTTCGCTACCGGCATGAGTGATTATTGTCCGGAAACAGATAGGAACTACCAAGATATCTTTCTCCGTGCCGATGCCGCCATGTACCAAAACAAACAGTCCGTTGAAGGAAAAAATATGCGCTGACCATAAAATCAGACGCAGCTTCCTTAGCAACGATGTCGCTGACAACGCATACCCAAACCTACCCTGTATCCAAAAATGGGGCTGTAACAAGATGAGCATTTTCGCCCATTTTGTTGCAGCCCCTATTTATACATTACTATCTTCCCGATCCTTCTGATTGCTAATAGAGAAAATATAAGTTACGTATGCCGCAGTGCCGGAACAGACAGTAATTTTATCCGCTTTCTTTTTCAATAGGATTCCTTTTTTAACGTCCCGAAATCATGATTCTGCCTGTGCATCAAAGGATTGCTTCACAATTTTCATGATTTGATCTAATTCATCCTGATGCTCCATAAACAATATTTGAATTCTTCATATACGCGTCCTTGCTTTGGAATGCGAGAAAGTTTCATGGTCAAATAATGGCGGAAAAAAGCATCCATTACTGTTCCTTGCGTTTCATAACTAAACAGCTGTTCCATGGGCCGCCAAAGATGTTCATATACATAAGTTTGTTCTGATGGCTCTAGTCCCATCAAGACATAGTTACGAATCAAATCAGATTCAGAAAGTTCCTTACCGGTAGAATTCAAACTTTCAAAGATTGCCTGTGCATCGTCAATAGCACGATCTAATGTGATATTAACAATTTGTAACTTTCCAATTGACTCATATACCTCTGCAGGCTGAAGTTCTTTATCAGATAGCTTGTTAGCAAAAAAATTGTAATTTTCGATTAATCTTGATCTAGTGCTTTCTGCAATTGGCTTTTCCTCAACAAGGCTTATAAGAATATCTCTATCTGTTTCAGTCAGCAGTAACTTATATCGTTCATCACCACTTTCATACTCGTTTTTTAGAAGCATATTATCTATACGACGAGCATTGATTGTTGTGTCACTCGGATTCTTTATTGCATAATCGCGCAAAGCCAGAAGAAGCAGTGTTAAGGTAGTCATTCGCTGTTGGCCGTCAATAATCATATATTTCTGAACACCTGTTGGCATTGCTTGCTCAGCAATATTAACTATAGAACCTACAAAATGCCCAGCTTTGCCTTTTCTCTGCATCTCTACAATATCGTTCCAAAGTCGTTTACACTGATCTATATCCCAGCTGTAGAATCTCTGATAAACCGGAATCAAGAACTGCTTATTTCCGTTTAATATCTCATAGATATTGCC